>JAHCSU010000004.1 GCA_023522315.1 Nostoc sp. CCCryo 231-06
GGAAATCTTCTTGAATATCAATGTGTTACATCTTGAAGTGCGGAATGTCGGTTATATTTAATTACGCCTACCTACTTAGTCCGTTAAAACGTACTTTAGCTATAAAAAAAAGACCTTTAGTTCTGGGCGGTTTATGTCTAGAACGAAATAGCCCTGCTAAGAAACTAAAACATTCTTAAATATGTGGTTAGTTGAAAACGAACTAAAAAATAACAATGAATACCCAGGTGCATTTTCCCTATCTAGTTAAGACAAAGTATCTCTTTAATAAGCCTTCTAACAGTGGTTTCACACTGCCAGAGATGTTAGTAGTTATTCTATTAATTGGTATATTAGCTACGGTGGGAATACCCAGCTGGCTAACTTTTGTGAACACTCAACGCCTCAATACTGCCAGAAGCGAAGTTCACCTTGCTATGCGCCAAGCCAAAAGCCAAGCTACCAAGGAAAAATTGACTTGGCAAGCTAGTTTTCGTGAACAAAACGGTATTGTTCAATGGGCGGTTCATCCTGCTACAGTAAACCCATCTGCTGCTAACTGGAATAATCTACATTCTAATGTGCGCCTCGATTCTGAGACAAACTTCCAACCGTCACTTACTACTGTACAAGAAGTTAGATTTGACTACAGAGGTAATGCTAAAGATTTAGGACGGATAACACTATCAAGCAAGTCTGGTGGTAAAGCTAAACGTTGTGTTGTTGTTTCTACGATTTTGGGAGCAATGCGAATGGAAAAAGAACATACCACAGCCGAAAACGATAAGTATTGCTATTAAGATATTTTTAGTTTATTCAAATAAGGTATTGCGTGCTGAACTTACCAGCAAACCCAAAACAGCACTTGATTATTTTCACCCGGTATCCAGAACCAGGTAAGACAAAAACCAGACTGATACCTGCTTTGGGAACTGTTGGCGCTGCCAATCTTCAACGGGAAATGACTGAACATACAATATTTAAAGTTCAAGAATTGCAAAAAGCCATTGCTATATGTGTGGAAGTGAGATTTGCAGGTGGGGATTTGCAACTTATGCAAGACTGGCTGGGGTTGGATTTGGTTTACCAGTCTCAAGCTGAAGGGGATCTAGGTTCGCGGATGGCGCGATCGCTTTTCGAGGCTTTTGAATCTGATGCCACAAAAGTAATTATCATCGGTACAGATTGCCCTGGAGTCAATGCCCAGATTCTAGAGACAGCCTTTGAGAAGTTACACACCTTTGACTTAGTACTTGGCCCTGCGATCGACGGTGGATATTACTTAATTGGGTTGCGGCAACCCATCCCGGAGTTATTCGTTAATATCGAGTGGGGAACTGCTCAAGTATTCCAGAAAACCGTGGACATTGCTCAGAAACTTAATTTATCATACGTGAACTTGTCGCCTTTAGCTGATGTTGACCGACCGGAGGATCTGCCAATTTGGGAACAAGCCCTTGCAAGGGAGATGGAAAAATGAAGGAGATATAGGGATTTATTTTTATATGGATGCAAAACCGACTAGGGGCGTACAAATGTGCGCCCCTACAAAATGCCTATATTACGATCGATTGAGAACTGTAATAAGAGAAATCGGGTAATTAATCAGTCTTTTCTTACAGCCCCGCATCATGTTCGTATTTTAAAACACCACAAATTTCCTGAAGACACTGCACATAACAAATGTTACTGTGGCCTAGTTGAAAACCAAGAGACAGAGAGCCTTAAGTAGTACTGCATCTGCTTTATGTTTATACACAATAGTTAGGCTCATGGGCACAATATTCAAGTAAGTTGAAATATGGAAATCACTCGTATTCACCGCCAGTTCAAAAAATTATGGTTAACCGTTTTGCTTCCGTAGGTACTGCTCTCACACTTAAGGTAGTTGGAATAATTTGCATTTTGTCGTTTTTCGTTGACTTTTTTATTCTATTGTTACCCTTCCAACCGACAGATCGCGTATGGCAAATCAACTTGGCAACAGCGCTAGTTGATCGGGGAATTGTTCCTCTCGTAGGTTTAGGGCTACTGTTTGCTGCTTATTGGATTGATAGTGCTGATGCCGCAAGCGATCGCCCCCAAGGTATGGATTTAAGATTTCCCGCCGTGATCCTCTCAAGTATTTTAGGGTTGATGTTCTTGCTGATTTTTCCACTGCACCTTAATAACGTCAATCAAGCTAAGACTCAAACACTCAACCGCATCGCTCAAGAAGGAGATCAGGCAGAAACTCAAGTAAACAATCGGTTATTGCAATTGCAAGCACAACTGACTACTGAGCAAGGAAAAGCTCAACTAAATCAACTGCGAACCCAAACAAAAGCTCAGTTTAGTGAAATCCTCAAAGATGAGCAAAGATATAAGCAAGCAATTGAAAGCTCTCAAATCCCCGCAAATATCAAAGAGTTACTAAAGAAGGCTAAAACAGATCCACAAGTACTTGACAAAGCTATTGAACAACAAACAGATATTCAGACGCTGCGAACTCAACAACTGAGCCAAGTTCGCCAGCGCAGAGAAGAAGCAGAGAAACAAGCTAAAGATACTGCTTGGAAGTCTGGACTGCGGATTGGTATTAGCAGTTTGCTGTTGTCTATTGGTTACATTATCATCGGCTGGACAGGCTTAAGAGGTAGAGGTGCTGTACAAGGTGCTAAACCTAGAGCTACCGCACGCTAATCGATTATCGGTATGGCAGTAGGACGTTTGACGGCTTATACTGCCATACGCCTGATAGCTAATAACATAAAAAGGTAATTATCACTCAGTAAAATCGCTATAAAACTTGGGTAATGTTCTCAATTTACATACTGACATATAACGAAGAGTTAGATATTGCCGCTTGTATCGAATCGGCGATGCTATCGGATGACATCATTGTTGTGGATTCATGCAGTAGCGATCGCACTGTGGAAATCGCTAGTCGCTATCCCATCCGCGTCGTTCAACACGCTTTTGAAAGCCACGGCCGCCAACGCACCTGGATGTTAGAGTCTATCCCTCCGAAGCACGAATGGGTTTATATTCTCGAAGCTGACGAGCGCATGACACCAGAACTGTTCGCTGAATGCGAAAAGGCAAGTCAGAGTCAAGACTACATCGGTTACTACGTGGCTGAACGTGTCATGTTCATGAATCGTTGGATTCGCTACAGCACACAGTATCCCCGTTACCAAATGCGCCTCTTCCGCCACGGTAAGGTCT
This sequence comes from Nostoc sp. CCCryo 231-06, assembly GCA_023522315.1. Taxonomy (GTDB): domain Bacteria; phylum Cyanobacteriota; class Cyanobacteriia; order Cyanobacteriales; family Nostocaceae; genus Nostoc. Next base: position 3,187 of record JAHCSU010000004.1, read on the forward strand.
GGTTTACAGACTATGGTCATACTGAACGGGAAGTTTGTGAGGGTGCAACTAGCTTTCTCAAAGAGACATACCCGCACTACACTTGTAGCAAAGGCTTGAGTCGCTGGATTGACAAGCATAACCGTTATTCTACAGACGAAGCCCAAGAAACGCTATATCAACTAGAACAGGGAAAGGTCAACTGGCAAGATTTATTCTTTGGCAAATCGGAAGTTGAAAAACGCCGCGCCTTGAAAGATTTATCTTTGCGTTTACCCGCCAGACCGTTGCTACGCTTTGTATATATGTATTTTATCTTAGGCGGCTGCTTAGATGGACGCGCCGGAATTGCTTGGTGTACATTGCAGGCATTCTACGAATATCTGATTTTGCTCAAAGTCTGGGAAATGAAATATTTACCAAAACCTAATTTAGACGCAACAGCAATTCTGGCACAGGAGAGTACACAACAGTTACAGTGCGTGGATTCTGAAACGACACAGGCTGATGTGGTCTAAAATTTTAAGCAGCGATCGCCTACGACAGACGGATACGCGATCGCAAAATTTAGAAGTATGGTAGTACATCTGTGCTACCATAGGGAGTCTTACATCTAAAAAGAACTTCCTTGACATCCTCCCTGACCTAAAGGTACAGGGATTCCTAAGACTCACGACTTAGGTTTCTGTTTCTTTCCATTGCTGGATTTTCGCAACTGCCTTTTAGCCGTATGGCTATCAGGTCTTACGTTCGCTCCACAGACTGCAACTGCGAGTCCCGCAGCCAAAATATTTTTACTGGCGTTGATATCTCGATCGTGGTTCGTCCCACATTTAGGACAATCCCACTCTCGAATATTCAACGGCATTTTCTCAACGATATGCCCACAATTTCCACACCTTTTAGAGCTAGGAAACCATCGGTCAATCTTGACAAGAATTCGACCATACCACTCGCATTTGTAGGTAAGCTGGCGAATTAATTCTCCCCAACTAGCGTCACTAATGCTTTGAGCCAATTTCTGATTTTTGACCATATTCTTGATTGCCAAATCCTCAACCACTATCGTTTGGTTTTCACGAACCAGTTGAGTTGTTAGCTTGTGCAAAAAATCATTACGGCTATCGGCTATTTGGGCATGGATTTTTGCCACTTTACATCTGGCAATACGTCTATTATTAGATCCTTTTTGTTTACGAGATAAGTCTTTTTGAAAGCGTCTTAACTTTTTCCGTAATCGTTTAAAGTGCTTTGGGTTAGCGATTTTGTCCCCATCACTAGTAGCAATCAACGAAGTTATCCCTACATCCAAACCGATAGATTTATCAGACTTTGGCTCTTGTCTTATTGAAAGGTTATCAACCAACAAAG
>JAHCSU010000040.1 GCA_023522315.1 Nostoc sp. CCCryo 231-06
AAAGCCTGTGAACTTCAGTTCTGGGCGGTTTCTGTTTAGAACGAAATAGCCCTGAGTTCAAACCTTCTAATAGCATACATAAACTGGGTGTTAGTGAGTAACGTTGCAAGGAAAACCGCTCCCGTGAACCAGAAAACCGCTCCCGTGAACCCGAAGACCGCTCCCATGAACCCGAAGACCGCTACAGTTGCAATATTGATAACTACAGCTTAAGTATGGTGTGCAGCAAGTCGTTGGAATGCAGACGGCGCTGGAATATCTGCGAGGTGCTGGCGTATTACCTCGGCACATGCACCTGGACTTAACAACGAGGTATCGACTTCAAGATCATAGATGCCAGGGATGTGGACTTCACGTTGCCATAACTGAACTGGATGTGGCATTAACGAGTAGGCTGTACTTCCCACAACTACAGCTTGTTGGAGCCGGAGCCATAGCTGGAGCCTTTGCCGTAGCCGCAGGCGGAGCTTTTGCTGAAGCCTTCGCCGGAGCTTTTGCCGTAGCTTTTACATTCAGTAGACCGAAAACTTCTGCGTTAGCGAAGCTCACCGAAGGTATCGCTAAAAAATAGTAGTGTACGATACCGTTTTTGGAGGAATGGAAAAAAGCTGATCGTCTGGGAGAATGATAAGATTCTCTTATTTATAAACTCCAAAAATCAACCAAAATCAGCCAGATGGGAAACAAATTTTGCAGGCTACGCCATAGTTGCGGTCTACTGCTTGACGTAAAAACTCAAGCATCCAGCAGCGCTCCTCCCAAGGTCGCTTTAAAACTTTGACCACAAAACTTCCCATGTTTAGATTAGATTACAGGTTTTTAAGCCTGTCTTGGCTCAATACCAAACATGAGTATCGATACTGGCTAGACCCCCATCATTGAAGACGTTGACTAAATCATCTTTCCCGTCTGCGTTAAAATCGCCGAC
>JAHCSU010000399.1 GCA_023522315.1 Nostoc sp. CCCryo 231-06
CCAAAGACTTACTTAAAACAAATTTAGAGATCGCAGATATTGCTCAAATCGTTGGATTTTCTAGTCAGGGACATCTGAATTATCACTTCAAGCGTCTTGTTGGAATTACTCCCAAGGCTTTTTTGCGGCGATAGCAATATCTTGTAAAAACGCCGCAAGCTCTTAGCATACTCTTTGTCTGTTCGTCTGACATAGTGTATTTAACTCAGATAAGTTGTTAAGTTCACGTCTACCAAGTCAAAGGACAAAGAATATGCCAGCACGCAAACCAGAAGAATGCGACATTTTACTGATGGAGGCACTGCAGCGAAAGGACTTAGAAACCGTCGTTGCTCTCTACGAGCCAAACGCCACGTTTATACTCGACTCTGGGGAAGCTGTCACAGGTCAAACGGCTATTCGTGAGGCTCTCAAAGCATGGATTGCGTTTGACGAGGTCAGTTTCACGACAGAGATCGAGGCATTCCAAAGCTCAGACGGAAATCTTGCCATAACGCGTGGAACATGGAGTGCTACCGCCAAAGGAACCGATGGCAATCCAGTCACCTTAACGGGAAAAAATGCCGAGGTAGTCCGTCGCCAGCCAGATGGAACATGGTTATTCGTAATCGATAATCCACGTGGAGCGGATTGAGGTACAGAGTTATGCCTCAGAACCTCAAGGAACATCACGGACAACTCTACTCAGAATTTCAACTGCTTACCAACGAAGATGGGGATATTACCCCTTTTCTGTCAGTTTCCGGAATCAACAAATAGTAAATAAAGCCTTTTATCCAGAAGAATAAAAGGGTTTGAATTGATTCATTGCGCTAATTAGAT
>JAHCSU010000400.1 GCA_023522315.1 Nostoc sp. CCCryo 231-06
TTAAGACAGTGATGTTTTAAGAATCCCCGTTGCTTTAGCACGGGGAGTGTCAATCCTTAGTTTTTGCCTAATTACTAATTACCAATGACTAATGACTATTAGGCTGACTCTGGTTTCGGTAGTGAAGATGGATGTATTATCAGTTCGGCAGTCGATCGCTTCTCGACCATCTCCCGTGTTACTGTACAGCGTGTCACATCCTTACGGGAGGGTAACTCGTACATTACATCCAGCATAAGTTCTTCGACAATGCCTCGCAGCGCTCTAGCACCAGTTTTACGGCGGTAGGCTTCTTGAGCGATCGCTCGTAAAGCATCTGGTTTAAAATCTAACTGGACATTATCCATCTTCAGCAGTTTTTGGTACTGCTTCACTAAGGCGCTGCGTGGTTGGGTGAGAATTGCCATCAGCGCTTCTTCATCTAGCGGATCTACTACTGCTACCATTGGCACGCGCCCAATAAATTCCGGAATCATGCCAAATTTTACTAGATCATCTGGTGCTAGATGGCGGAGAGTATCTGCTGCCCGTTTTTCTTTCGATTGGCCTTCTCCAGGTTGCACAAAGCCTATTGCTTTTTTACCAACTCTCTGATCCACAACCTTTTCTAAGCCTACGAAAGCACCACCACAGACAAACAAAATATTGCTTGTATCAATCTGGATGCAGTCTTGATAGGGATGCTTACGCCCTCCTTGGGGTGGTACATTGGCGATCGTTCCCTCTAACATTTTCAACAAAGCTTGCTGCACACCTTCGCCAGAAACATCGCGGGTAATTGACGGGTTCTCACTCTTGCGAGCAATTTTGTCAATTTCATCAATGTAGATAATTCCTCGTTGCGCTTCCTCTATATCTAAATCTGCCACTTGCAACAGTCGCAGCAAGATATTTTCCACATCTTCTCCCACATACCCCGCTTCCGTCAGCGTTGTAGCATCAGCAACGGCAAAGGGTACATCCAGGATTTTCGCTAGGGTTTGCGCTAAGAGAGTTTTACCGCAACCAGTCGGGCCAATTAACAAAATGTTAGACTTTTGCAGTTCTACAGCATCATCCGCCCCACCTTTGCCACTGGCTTTAGACTGAATCACCGCCAACCGCTTGTAGTGATTGTAAACGGCTACTGACAGGACTTTCTTTGCTTCGTCTTGACCAATGACGTGTTCGTCTAGATAATTTTTAATCTCTCTTGGCTTGGGTATTTGATTAAACGAAATACTAGAAGATTGAGTCCGCCGTTTTTGAGGTGGTTCTGCTCTTGGTGCAGGTTGTGCTGCCGCACCATTTGTATCGAGTAACTCTTCGTCTAGTATTTCATTACACAAGTCAACGCATTCATCGCAGATGTAGACTCCCGGCCCCGCGATTAATTTACGCACCTGCTCTTGAGACTTGCCGCAAAATGAACATTTCAAATGGGAGTCGTACTTAGACATACCAGCCTCTTATTTCAGAATGGTGACGTTTTCCCCTGCTGTGGGAAGATTTTGCCTGGAAATTACCTGATCAATCAAACCGTAGTTCTTCGCCTCTTCTGCCGACATGAAAAAGTCGCGCTCAGTATCGGCTTCAAGTCTTTCTAAGCTTTGACCAGTATGATGAGCCATTAACTGATTCAACTTAGCCTTAATGTAAAGAATTTCTCTGGCTTGAATTTCAATGTCAATGGCTTGACCTTGAGCGCCACCTAGTGGTTGGTGAATCATAATCCGGGAGTCGGGCAGAGACATTCGCTTACCGGCAGCCCCTGCTGTCAACAAAAATGCCCCCATGCTCGCGGCTAATCCAAAACAGATGGTAACAACATCAGGGCGAATCTGCTGCATTGTATCATAGATTGCCATTCCTGCGTAGACTGAGCCGC
>JAHCSU010000401.1 GCA_023522315.1 Nostoc sp. CCCryo 231-06
GATAGGAGAGGAGCTAGAGGAAAACTGTATTGCATAATAGCCGGAAGCGCTGTAACTATTGCGGATAAAGTGGTATCGAAATCATCTGGCAGACACTTGACTGATTTACAAAGTGATTTGTTAAAAGCATCTTCTGAAAATCAGACATACGAACAGTTTGCCAACGATCGCGGCTACTGTCTCGATTATATAAAGAAGGATGTAGGGTCTGCCTTATGGCAATTACTATCTCAAGCATTAGGAGAGAAAGTTACAAAAAAGAACTTCCGGCAAGCGTTAGAGCGATATCAACAGGCTGAAAAATTTGTGAGTTATAACGAAATAGACAAACAGCAATATTTTGGCATCTACCTGATGTTTTGGCTTTTTAGGGAATCACAGAAGAATTCGACAACCTTTGAAAATTGATACTACAGCATAGATGCCGAGTAATACTAGTGTCTTAGAATTAAAACTAGCCCTTTCAAGGTGATTCGTAAAATCTCTTTTCTTCTCTCTGCGCTCTCTGTGCCTCTGCGGTTTGAAAGTAATTTCTATAACCATAGAGTCACAGATAAAAGAGGAATTATTGTCCAAAAATTCCACCACCTTGAAAGCCCTAGAATTAAAACTTCACTAATTGAAAATTTCAAATACTTATGTCAGATGCTTTTGGGCCATATCAAGAAGGATGAAAATAATCGTAAATTTCTTGAGCCAAACGCGGGCCGATTCCTGGAACCTCAGCAAGTTGTGTGGGTGCAGCTTGCCGAATATAATCAACTGAGCGAAAATGTCCTAGTAGCTGCTTTTGTCGATGATGTCCTAAGCCAGGAATTTCATCTAAACGCGATCGCTTCAATTTATCACTGCGTTGCTGACGATGAAAAGTCACTGCAAACCGGTGCGCTTCATCCCGCAACCGCCGCAACAACTGCACCCCTGATTGTTCTGAATCAGTTGTTAAGGGTTTAGATTCTCCCGGTAAAAAAATCTCTTCTCGCTGCTTCGCCAGACTCACAACTCGCAAGTCCTCTAATAAATTCATCTCTTGCAAAACGGCGACAACTGATGATAATTGACCTTTACCACCATCGATCATGATTAAATCAGGCCAATCTGGATTACCTAAACGTGCCAACTGGGGATCGTCGCCATACTTACGGAAGCGTCGCCCAATAACTTCAGCAAGACTAGCAAAATCATCTGAATGTCCCGCCGTTACCGTGGGATTTTTAATTTTGTAGTGGCGATAATGCTGTTTGGCGGGTAATCCGTCGATAAACACGACTTGCGAAGCTACTGCATTTGACCCTTGAATATGGGAAATATCATAACCTTCGATACGGTGGGGTACATCTGGTAAATCGAGAATGGCGGCTAAATCTTGCATTGCTTGGTTGTTGCGATCGCCTAGTTTTTGCATTCTTTGCAATTCATACTGGGCATTTCGCTCTACCATCTCAATTAATTCTGCCTTAGTTTGCCGTAAAGGAGTCAAGATTGTGACTTTTTTACCTTTACGTTGAGTTAAGACATCCGCCAATATCTCGCTATCTGGTAAATCATGCTGTACAAGAATTTCTAAAGGTATTTCTACTGAGTCAGCAGTTTGGTAATGTTCCTCTAAAGCTCGTTGTAAAATAGCTCCCGGTTCTGCGTGAGCATCCGCCACAAAGGCTAAACGTCCTACTAATTGCCCAGCGCGAATCTGGAATAGTTGAATGCAAGCGTGTTCTTCGTTGGCTGCCAGTGCGATCGCATCCCGCGAAACTGTATCATCTGGTAAGGAAACTTTTTGATTAGCTGTCAGCGACTTTAACCCAGAAATTTGGTCACGAATCCGCGCTGCTGACTCAAAATTCAAGTTCTCAGCTGCTGCGTTCATCTGTTGAGTCAAAATATCAATCAGTTCTTGAGTTCGCCCTTGGAAGACCATCGCTATTTTTTGCACAATTTTGCGATATTCTTCTGGTGAAATCATCTGTTGACACACACCCGGACACCGCCCTAAATCATAATTTAAGCAAGGACGGTCTTTAAAAACTGGTTGAGGTCGTTGTCGCTGTGGGAAGATCCGCTTACACAGGCGGACAATTTCTCGCAAAAGACCAGCATCAGTATAAGGCCCGTAAAATTTATCCTTTTCTTTGCCAAATTGACGTTTACGGGTAATAAAAATTCGCGGATAATCTTCTGACCAAGTGATGCAGAGATAGGGATATTTTTTATCATCTTTGAGCAGCACGTTAAAGTATGGCTGGTGCTGCTTGATCAAATTCGCTTCTAGCGCTAACGCTTCGGCTTCGGTATCGGTGACGATGAATTCAATTTCTGTCACCAACTTCACCATCGTGGCGATGCGTTCACTCTTGTTGTAGCCATCCCGGAAATAGGAACGGACACGCGATCGCAACTTACGTGATTTTCCTATATATATAATGCGATCGCTACTGTCCCGCATGAAATAAACCCCCGGTTCCGGTGGAATTTCAGCTAGACGATTTTCCAGTCGTTCTGGCTCTTTAACCAGTGGTAATATTTGAGTAGATATTGTCACAACCAAAATTAGGTAATCTTTCTCTATTTTAAGAAAAATTATTTTTTCGTGCCGATTTAAGAAAGTATTATCAAGTAAATATAAAGTAGCTAGGCTTTTAGTCTGCACATAGAGAAGTATATAGGCACTTCTGCGGCTTATTGCAGGGTGGCTTAGTTTCCGCCGATAGCGGGCACACCATTTAATTTGTTGTAAATATTTTTATAAACAGTATAACCTAGAAGCTTAAATAAGCTTCTAGCTGGAAGGAAGTATTCATAAAAAAAGGGAGGTGTTAGCTCCCTTACTTATTTGTAGTTTTGAATTTGCAGTCTTCTTAAATTGATGCTTTTTTCAATTTGCGTTGTGTAGCAAAGACACCAGCCACACCCAACAGACCAAGTATTACTGATGGTTCTGGGACTGCTGCGGAAGGTACACCCTTGATGGTGACTTCATAATTACCGCTATGGGATATGCCATCACTTTTTTCAAGTAAACCAGAGTTGGTAGCTTTAAAGCTATACAAGTAGTCAGTCTTACCGTCATAAGTGTATTTGACGATTTCACTTGCTTGTACATTTAGGCTAGACGACAGTCCTAAAAGGGGTGCGGCATTGAAGTGACCTGCTAAACCAATACTAATTAAACCACTGGTGTCATCTTGATTGACATAGGAAATATTAGGGTCACTAAAGCGTTGAAATCCGCCAGTTTTAAGAAAAGTGTCAAACACAGTCTTTTTACCAAGGGTGGACGTAGGGAATAAACTACTATAAGTATTTACAACGTCGTTAAACCAGGTGTTAGCTAAATTACTTGACCCATAGGTAGTAGTTTTTTGGCCGACTCCAAACAAGTCATCAGAAGTGAGGCTGCTTAGAGTTAGGGTTTTTCCACCGATTGTACCTGTCAAGCTGGTGTTTTTGGTAAAATCAAAACCAGCTTGTTCACTACTAGCAGCTAGCTCTACATTTCCAGTGGGACTCGCGGCGTTACCACTTAGAATTTTTTGTACATTTTCACTAGTATTTGCTACTGTGAAGGTATTTGTAGCATTGGAATCATAGACTAAATAATCACTGGCTGCTGTTCCACCAATAGTAGCACCAGTGAGGGTTCCAGCCTGTGCTGGGACAGTGGCAACGATCGCACCAATAGCCATTGAGGCACCAATTAAAAGTTTCTGAAAAGTCATTTTCATTTTTTCAAGTCTCTGTCAGTTTGGAAGTTAAGTTTTAAACTACTGCCGTTTCTAAGCTTGGCTGTCTTGACTACAGGCTTTTTGGCAATACGACTCTTTAACGCTCTTTTATTACTCTGAAAAAATCAAATATTTGTAGGTTGGGTTGAACA
>JAHCSU010000402.1 GCA_023522315.1 Nostoc sp. CCCryo 231-06
ATACGCTCATTTTTTTTACCCCTTCTCTAATATTCCATGTGGATATCTTACTAGATTTATACTGTTTTTTCTATCTAAAGTTATTTCTTGTGAAAAATGTAATTCGATTATTGGGATAAGTTGGAGTCTGCCCTTTCTTAATTAAAGGCTCTATTAAAGCTGGATGTTGATTTTATGGCATTGAAATATAGGCGGAAAGAATCTGCTAAATCATGTAATCCATATAATTCCCTGATTTAGCTATTATTTCTATTTCCCAAGATAACCTTGAAGGACATTTCCAAAGGGAGACCACCCGCGCTGCTTTCTCAATTTTAATATCCAGAGAATAAAAAGCCGCCATCATCAAGATGGTCCTGGACTTCGCCCATTTTTTCAAGATGCTCCTCATGCTCTTAAGGGGTGGCATCTGCCATTTTGGCTGTTGCTTCATTTAGTTCCTCCTCTTGCTTGTAATGGGCAGGGGGGACAGGAAGCTACTTTAGATGGACATGAAGCCAATCTTACACAAGGAAGACAAAGGATAATCAGGAAGGAAGTTATGTTGGGGGATCAGACGATGTTGGACTTGATCGTGATATAGATGATCTCAGCGGTGGGCAGCGTACGAAAGTTTTACTAGCAAAGCTTTTGCTGGAAAAACCTGAAATCCTATTACTAGACGAGCCTACAAACTATTTGGATGAACAGCATATCGAATGGTTGAAGCGCTATTTACAGGAATATGAGAATGCATTTATCTTGATTTCACATGATATTCCATTCTTGAACAATGTTGTTAACTTGATCTATCACATGGAAAACCAAGAGTTAAATCGCTATGTTGGTGACTATGATAACTTCTTAAAAGTATATGAAATGAAAAAGCAGCAGCTAGAGGCTGCATACAAGCGTCAACAACAAGAAATTGCTGATTTAAAGGATTTCGTTGCTCGCAACAAGGCAAGTGTTGCGACTCGTAATATGGCGATGTCTCGTCAAAAGAAGCTCGACAAAATGGAAATTATTGAATTGGGGAGAGAGAAGCCGAAACCAGAGTTTATTTTCAAAGAAGCTCGTGCAGCTAGTCGCTGGATTTTCACGACTGAAGATCTTGTTATTGGTTACAATGAACCACTTTCACGCCCTCTGAATTTAAAAATGGAACGCGGACAAAAAATTGCATTCGTGGGAGCTAACGGTATTGGTAAGTCTACTCTTTTAAAAAGTATTCTTGGATTGATTAGTCCCATTACGGGTAAAGTGGAACGCGGTGAGTATCAATACATCGGTTACTTCGAGCAGGAAGTTAAGCAGGCCAACTACAACACTTGTATTGAAGAGATTTGGAGCGAGTTCCCAAGTATGAATCAGGCTGAAGTTCGTGCTGCTCTGGCAAAATGCGGATTAACGACGAAACATATTGAAAGTAAAATCGAAGTCCTTTCTGGCGGCGAAAAAGCCAAAGTTCGATTGTGTAAAATTTTAAACACAGAAACGAATTTATTAATTCTAGACGAACCTACCAACCACTTGGATGTGGAAGCAAAAGAAGAGTTAAAGCGAGCTTTAAAGGCATATCGCGGAAGTATCTTGATGGTATCCCACGAACCTGATTTCTATCGTGAAATTGCGACCGATATTTGGAATTGTGAGGATTGGACTACGAAAGTTTTTTAATTTCAATAAACAAGTTTAAATGGTATTAGGTCAATAAAGTAGATACAATCACAATCCCCTGCGGCGCAGGGGGTTTTTTCATTTCAGGTCGCCATTTTATCAGGTTCAAACATTGTTCAAGAATGGAATATCATG
>JAHCSU010000403.1 GCA_023522315.1 Nostoc sp. CCCryo 231-06
GCTTTACTTTCTTGGCATTATCCTATTAATTTAGCACGCTAAGTACCCAAGAGCCACAACAGAAGCTAACTAAAGAGGAACTAAAGCGGGAACAAGAGGCAGGGCAGATATTAGCTGATGCGAAACGCAAAGCTGACCAGCAAATTCAAGAGGGACGCAAGCGGTTAGCGTTAAGTTCTGGTTTAGCAGTGTGTCTATTATTATTTGCAGGTATATCATCCTTATATGCATTGAGTCAAATTCAATTTGCTAAGGATGCTGAGAACAAAAAGCAACAGGCAGAAAATAAAGTTACAAGGGCTGAAGCAAACTACAATCAAGTAACTCAAAGCCTGAAAAGCTACAAAAAAAGAACAGGTAGAGATACGGAAGAAAGCGCAAGAATTAGAAGCTAAAAAGAAAGATGCAGAGCAAAAGTCTAAACTAGCAAAAGCAGAAACTACAAAGGCAAATGCAAGCTTGCGTCTTGCTAAGGCAGATTTGGAGAAGGTAAACCAGCAAGCAGCAAAATTACAAGAGAAAAACGCCCAAGCAGAGGAAAAAATTCAAACAGCTAACGAACAAGTCAAAACCGCTCAAGAGAAAGCACAACAGGCAAATAGACAACAACAGGAAGCAGAATCTAAAACTAAACAGGCTCAAACTATTTTAAGTCAAGCACAAGCAGCCCTGACAAAAGCAGATGAAGCAACACGAGCAGCAAAAACAGCACAAATAGAAGCACAGCAAGGAACAAACCTAGAACGGGCTGGAGTTAATGCTTTAAGACAGTTTGAGTATACCGAGTTAGAATCGCTGGTGGCAGCAGTGCAGACTGGTAAAGAATTAAAAACTTTGGTAAAAGATGGTCGCCCTCTAGAAAAATATCCAGCTATCGGCCCTATGTTTGCTTTGGATACTATTCTCGATAAAATTAAAGAACGTAACCAGTTCCAAGGGCATCAAGACAGAGTCAATAGTGTGAGTTTCAGCCCGGACGGCAAAACCATCGCCACGGCATCTTATGACAACACAGCGCGGTTGTGGCCTGTGGAGAGTTTAGACCAATTGCTGGTGCGGGGTTGCAATTGGCTGCAATATTATTTGCAGAGTAACTCGAATTTGAGTGAGAGCGATAAGCGTCTTTGTGATGATATTAAGTAGATGGCGGGCGATTAGGGTGTTGCAAGGGTTATATCATGTCCGCTTGATTACTTATTAAACCCGAAGAACCCCACCCCGCCAAAGCTACGCTTTGTCTCCCCTCCCCACAAGCGAGGAGGGGTTGGAAGTGGGGTATTAGGGACTTTTGCAAGAGGTCTAATAAAGCTGATAGGCAAAACAGAGCGAAAAGTTATGCATCGCCGGATTAATATCACTTTGCCAGATGAGACAATTGAACTAATTGCTCAAGTTGTTGGTAAAGGCGATTCTCAGGAGGAGACGCTAGGCGATCGCAGTCTATTCCTCAACGAAGTCATACAATATTATTTAGATGTGTAGAAAATAAAGCAATAAATCATGCATCGCCACATTAACATCACTTTGCCAGATGAGACAATTGAACTAATTGATCAAGTTGTTGATAAAGGCGATTCTCCAGAGGAGACGCTACGCGATCGCAGTCGATTCATCAATGAAGCTGTGCAATATTATATTGCTGAAAAAGCCTTAGTCAATCTTAGAGAACAGTTAAAAGAGGGAGCCATCCAACGGGCGGAACGCGATTTGGGGTTAGTAGAAGAATGGTTTGACTTGGAAGAAGAATTGTGGCACAAAAACGAAAAGTAAGCTACCCCAAACGCGGTGAAGTATACTTAGTCAATTTCGATCCAACTATTGGTGCAGAGATTAAAAAAACACGCCCAGCTTTAATCTTGCAAAATGATGTTTCTAATAGACCAGTCCGATCACGGTTGTAGCAGCTATCAGCTCAAAGTTTATAGAACCTTTGTATCCTACTGAAGTACTGATTAGAGTACCAGAAGGCGGTTTGGAGGTTGATTCGGTTGTACTTCTCAATCAGATTCGCTCAATTGACAAGCAAAGGCTTATTAAACACCTGGGAATTCTGCGCCCAGAAACGATCGCACAGGTAGATAGAGCAATTCAAATCAGCCTGGGTATAGTGAAACTTTGAGGGGAACTCTCGCAAAAAGCCGAAGAAGAGTCTACGCACTTTGTAGAAGTATTTCATGCGATGCTTACGGCGTTAAATTACGCTTTCAGAACACAAATATAGTTTATATGTCAATACGGTTCAGTTAAGGGTTATTGGTGTAAATAATTGGGATTTCAAGACGCGATAAATCGCGTCTCTACATGAGAGTTTTGTTGCTCATCCTGAACTGTATTGCTTTATCTTTTCTAACAAACTTAGACGGCTAACTATTAATAACTAACAGCTAATCATTATAAAAAATTGGCAATTAGACATTAACAATTAGCCGTCAACCCCCAAGGGGAGTATTTAAAATTCAAAACTTAATTTTGAATTGGAGTGCAAACGCCTGTCAGAATCGTTTCCGCAGGATAGTAACTCTCAAACACGCTCATCAAATTTAGTGTATGCACTACCGGATTTTATCCAGTATTGTTTCAAAGTATGATGAGGCGTATGTAAACTAGCTTTTGCCTGATATAAAATTACTTGGCGATGATCGCCCATCCAAATTTTATTAATCGGTTCAACGCATATTACTGTTCCTCCTAAAGAAGCGACACATTGAGAGAATCTTTCAATGGTCGTATATTCTAATGTCTCGAATATAAAAAAGTTGCCCGAACAAATCAAGTGGCGACTGCGAATCCAGCAGCGCATTTTTTTTTCAGCTTGTGGAGGTAACATTTTAGATTTAATAGATTCAAGCTGAATCGACATAAAGCGGTTATCAGTTGAGTGAAGTACAAGAACCCCACCCCCAACCCCCTCCCCGCTCTTCGAGAGGGGGCTATGATGTAACTCATGTGATTAGGAAACGCTATAAAGCGCTCACCGCACATAAATCATCAGCAAAACTTTCCCGTTTTTCAAACCGCGAACGGCCAGAGGTTGGCCCCCATATTTGCTCGTGGGTTTCAATATCCATACCTTTATCTAGTGGTTTATCAAATTCATTTTGACGGTTAGAAAGACGCGATAAATCGCCGTCTCTACAGGGAATTTATCCATCAATTATTTATTAACAGACTACTAGTACAGGTTGGCGAAAATAAACCTATCATTCAAAACAGCCGAAAAGCCCATAATTAAAGCCTTTTGACTTCCGCCTTGCGGTGCTAGACTTATCCAAACAGATTTCTACCACCGCCGACTTATCGACGGATAGAGACTCGATGTCGGTGTTAGAAAGCACTTGTTCCAGGTGAGCGAATGCTAGATAATGATCGCTATGGTGCGATCGCGCTCGTCTTATTGAAAGTTCAAAGAGTTCAGTAATTTCCATTAGAAAAGTGATTTAAAAAAGTAGCTTACAATCCAACAAGGATTTTGGCTAAAAAGTTATTTTCCTAGCCTCTTTGATCATAACCGCATTCAGATGTACTATGTGCTGTTAGTGGTAGCGAGACGTTGACCCAGTGCTGAGTTAGGTGTATTGAGTTATTATTCTTACTGTTATTTCCTGCCTAAATAAATATTTGATATTTGCGTTCAGGGTTTAACTAAAGGTTTGATATCGCACCAATTTAATTACTGTGCGTTCGCTTATTTTGAGATCCGGAGGGGAATTAAAGCCTTAGTGCAAAAGGAAAAACGAGATTTTTAAGTAACCCGTTATTTATAACCCACATTCCGCACATATTAAAGCGGATTTAATAATTATGAATTTGGAAAATAAAAGCCTGAAATGATTGTCTAGTAATCATTTCAGGCTTTTTTCGTATAAAATAATCGAGTTAGGCAGAAGGAGAAAAAAACGATGAATGAGCCAACTGAAGCAATAAAAGTCCTAAATATAGACCATTTAGGAATAATAGCGGGAATAATAGATGAGATGGAATTAGTAGAAGAAGTCAATAAAAAAGTAGGAATAAAAGAAAAAGAAACCTTAACTCCAGGACAAGTAATGAAGGCGATGATTTTGAATGGATTAGGATTTTTGAGCGCCCCATTATACCTGTTTGAAGAATTTTTCATAGGAAAAGCGACTGAGCATCTAATAGGAACTGGAGTATTACCAGAGCATTTAAGAGTACACCAAAGCGGGAAGACCAAAAAAATCGACAGAACCAACCAAAATAAAATATCAAGTTAAAGGTCAAATAGAAACGAGAATAGAAGTGATTGAAGCGCAGAAGATTAAAGCTGGAAGATTTATTTTATCAACGAATGTATTAGATAAAAATGAATTAAGTAATGAGGAGATACTCTTAGAATATAAAGCCCAACAATGTAATGAAAGAGGATTTAGATTTTTAAAAGACCCGTTGTTTTTTACCTCAAGTGTATTTGTCAAAACTCCAGAAAGAGTAGAGGCAATAGCAATGATAATGGGACTGTGTTTATTAGTCTATAATCTAGCACAAAGAAAGTTGAGACAAGAATTAGCAACATCCGGCGATAGCATCAGAAATCAGGTAAAAAAATTAACAACTAAACCGACAATGAGGTGGGTATTTCAGCTATTTCAGTCAGTACATTTGCTCATCATAAATGGACGGAAGCAAATGAGTAATTTAACAGAGGAGCGTCGAAAAATTCTGAATCACTTAGGCTCATTCTGTAGCCAATATTATCTAATGATTTGAGTTGGCTGATTTTCAATAAAAGGATAGAGATATTTTTTTATAACCAGAACTTTTTGGCGAAGAATACCATGAGTTTCGCTAGAATTATCTTGCTGAATTTAGGATAAATAAGTCAGTTAATTGACGAAGTTAATTATTTTTTAACAAGACTGAAATTAAATTGTTTATTATGTCTGTTTATTTGAACGAAAAGTGAAAATCAAACCCAAAAAATTAGGCTGGTAAAATTTGTTTGTGTTTGATTTTTCAAAAATATCAGTAATATGATTCACATCTGCGGAATGTGGGTTATAAGTAAAATTTTTGACCATCACAGAAGGCTCCCAGAGGCGATTATTTAAGGCACAGGGATAGCATAAATCATAAAATGGCAAAAGCTCTGTCCGAGACAAAAATGCCTGAATCGATTGCATCGCCTGGATTATAAGCCTTGTAAGGCTTAATTAAATCTTGCAGGTTAAAAATGAGCGAACGTACAGTAATTAGGATACAGCAACACTCTTGAGGATGGTCATCGGCCCTTGGGCTTTGAGAATCTCCATTTCTGCTGGATTCCGCACTAGTAAAGCACCAGCGAATCCTAATGAATTCACAGAGATAGATTGGAAATGCTCCTGCGATCGCGGTACGATCAAGATCCATTCTCGTGTCGCTAGCAGATTGTAAGCACCAGTTCCCACAGAATGTAGCAAAGTACGATAAACTTCTAAAGTTGCTTGTGCCCCTGCAAATGGCGATCGCACCCAATGGGGATTTAATGGTGCGAAAGCATGTACAAAAGGAAGTTTTGGTATTACGTTGGTAAAGCCTACCGTTGGCGTAGCAGATACATCAGAAGCTATCGATTCCTGAAATTGTGCTGCTGTTAGCAGAGGTTCAATAGGTATCTGCGGCCCCGAAGGTGCAAGTGGTAGCGGCACTAATTGCAAGTGCTTGTGTCGCTGACTAGCACCTGCGGTTTTGCCACTGTTGTAAAATGCTAAACCATCAAAATCAGCCAAACATGCCCACATAGCCGTAAAATCTTCCAGGGTGAGTAAGCTTTCCTGTTCCTCGAAGGCACGGGTGATGATTAGCAAGTGATAATCAGCAACATTGAATTTATTCAAGATACATACATGAGTATCGGAAATATCCGCCACAAATAAATCCTCTTCGTAGGGCAAAAAAGGATTAAACTCTTCACCAGAAGTAGCAGATTGTTTTTCCTTAGCTTCTTTTTTACGATTCAGGTTAGACAAAATCCGCACCAAAAAGCGCACACCATCTTGTTCCACAAATTCAAATTCTGTCGGAATCGATAATAGCGCCCCGCATTG
>JAHCSU010000404.1 GCA_023522315.1 Nostoc sp. CCCryo 231-06
TATTCTTTTTCAGCAGTTCTGATTCCAGCTTACCTAATTGATGACACGCCCTAGTATTGAGTGGGATCATCACCAGAAAAAACAAAAAGAAACCCGTAGGCAACGTTCTATTAGAATAGCTTGGGGAATTACTGGGAGTTCGCTGGTGCTGGTGATGATTATTGTTATATTTTGGAGACAAGCAGAAATAGCTAAGATCGAGACTATTACTCAATCTGCTAAATTTCTATTGACCTTGAATAAACCTTTTGATGCACTGATACCAAGCTTAAAAGCTGCCAAAGAACTACAACGTTCTTTTTTCTCAGAAACTAATACCAAAACTGAAGTTGTAAATTTATTACGACAGGCAATTTCTGAAGTTAGGGAATGGAACCGTCTAGTGAATCATAAGGAGCCAGTCAATAGCATTAGTTTCAGCAAGGATGGTAAAACTTTGGCTTCTGCCAGCCAAGACAAGACCATAAAATTGTGGGATGTTGCCACGGGTAGAGAAATCCGCACACTTAAAGGGCATACCAATTCTGTCTATAGCATCAGTTTCAGCGATGATGGTAAAACCTTGGCTTCTGGTGGTGCAGACAAGACTGTAAAATTGTGGGATATTACCACAGGCAAAGAAATTATATCCCTCGAAGAGCATCAAGCACAGGTTCTGAGCATCAGTTTCAGCGATGATGGTAAAACCTTGGCTTCTGCTAGTGCAGACAAGACTGTAAAATTGTGGGATGTTGCCACGGGTAGAGAAATCCGCACACTTAAAGGGCATACCAATTCTGTCTATAGCATCAGTTTCAGCGATGATGGTAAAACCTTGGCTTCTGCTAGTCAAGACAAAACCATAAAATTGTGGGATGTTGCCACGGGTAGAGAAATCTGCACGCTTAAAGGGCATACCAATTCTGTCTATAGCATTAGTTTCAGCAAGGATGGTAAAACCTTGGCTTCTGGTGGTGCAGACAAGACTGTAAAATTGTGGGATGTTGCCACAGGCAAAAAAATTATATCCCTCGAAGAGCATCAAGCACAGATTCTGAGCGTCAGTCTTAGTTCCGATGCCAAAACTTTAGCTTCTGCTAGTTCTGACACCACCATCAAACTTTGGGATATCTCTAGAAATAAACCATTTAGAATCGTCAAAGGGCATAGCCTTTCCGTCACGAGCATCAGTTTTAGTCCCAATGGCAAAACTTTAGCTTCTGCTAGTTCTGACAAAATCATCAAACTTTGGGATGTCTCCACAGCTAATTCATCCAAAGACTTTACTGATGATTACGCTAATGCCTTTTGGAGTGTCATTTTCAGTCCCAATGGAAAGACTTTAGCTTCTGCTAGTGATAACTCCTCTATTCTAATCTGGGATGTTAGTACAAATAAACCAACTAAAATTTTTCGTAGATTGGAAGGCGCTGTCTATAGCATCAATTTTAGTCCTGATGGAAAAACTTTAGCTTCTTCTGGTGCTAACTCCATCATTCAAATCAGGGATATTATTGCCACGAACGAGAAAATTCGCTTCCTCAAAGGGCATACAGATCTGATCTGGAGCGTCAATTTTAGTCCCGATGGCAAAACTTTAGCTTCTGCTAGTGAAGACAAGACCATTAAACTCTGGGATGTTGGTACAAGTAAATCAACTAAAACTTTTACTGGACATAAAGGTGCAGTCTATAGCGTCAATTTTAGTCCCGATGGTAAGACTTTAGCTTCTGCTAGTCAAGACCAGACCATCAAATTGTGGGATGTTGCCACAGGCAAAGAAATCCGCACCCTCAAAGGGCATAAAAATTCAGTCCGTAGCGTCAATTTTAGTCCCGATGGTAAAACTTTAGCTTCTGGTAGTTTTGACAAGACTATTAAACTCTGGGATGTCTCCACAGGTAACCTACTCAAGACATTTACTGGACACAAAGATGTGGTTATGAGCGTCAATTTTAGTCCCGATGGCAAAACTTTAGCTTCTGCTAGTTTTGATAAAACAGTAATTTTGTGGAATTTGACTGATGATTTGTGGAATTTGGATCTCAATGGGCTAATAGTACGTCATTGCAATTGGTTGCGTGGTTATTTGCTAAATAACCCCGATGTTGATCCGAGCAACAAGAGGCTGTGTCATTATGACTAACCTCCATGCCCAACAGATCGGGAGCATGCCGATGTTATTTTTAATCCTCTTGTCGGTTAACAGATTATTTATCGTTTTAACAAATTAATGTCATCGTCAGACAAAACCTCACGACGTATGGCTTTCAGTTGCTAATACGCTCGCTAATCTGCACTTGATGAGAAATGCTCAAAAAAATACAATTGCTTTCGTCGGCTTGACTTTACTCTTTTATCTTTTGATGACATCAATTTGTTAAAGCGACAAACAATGTGTTAAACGACAACACGGTACACTTTAATCACTCCGATGCTACCGGATTTGATATTACATCTAGAAGAGATACAATAGCTAAGTATTGCTGAAACACTATTGAATTTTTCTCTAATTTCAGACAAAAAACCTTTTTTACGCTTTTTTCACTCTCTTGAACTCACGTCTCTTTAATGTCTAAGAAGGAACTATGGACCCTATCACTACTGCTATTGTAACTGCTGTCAGTACTGGACTTGCTAAGGATATAGTTGTAGGCAGCTACAACGCTTTCAAGTCTGCTTTAAAGAAAAAGTTTGGCGACAAAAGTGACCTTGTTAATGCAGTTGAGCAATTAGAAAAGAAGCCAGACTCCGAAGCTCGCAAAGCTATAGTGCAAGAAGAAGTTACAACCGCTAAGGTCAATGATAATCCTGATATTCTTAAGCTAGCCGAAGATTTACTAGACAAGGTAAAAAAACAACCTGGTGGACAGGAAATGATTAATCAAATTCAAACCAACACGGTAAGTGATGTATATGTTGGCGGAAATTTTGACTTTGCACCAGTTCAAGAAGGCAAAAAGAGTTAAGGAAAGTGGAATTTAACTAATGATCAAGTACAACCTGGGGAGCATCCCAATTTTTTTAAAAAAACACAGAAAGTACATATGTATTCTTTTACTAATGGGTACACCAATCCTTTTCAAGCAAAATGTAGCGTTAGCAGGTGGTGATTTTTCAGAATCATGTATCAACGAGATTCTCGTAGGCGACCGATTTTTGTTGGCTAAGTGTTCTGATGCGGCGGGACAATTTAGGAGCGACCTCGACCGCAACGGCGTACTAAGCCCCTCAAACCCACCAAGTGGAACTATCCTAAATCTAAATGATCATATAGCAAACAACGATGGAAATTTAGTATGGCAAAAAAATGGTGGTTTCTCAGCATCTGTTAAAAATTGTAGTTTATCTGGTGTAGGTCAGTCTCGACGTGGTTTATTATTGACTTGCGATGCTGCAAGAAGAGATGGTTCTTTTGTACGTAGTGCTATAAATTTAGATGATAAAATAGCAAACTATGATAGTAAGTTAACAGTAATTGATGGCTTCTGAGAGGCTATTTATAGAGTAGATATAAAGGAGAGCCATCAGAGGAAAGTGTACGGCTTT
>JAHCSU010000405.1 GCA_023522315.1 Nostoc sp. CCCryo 231-06
GTAAGAAGACTGATTATGTAGCCAGACAATATCTAGGAAGTGTGGGAAAAGTCGATAATGGGATAGTTTCAGTCAATGCCTATGGAGTTTACTCTAATATAACGTTTCCATTAACTGTAAAAGTATTCAAACCCAAAGGAACGCTAAAAGAGGAGGATAAATATAAAACTAAAATAGAATTAGCGTCAGACATCATTACAGAATTAATTGAATCAGGTTTTAATATTGAACTGGTACTGGCAGATAGTTTATATGGTGAAAGTAGCCAATTTATTAGAAAACTAGCTGAATATAAATTAGATTATGTCGTAGCAATTAGAAGTAATCATGGAGTCTGGTTGCCAGCAGGACAAAGGGTTAGGGCGAATAAGTGGTGTAAATTTGAAAGAACATTTAGCAATCAAAAATCAGAAATTCGATACATTAGGGAAATAATTTATGGTAAAAAAAGAGCCATAACTTACTGGGAAATAACTACTGATCCAGAAATAATGCCGGAGAATTCTACATCATACGTGATGACAAATCTTCAAGGTAAACTCAAGAAGACTTTAGGCGACCTATATGGATTAAGAACCTGGGTAGAATATGGTTTCCGACAGTGTAAACAGGAACTAGGTTGGACAGATTATCGTTTTACAAATTTCCAACATATTGAGAGATGGTGAGCCAGCGCGTTGCGGGGGTTCCCCCCGTTGTAGCGACTGGCGAACCCGAAGGGTGGGAAATTATTTTCTGTGTGTACACAATGATTAGTTTAAATTCTCCAGTCTTCTTCAGCTTAAATAAATCTGATCAAATTGAAACTGAGGTACAAGAAAATAGTGATGTTTATTTTTCTAATCATCAACAATGGAACCATGAATGCGGATGGAAAAATACTCTAAATAATCTGC
>JAHCSU010000406.1 GCA_023522315.1 Nostoc sp. CCCryo 231-06
AGGAAATATTCTTGAATATCGATGTATTACATCTTGAAGTGCGGAATGTCGGATATAATCTAGCGATCGCTTTGAAAGTGTGCGGAGTGCGCTCTTCGTAGCTTCCTGTAGGTATCGCTCACTGCTAGTGTCATCATAGGAGTTGATAATGTATTTTGAACTTTCATGATGGATGGTATGAAAACTAACACTTATGCTCAACAACTAGAATTATTTCAATTATTTGAACCTATAAATGTTATAAATTGTCAATCAAAATTTACATTTATAGATTTATTCGCTGGTATCGGTGGATTTAGAATTCCTCTGCAAGAGTTAGGAGGAATATGTCTAGGCTATTCGGAAATTGATAAAGAAGCTATTAAAGTTTACCAAAATAATTTCATTCGTGATGCCAATGCTGAAGAAGCATATTTAGAAGATATTACTAATTTAAATAAGCTCCCATTTGAAATAGATTTGCTAGTTGGGGGTGTTCCTTGTCAACCTTGGTCAATAGCTGGAAAATTACAAGGATTAGATGACCCCAGAGGTAAGCTATGGATTGATGTTTTTAGAGTCGTCAAAGCTAACCAACCAAAGGCATTCATATTGGAAAATGTGAAAGGTTTAACAGAGCCAAGAAATAGAAAAAGCTTAGAATATATACTTAATAATCTAACAGTATGTGGTTATGTAGTCAAACACCAGGTGCTTAATTCCTACGATTTTGGTTTACCTCAAGATAGAGACAGGATATTTATTGTTGGGATTAGAAATGATATTGAAAAATGCTGGGCTTTTACTTTTCCTAACTCTTTAAATAAACAGCTAAAACTTTATCAAGAGACAGATCCAAATGTCTAAGTATAAAAACAGAGAAGCTACCAATCTAGGCGTTTTAATTAAATCAATAAAATTACTCTTATCACGCAGAAACACATCCCAGTATGTTGAAATAGAAGTATTCCAGAAATATCTCCCATGTCTTTAAAAACTCGCGGTTCTGCTGCTGTAGACAAAGCTCAACGCCGTCTCGCCCTGCTTAAATCCATCAATGAGAATCTGGATTTAGGGCACGGATTAAGCATTGAAGCTTATACCCGCCTTATCCATAACATCCGTGCCACGCTAGAAGCTCATAATACGCTTTTGTCTAATCTTGAGGAATCTCGTAAGACGATAACTCAGATGGAGCAAACACTCTCAGAACTGTCTGAAAGGATGCTTACTGGAGTTGCGACTGTCTACGGCAGAAACAGCATGGAGTATTCAAAGTCAGGCGGCTCTAGCCGAAAGCGGAGTACTATTCAAAAATCTATTTCACAAGTTCCTTCAGTTGTTGCGGTTCCCACTACTCAACCCACCCAAACTGCAAATAACGGCAAAGGCAGCTTAAGCAATGTCTAAATTTATTTTACTTAATTTGGCAGCTATTATTCGTTAAGTTTGTATGGTAGCACAGCTAGCTGTGCTACCTTATTCCAAAATCCACGCAGCCTGAAAAAAGTCGCGTTCGCAAAACATTGCATAACGATAGGTTGAATGCACAACAGAATTGCTAGCGGCATAATTGTCAACCAAATTTTCTAATTGTTGTGTTAATGGTTGAAAATCTGCACTGCTGTAAGTACGAATCCAGTCTGCATATTGATGATTAGGAATGCCGTTACCAGCTAACTGTTCTCCCAAAAAGGCATACAAACGCATACAAGGAGACATCGCCGCCGCAGTTAAACCCACATCTCCACTCCAAGCAGTTGCTAACAAAAAGTCAGTATAGCGGCGGGTGGCGGCTCCTGGTTCTACAGAATGCAAATTGACTCCCCACAGAGAAGCATAGCCACTATGCAGCCGCAGTTCTTCTAAAACTCCACTAGCTAGGTTATGAAATGTGGTGAAACCTAACCAGTCTGGTGCTTTAGCTGCGGCGATACTGTACGCACGGGCAAAAGCTTCTAAAAAAAAAGCATCTTGCCCTACGTAGTAAGCAAATTTCACTTGCTCAAGAGTACCATCGCCAATACCTTGAACGAAAGGATGCTCTAGGCAAGCTTGGGCTAAGTCTTGATTTGCTACCCATAATTCCTGAGATAAAGTCATTTGTTATTATCCCTCTGTTGCTTCAACTCTCACTCTTAAAAAGGGAAGAACTGGAGCAAGACTGAGCCAAGACTTCCCAAAAAATCAACAAAACTGGGTTTACCAGCACTCACTTTTTCATTTACGGGTGTTTGCAGTTCTTTAATAAAAGCTTGGGCTGTTAGCGTTCCAGTGCTGTCGCTTTGGGATGTAAACAATTTTTCAGCAATTTGGGCATCTTGGAATGCACCTTGTCTATCTAGTATTTGGTAACGGGCGACACCGCGAGCTAAATAAGCACCTGCATATTCTGGTTTAATAGCGATCGCTTGATTAAAATAACTGATCGCTTGCTGTTGGTTGCCTTTTTGCCCTTCTGCTACACCCAAAGCATAAAATTCTTCTGGTGAAGCAATTTGTGATGGTATACCAACTGCACCTTGGAAGTTAGCGCCATTCAAGTAAGCTCCAGTAAGTTCTGCATTTGCTAAATAAGTATTTCTCAAATCAGCACCCGCTAAATTTGCCCCACTAAATTTAGCTTCGCTCAGGTTAACACCAAATAAACTCGCACCACTCAAGTTTGCACCCCGCAAATCTGCGCCACTCAAATTTGCGCGGCTGAGGTTAGCACCTGTGAGATTAGCACCGCTCAAATTCGCTCCAGATAAGTCAGCCATGACTAAACCTGCATTAGTCAAATTGCAGTTTTGACATTGCTTGGTTGCCAATAACTGTCTAACATGTTCAGAATTTGCTGCTTGTACGGTTGTTGCCAAACTAATCGTGGTTAAAAAGGCAGCTATGGCTAGAATTTGGTTCTTCATATTCGTGTAATATTTCTTACTCACTATTTTAAGTTAACTGAGACGGATTTATACCTCAGCATTATGATATGAGCAATCTGAACAGTTTGCCCTCTGTAGTTGCCTAGATCACTTGTAAATTTGAGTAAACACTCACATATACCCTGATTTAAATAAATATGAGACTATAGAAGCATTAAGACAGCCATAAAAACGTGAGTCAGCAAGACAAACTCTTAGAAAAGATCCTCTCTGGGACTTCTGATACAGACATCCCTTTCGCCCAACTGTGGCAACTTTTATATCGACTAGGCTTTGAGGAACGGATTCGTGGCGATCATCGTATTTTTATCAAACCCGATGTTGAGGAAATATTGAATCTGCAACATAAGAGAGGGAAAGCCAAAAGCTATCAAATTAAACAAGTTCGTGCAGTAATTGTCAAGTATAAACTAGGAAGTAAAAATGATGTTTCGCTATGAAGTTATTCTCTACTGGAGTGAATTAGATCAAGCCTTTATTGCTGAAGTAGCAGAATTACCAGGCTGTGCTGCTGACGGTGATACTTATCAAGAAGCTCTGCATAATGTAGAATTAGTGATGCAGGAATGGATAGAAACTGCTAAGGATTTAGGGCGTCCAGTTCCTCAACCTAGACCGCGTTTGATCTACATCTAATTGATACAAAAGTCAAGTCAACATAATTAATTTTATAGCAATTATCATCAGAGCATCCCAATGCAAGCAAATTATGATGCCAATGGCAAGCTGATATTGCAAAGTTTATACTACAATTGTAATTCATGCGCGATCGCTCCGTAGTCGATTACGCAAATAATTTCTTCATTTGATAATTAGGGAAAAAGTCTGATGGCATTGTTGATTGCAGATGAGCAACTTATAGAATTAGAGTTTGCCCTTGAGATAGCTGATGATCGTAGGCAGGATTTTTTGACTGCTCTTACCCTGCGTACTATCAAAAATACTCGATTTACAGGTTTAGTGCAGCCTTCAGATACTAATAAATGGTGGCATATTATTTGGGAGCGTTTAAGCGATGTCGCATTTATCTGCTTTCTAGCTAGAAAGTCAAATAATTTCCATGCCGGTGAAATTAAATTTTTATCTGAAGCTGATAAAACAAAATACCAACAACCAGATGATCATCTTTGTGTATTTCCCTTAATATCTAATCTAGTTAACCTAGTAATTAAATCTCATAGGTTAATCCCTGAAACAGAAATAGTCAGGCTCAGAGAATGGCTGAAGAATGTGGTGTTAAATATCATACGTAAATCTGCGGATGAGTGGTTAGGGCCATCGTTCAGAAAACGCGGTAGAAAACTTGTAGGACAGCTTGAGACTGCTCATGCTGGTATTGCTATTGCAATTGTTCTTGATCTATGCCCAGATATTTTTACTACCACTGAGTTAGATGAGATTCGTGAAGCTCTTATAAGTAAGCCTCAGAAAATGTGTCGAGAATGGCTTGACAACTCTATTAAACGAAAAAACATTACGAACAACTGGTTCATGGTTCTTCTCAATGGCTACGGCACGGTGTCTGCAATTCTTGGCGATCAAGCTGCTGTAAAAAAGTCTGTAGAAAACTACGAATTAGCTGTAAAACTGTATAACCACGATAGCTATGATGAATCTCTACAATACTGGAACTACGCAAGTTTGCACCTAGCGCACTTATTTGAAGTTCTTGTGCATTATGATCCGTCCTTAGAAAGCAAGCTTGATATATCCTGCTATACGCACTGTATGCCTTGGGTTGTGTCATCATTTCTTGAGATGAGACCTCTTGCAGGCTGGGGAGAATTAGCTTATCCTCATTCTTTAAATTGGGGGGATTCGGCAGCTATTTTCAGACCGACTGCCGATCTATTGCTCCATATCTCCCGGCGGGCAAAAAAAAGTATGCCAATAGAAGCAGGACTTGCATCTTGGATCTTTCAGGAAACTTATCAAGATCCAAAACTAGATCCTGATGATCGAGCCACCTTCGGCTTTTTCAACAATTTTTTGTTCCCGACTCTACTCAACTGGAGATATACTGAAAATTCCATAACTCCTGAGCAAGCTAACCTTCCCCTAGCAACAAAATTCAACAATGGCAACGTGATCGTTCGTGATCGCTGGCACAATACATCGACAGTTTTAGGCGTTCAAGCGGGATACGAGCCTTTACGGTCTAGTGGACATCGGCATGAGGATCAGAACAGCTTTATACTCTCCTACGGCAGCGAAAACTTCTTCATAGATCCTGGACATTGTTGTTATCGTCTTGATATCCAAGCTGACTCCAAATCCGCAGCTAATCACAGTACTTGGACTTTTATAACAAAGAATGGCGCAAGCTTGAAACAAAAGCCTATACTGGGCAGTATCTACAAAAAAGCACCCGTTCTCAATAAGCTTAAACTATTTTGCCAAAAAGGTAATATGACTGTTATCGAGTCTGATGCGGCGGATGTTTATGGTAAGCCCATCCAAAAAGCTCAGAGAACATGGATTATGTGTGGAGCGAATAGTATCTTCCTTGTAGATAGAATTGAATCCAAACAATCTATAGCAGTTAAAGCATCTTTTTTGCTTAATAATCGGGAAGGAAAACTTCAAACTCAAGTTATCGCTCCTCGTCAATTACTATTTCGCCGAGGTGATGTTGGAATCAAATTTGTTCTCGTAGCCGCAGTTTCAAGAAACTACTTTTGGTATAAGGATTCTCCTCTATATTTGGACGGAAAAAATAATGATACTGGTGCAACCTTTTCCCAGAGATGCGGCTATGTTCATGACTGTTATCACCCTCAGCCTAACCAAAAGGGTCAAGGGACTGAAGGCTCTGGCATAATAGATACATGGACTACCACCTTTGGTCGTGACCATCTCCTTGTCTATGCTATTGTTATGGATGACATTGAGCATATTTGGGATTGGCAAATCGAGACTCTAAATAACAGCAAAATTCTTATCTCTCCTCCTTCGCAAAAGGGAAGCTTTCAACTACAAGCTAAACAAGATGGAAGCTTAGTAGTTGAAGAACCCATTGAGAAAACACAAATAATTATTCCTTATTAATTAAGGTATAAGAATCTTAAATGACAATTTTTGTTCAACTGTAGTTAAGTCAATTGTTTTTTATGTACCTTACCCATGTGGGAACCGCTATATAGCAATACGCGTCTATAGGACTTATATTTGATTTTTAAAAAAACTCTGTACAACTCGAAAAGACTGATTTCCTATTCCCTACTCCCTGCCTAAGCAAATAAGTATGGCTACGCCACCTGCGCGAACAGAAATCAAAGTGGATTCCTATAATTGAAAAGGTTAGTTACTGGCAACCTTACAAATCACCATAATATGTGATTTGTATTTGTCAATACTATAGTGAAGAAGTTGCAGTCCAGAACTCTCTAGTTCTTGCAAAAGTTTAGGGATTTCATACTTATGATGTCGCCAAATAGTAATTTCTTCACCTTCAGATATTTCAATCTTCTTATCTATCCCCATTCGACTGAAATTGAGAGTGTGATTATGACGAAGTTTTATATTAGCAACTATACTATCTGTTTTTAAATCATACTTCCTCACCAATTCACAATCTTCAGATTTAATCCCAATCTTGCTTTTAACCCATCCATATATTTCTTCTACATGATATTTGCAACCACCTCTCACGTTTCCATTCCATGTTGAGTTAGAGCCAATTTCATTGGTGAATACCAGAAAATCATTTTGTCCCATGCTATCTTTAAAGTTTTTTAGTACCTTATCTCTATTTTGATGATTACCGATGGTAACACCTAAGTGGAAAAGTATTTTTGGTGTGTCATCAATTTCAAGGCTAACTTTATTCTGAAATAGATGTTTGGGTACACAACTATTTTCTATATCAAGTGTGGAACAGAGAAACTCGACAAGAGGAAACCATTTTGTAAAATTATTTTTGGATAAATGAAGCACTTCTTCGCTAATATCTAAGGCAATATATTTATTAATCTTTGCCAACTTATTGAGTCTTTGAATAAATTTTTTAAGTGGATATGAATTTCCTGCACCAACGTCTACAATATTTACTTTTTCTCCACTTTTAATATTGTCATTCAAGTATTTAAAATTATCTGTTAAAAGGTCAATTTCTACATTCGATGCTCGATACCATGTAGGAATAACATATTTTAGATAAAAATCGTCCCATATTTTTGCGCCTCTACCTTTATAAGAATACTTTAGAGGTATTTCTCGCCTGACTTCTAATGCATGAATTATCCCTAAAACTTCTTCTTCCGAAAAAATAGAGTAGAACTCAGAACTTGGCTTTGCTGTACGATTGATAGCTGTTGACATATCCGAGGGAAGTTGGGAATTGCTATGAAAATTTTGAGCCATTATCCTTGTTCTTTGGTTTTCTGAGGTATTTTAATGGGTTAGCTGCAATGCTTGCCAAAGAGGTATTTTCCCATGCCGTTGTGCCAATATTTGAACCAAACTTTGGACTTGCCACCAGAAATAGATCCCACATTCTATACTGGTGGATTGGTTTTTTACCATCAAAATACGAGATAATTTTCCAAAGATACAGGGGTGAATTCCAGTGGTTCAGCAACCAGAACTCCAGGAAAATTCGTCGATACAGTCAATCCAGCGCGTGCTTAAGAGTTTAAGCACTTACCGATGGACTTCGCTAGGGGCATTGGTGAGTCTGTTGCTGTTGACGATCGCAAACGCAGTTACCCCACAACTATTTAGATGGGGAATCGATCAGGGTATTAGCCAAAACAACCTCCAAATTGTGCTATACAGCGCCGCCTGGATGGTACTCGCCGCGATCGCTCGTGGTGTATTTAACTTTGGACAAAGCTATTTAGCAGAAGCAGTGTCTCAGGGCGTAGCTTATGACCTGCGAAACAAAATTTTCAGTAAAATTCAAAATCTTAGTTTCAGTTATCATGACCAGGCGCAGACTTCCCAACTCTTAACCCGTGTCACCAGCGACATTGAGCAGATCCGTACCTTTGTTGGCACTAGCTTAATTCAGGTCATTGCTTCAATTGTGACATTGGTGAGTATTTCAGTGGTTTTGCTGGTGATGAACTGGCAACTAGCACTGATTACGCTAACAGTAGTCCCCCTAGAAGGTTGGTTGATGGCGCGATTCATCACCGGAAATAACAAACTTTTTCGGCAAGTCCAAGAGCAACTAAGCGACCTCAATGGTGTATTGCAAGAGAACTTGCTAGGAATCCGGGTGGTGAAAGCCTTTGTGCGGGAATCAACCGAAAGGTCGCGTTACACGACCATGAATGATGCCTTAGTCAAGGCAAACATGAAGACCATTAGTGCCATCCGTGATACCTTCCCGTTTATCTTTTTGCTGAGTAACTTGGTAACACTGGCAGTTTTCGCCTACGGGGGAGGACAGGTGATTGGGGGTAGGTTCTCCATTGGCGAACTGGTGGCGTTTAACTCCTACCTAGCGTTGATTCTCCAACCAATTTTGTTAATTGGATTTGCTGCACCTGCGATCGCTCAATCAGCTGCTTCCGCCGAACGTGTCTACGAAGTTGTAGATGCGGAAGTAGAAATTCGCGATCGCCCCGGCGCTGTCCCATTTGAAACCTGCGGCGGTAGAATCACCTTTGAAAATGTATCCTTTCGCTATCCGGGAGCGACAGCAGAAACTCTTAAAGAAGTTTCCTTTGAAACCAAACCCAAAGAGCTAATCGCCGTTTTAGGGATGACTGGTTCCGGGAAAAGCACAATTATGAACTTGCTTCCCCGCTTTTACGATGTCACAAAGGGAGCAGTTCGCATTGACGGACGAGATGTAAAAGATTTCACCCTCAAAAGCCTCAGATCGCATATCGGTATTGTATTTCAGGAAACTACCCTCTTCTCTGGCACAATCCGCGAAAATATTGCCTATGCAAAACCCGATGCAACCCTAAATGAGGTGATTGAGGTTGCAAAAACCGCCCAAATGCACGATTTTATCAGTAGTCTACCCGATGGCTACCAGACGGTTGTGGGTGAACGGGGCGTGGGCTTATCTGGTGGGCAAAAACAACGAATTGCGATCGCTCGTACCTTACTAACCGATTACAGCATTCTGATTTTGGACGATAGTACCTCAGCTATAGATGCTAAAACGGCTGCCCAGATTCAAGCCGAACTAGATCACTTAATGCGCCAAAAAGCTTGTACAACTTTTGTAGTAGCTCAACGCATTAGCACCGTCAAGAATGCCGATCGCATTTTTCTCATGGATAAAGGACGATTGGTAGCACAAGGCACTCACGAGGAATTGATGCAAACCAGCCCCCTCTACAGTGTAATTTTGGAATCTCAAGTAAAGCAAAAGGAAAAGATAATACCAAATTACCAAAAGTAATTTAATACACTTGACTTAAGCATTTTTTTCCTTCTCTTCCTTTGCGTCCTTTGTGAAAGACAAAGACTTTTAATCCAAAATCCAAAATCTAAAATCCAAAATTGCTATGAGAGGCACAGTTCCCGTTGTTGCATCTGAGGAAAACGCGAGCCAGCAAATTTCCACCCTGCGGCGATTTTTGCAATACGTGCTACTTTATCGCAAAGAAATTCCCATCGCCCTGACATTAGTATTTATTGGTGCTGTAACCCAGGTAATTGGGCCGTTTTTCCTCGGTTGGTCGATTGATCACCTAATTGCACAAGGAAATTTGCAAGGACTACTACTCTTATTAGGACTACTAGCGCTAAACTACGGACTTGGCGTTTTGGCAATCCGGGGTCAAATTATTCGAGTTGGCTGGATTATGCAGCGATTGCTGGCTCAACTAAGGCAAGATATTTTTACTAAAATCCAAAGTCTGCCACTTAGCTTTTTCGATCGCAGCGAAGCAGGCGATTTAATGAGCCGCCTGTTGAATGATGTTAATACTGTAAATCAAGCATTTGGACTGACGATCGCCCAAATGCTGGGCAACACTTTCAGTTTGGTAGGCATCATCATTGCGATGCTCTCAATCAACTTACAACTCGGTTTATTGAGCAACCTGGTTGTGCCACTGATGATTTTTACCACCAGCTTGTTTGCCCGTTGGGCAAGAGCTAGATTTCGCGTTACCCGACAAACTATTGGGCAGCTTTCCGCCAAGTTAGAAGAAGATATTGGCAGCGTTAGAGAAGCACAGGCATTTAATCGTGTACAGATGAATATTCAAGAGTTCGACGTTCTTAACGCTGCCAATAGAGATGCTAACGTCGAGGCTGTAGCAATTACTTCGGCCTTTTTGCCCTCCATTGATTTTCTGAACACACTAGCAACCGCAGGTGTGCTGGCTTATGGTGGCTATCTCGCAGTCACCGGAGCTGCAACAGTAGGTGTGGTGACATCCTTTTTACTTTACGTCCAGCAGTTCTTCCGCCCGATCCAAATTCTCAGCCAGTTTTACACCCAAGCTCAATCTGCCTTCGCCGGATTAGAGCGAATCTTTTTATTGTTAGATGAACCCTCACAACTCAATGACGCACCCGATGCCACAGAAATGCCGCCTATTCAGGGGGAAGTGACATTTAATAATGTCAAGTTTGGCTATAACCCAGATCAACTGGTTCTCAAAGGGGTGAATTTGCACGCCTATCCAGGGCAAATGATTGCATTAGTTGGGCCGACCGGTTCGGGAAAAAGTACAATTATTAACTTGATTTTGCGCTTCTACGATGTATCCGGCGGTGCAGTGAAAATTGATGATATTGATGTGCGTAGCGTTACTCAAGCAAGTCTGCGGCGACAAATTGGCATCGTTCTGCAAGACAATATTTTGTTTAGCGGCACTGTAGCCGAAAACATTGCTTTTGGCGCTCCTTACGCCACTCAAGCTGATATCGAAGCGGCTGCACAGTTGGCAAATGTGCATGAGTTCATTACCTCACTACCACAAGGCTATACAACTCAATTGGGCGAACGGGGAGCGCCCTTGAGCCAGGGACAGCGACAACTGATCAGTATTGCCCGTGCGGTGTTGATTAACCCCCGAATTCTGATTCTTGATGAAGCAACCAGCAGCATTGACACGCGTACAGAAGCGCTAGTACAGAGTGCGATCGCTCGTTTGCTGCAAGATCGTACCAGCTTCGTAATTGCCCACCGCCTCAGTACAGTTACCCAGGCAGATCAGGTATTAGTAATTCAGCAGGGAGAAATTGTAGAGCAGGGTACTCACGCCGAACTCATCAATCAGCAAGGTGTCTATGCCAACCTTTATGCCCTGCAACTGGGTGCAGCAGACACAATGGTTCTTCAAAATGAAAAGTAAAATATATATAGCTCTAATTTATCAATTGCCAGCAAAGAAATGAAGCTACCTGACCTTGATTTAGAAACCATCGATCGCATCATTGAAATGGCATGGGAAGATAGAACATCTTTTGATGCCATTGAGGCTCAGTTTGGGCTGCTGGAGAAAGAGGTAATCGCCCTAATGAGGCGCGAAATGAAAGAATCTAGTTTCCAGATGTGGCGAGAGCGAGTCACCAAACGCGCTACAAAACATTTATCTAAGCGAGAATTTATTGCAGGTCGCTTTAAATCGGACAATCAAAAAACGTAAGTAATTGGGTGAAAACTACCAAATTCAGAAGCACAATGACGAAAATTACACTCTACATTGCAGCTAGTTTGGATGGCTACATTGCTCGCAGTGATGGCGGAATTGATTGGCTATCAATCCTTGACATAGAAGGTGAAGACTACGGTTACACTGATTTCTACGAATCGATTGATGCGATCATGTTAGGTAGCAAGACATATCAAGTAGGGCTTGGTTTTGATAAATGGCCTTATCCAGACAAAAAATCCTTCGTTTTCACCCACCGCCACCTTCAATCTGACCGTCAAGACGTTGTATTTGTTTCTGATCCAGTGAAACCCGCCTTAGCAAATATAAAGGCTCAAGGTTATGAAAACATCTGGTTAGTTGGTGGCGGAGCATTAATCAATTCGTTTCTTCAGCACAGCTTGATTGACGAATATATTATTTCAACTATTCCAATTATCTTAGGTGGCGGTATACAGCTTTTCCCACCGCCTAGCCCTAAAGAAAAATTGGAGTTGATTAACTCAAAACAATATTCTAGTGGTTTACTTCAAGCACATTATAGGCGAACAGGGAAGGTTTAAAAATGCATAATTCATAATTATGCTTCAAGTGGTGAGAAGCCCGATGCTCGAAACTTCTGGGAATTTAAACACCACCTGAAAAGTCACTGCCGTTATTAGGCATTGGGTACAAACCCTTTTTAATTAGGGATTACGAATTACGTTGAAGCAACCTCAAGCAGCTTCTGAACAGCTTCGCTAAACTGCTCGTAAGGCGAAACTCCTACAATAGTTTCTGCTAAATCACCATCTTTAAAAATTAAAACTGCTGGAATACTGCGAAGACCGAATCTTTTGAAAATTGGCTTGTTGCTGTCAACATCTACCTTAACAACTTTGGCGCGACCTTTATATTCCTCGGCAAGTTGATCCATTAACGGACTGATTAGGCGACAGGGGCCACACCAAGTAGCCGTAAAATCAACAACAACTACTTTCTCTTCACTTCCATTTAAAACAACATCAAATTCACTCTCTTGAACGTAAGTAACTATGTGAGTATCAGTAGACATTTTTTAATCCTTTAGTGTCAAACTAAAATTTCAGCAAAAAGCTAACTATACAAACTATACTCCCTTCTGCCTGTCAGATTCACCAGTCACCTACTTTGCTAAAACCCCACAGATGACTTTTGCTTACAGCGTTTCCTAATCACATGATGTACATCATAGCCCCCTCCCCGCAAGCGATGAGGGGGTTGGGGGTGGGGTTCTTGTACCTCACTCAACTGAGAACCGCTATAGTAACGTGGATTTAATAACCTGCAACTTTCTTACGTAGGGTGCGTTAATACACCTTACCAACCGACCTAATCCAAAAAGCGTAGAGGCATCAAAACTCATTCTCTGGAGAGAACAATTCTAACAACCCAATTGTGCCTACGAAAAAAGTATAAGTAGCATATTTTATTGGCGTCTTTTTTCTTGAAGGTGCATAAAAAGCTGCTATAATGCTTTCTAGAAAATGGCTAGTCATAGCAAAACGTTCAATCCAAAAAATTGGATTAAGGCTGCTTGGTAGATTAATATTAGTTATTGCTGCATAAATATTCCATGATTCCAATCCAATTGCGCTTGTTATAAGCATTGTGGATATAATTTTTACAAAGGTAAAAACGTTTCTTTTTATAAGTTTTAAGTTCATATATAGCAATCCTATCTGATTTATGAAAAGTAATTTTTTATAACCAACCGCAGAGGCGCAGAGAACGCAGAGAGAATAAAGAGAGATTTTCACAAATGATTTAGGATTAGTATATAGCGTTTCTCGTTTACGTTAGGTACACCCCTAGCGGCACGGCACTGCCGTGCCCTTACACTTCGCAATATAATGTTGTAGCGCATGTGAATGGGAACCGCTATATCTACAAATTCCTCTTAAGTCAACCAATCTTATATCATGATTTCAATTTTTGTAAAAGCCTCTAAAAATACGGGCATGGTGTATTAAGCCTGCCATACCCGTAAACACTACCACCGCAAGGCGGAAGTCAAAAGTTAACACTAAGCAAACTCGAAGTGTCAAAAGTCACGCCTAATTGTATTCTGAGCTTCTTGCGCCATTTGAAATGGTATGTTTATTTACGCCGTGCTGTACTACCAGTAATGAAGATTAAAATAGTGAACAGTTATCAGTTATCACGATTTCAGTCGGGGATTTAACCTCTACTGAAACACACCACTTGTATTCGTGGGGGACTCTGACTCCCAACTGATAGCTGATAACTGTTAAATCACTAGATATTTAAAAAATGGTAAAAATGTGGAATAATACATAGGTGGTAAATTTAATTAGATTCCGTAGATTCATAAAAAATATAAAGCTATGATTGCTCAACATTACAATTCAATTCATGTTGAAAATAACTTGCTTAAACAAATCAAGGTTAAAGAAAATCAGCTAAAAATTGCACAAGAATCAAATATGCTCCATGTAGCAGAAGCATTACAAGATGAATTGTTAAAGTTACAAGGGCAATTATCAGAACCGCAAGACGTTGAAGTTGAAGCGGTGATGGGTTTGCTAGATGATTAATATTGTAAATTTGTGTTGCAAAGTTTATTAAAACACAAAAGCTCTGTAAACAGGAACCAAGACATACTAATTTTGATTCCTGGGGTTATAAGGTTTCATAAACTCATGATGATTCTTACCTAGTTAAGATATTAGGATTTTGCTGAGTATGTGGTGTTTTAATCTGCCGTAGTGAATTAATCTTAAGAACAGGTTTAAGAGAGCGCAGTTGCCTTTGCCTAAGAATTTGGATTTCTCTCTCAATCGAATTTTTTCCTTGCCTAAAAAAGTCTTGAGAGTTATATGGAACTAAGTCACGGGATAAATGTTGAGCTTGTGCTGGAGTTAAGCGAGGAAAGGGTTGTTCAGCATTGGCAGAAGTCTGTATAGCCAGAAAAAAAGCTGTTGAAAGCACCAAGGGTTTTATTTTTATACATCCAGTGAATATCAGGTTTAACATGATTGATACATCTGTTGTGTGAATGCTGTATCAAACCATCTTGTGTTGGTCTGATTATAAGCAAATTATACTTATTTGCTTATTAATTACCTCCCACAAATGGATGAATTATTGTTCCCTCTTAGCGTTAAGGCAGGGTAGCAACTGGCGCGGCATGAATAAATCAGAGTTTGAGAGAGATTTTGCGTAAGTCCTAACCTTTTCTGAGTCGTCTAAAGACGAATTTCGCTATTAGGGTTCAAAATTCATTTTGAAGCAGGCTAGATAACAATGAAATAGCTCTGCGGATTGACTGAGCAAGGACTAAACGATCATCATCAAGATCATGAACATTAATTAGCTCACTTGTCTCCTACATGAACGGATCAAAGTTGAGACAACAGTATAAATCAGTATGATAGAAGATTGGCGGATCTCGTAGCTACCTTTGGGTTGGTTGCCTATAGATACATTAAGTTAATCCAGCTTCAAGGTTTCTTTTGTACATAGAGGCGATGCCAACTCTTGGAGAGGCTACGTTTATGCTATAGCGTTTCTCGTTTACGTGAGGTACACCAGGCACGCAATGCCGTGCCCTTACACTTCGCAATATAATGTTGTACCGGATATGAGTGGGAACCGCTATAAGACAATAAATATGTTTGCACAACGGAGGTTCAATACTAATCTGATAGACTATCTTAAATTTGAAATTATAAAAACTGGTAGCTCAGGGCTGATAACTAAACTATGAGTGAAGCCTTATTCTGTATCGAAAATTTGCGAGTTGCCTATCCGGCGCGGAGTGGAGAAGAAGCAACCTGGGCGGTTGATGATGTATCTTTCACCTTGCAACCAGGTGAAAGAATGGGATTGGTGGGAGAGTCGGGTTGTGGTAAGTCAACTATAGGACGGGCAGTAATGCGTTTACTACCAGCCTCTAGTCGGATTGAGGGACGGGTGACATTTCAAGGACAGTCGGTGTTTGACTTGATGCCTAACCAGTTGCGAAAATTTCGGGGAGAAACGATCGCCTTAATTTTTCAAGATCCCATGACACGCCTCGATCCGTTAATGACGATTGGTAAGCATTGTATCGAAACCCTTCAGGCACACTCACCAAAATTATCAACGCCAGAAGCCAAAGAAAAAGCACTTGCTACCTTGGCAAAGGTGAATATTCCCGCTAGTCGCTGGAATCAGTATCCTCACGAGTTTAGCGGTGGAATGCGCCAACGGGTAGCGATCGCTTTAGCTTTACTCCTCAACCCCAAGTTAATTGTTGCGGATGAACCCACCACCAGTTTAGATGTCACTGTCTCCGCGCAGATATTGAAAGAATTAACTCGTCTGTGCGGTGAAGAAAACATGGGATTATTGCTGATTTCTCACGATTTAGCAATGGTGGCTGAGTATTGCGATCGCATTGGCGTTATGTACAACGGCAAAATGGTGGAAATGGGTTCTACAGAAACCGTATTTAGACACCCTCAACATGAATATACGCGATCGCTCTTAAAAGCAGCTTTACATATTCAAGCAGTAAGTGATAATGGAGAATTGATAATTGTCAATGACTCAGAAAAGCAATTACCGATTATTAATGATAAATCCCCAATTTTGAGTGTCACAGAACTCAAGCAATACTACACCATAGAACCTAACTTTATCGAACGACTGTTTAAGACACAAGCGCAGACAATTAAAGCAGTAGATGGGATCAACCTGGATATTTATCCCGGAGAAATTCTCGGCTTAGTTGGGGAATCAGGTTGTGGTAAAAGTACGCTATCACGAACAATCTTGCAACTAATTCGTCCCACAAGTGGCAAAGTTAAGTTTTTAGGACAGGATTTAACTACACTGTCGCGTCAAGAAATTCGCTCCTCGCGGCGACAAATACAAATGGTTTTTCAAGATCCCCATGCTTGTCTCAATCCAGCGATGACAGTGGGACAAAGTATCGCTGATCCTTTATTTATCCACAATCTAGCCGATCCCGTTAAGGCAAAAGAACAGGTTTTGTGGATGCTAGAGAAAGTTGGGTTAACACCGCCAAAAGTGTATTATGAGCGTTATCCATCAGATTTGTCTGGGGGACAACAGCAAAGAGTTGCGATCGCTCGGGCTTTGATTACTCACCCTAAACTTTTGATCTGCGATGAACCAGTGAGTATGTTAGACGCTAGCGTGCAGTCGCAAGTGCTGGATTTGATGTTGCAATTAAAGGAAGAATTTGAGTTAACTTATCTGTTCATAACTCATGATCTTTGGTTAGCTCGATTTTTGTGCGATCGGATTGCCGTGATGAATGGCGGTAAAATTGTCGAACTCGGTCTTACAAAAACTATTTTTGCTAATCCTCAGCACCCTTATACCAAAACCTTACTAGCTGCTGCTCCCTTACTAGCACGCGCTTAACCATAGCGATTCTCATTTGAATGTATACATCATCTGAATTTCTTATTTTTGAGCTAATCCCACAGACTTTGGTTGAGATTAGCTCAAGATTTTTAAGTATATTGCTCTTTATGTGTAAACTTTGACAATTACTAGGTTCAAAGGATCTTCCCAAGACATGAGAAAAATAACTGCTCTAATGGTGCTAAGTATTACCGTGACTGTCGGGGTGGGAGCATTAACGCCCAAAGTCACTAACGCCCAATTATTTTACCCACCAGCAAGCGATCGCCATTCATTAATGGTAATCGGTCAAGGGGTGGTGAGAGTGCCAGCAGATATAGCGGATATTGAATTGGTATTCAGTAGCGGAGCTAGCAATGATCAGTTACAAACGCAACCGTCATCTCTACCCGAAACCCGCCGCATATCCTCACCCTCCGGGTTCGGCAGTCCAACGCCAGTCACCTGCGACGGGAAACCCGTCTTCTCCGAAGGGAGACGCTGCGCGAACAGTGCTGGCTCCTCTTTTTTGGAACAACAAGATCGGGCTGCCTCACCAACTCTACTTTTAAATTACAAAGCAGCAGCAGAATCTTTACCAAGCAAAAAATCACTAACTAAAGCAACTCTTCAGCCTGTAGTTAATAGCCTAATTGCCAAAGGGATTAGTGCTGATAAGATTCAAGTGCAAATTAACGCTAATTCCAGTGAAAATAACGCCAAGATATTGGTGAGACTGGAAAAACCAACACGCGATCGCGTCCAGGAACTTGTTGCTACAGCGAACAAAGCGACAAGCGAACTTGAAAACCTTTCCGTGAAGAACGTAGGCGTTGAGTATGCAGTAAATGACTGTCAAGCTTTGCAGAGTTCAGTTTACCAATCTGCAATGAAAGACGCTCAAAGCCGCGCTCAAGCTTTAGCAACTGCTATGGGTGCTAAACTTGGTACTCCTTCTGTAGCCGAACCATTTTATACATTACTATATCCCTCATGTAGTTCTAAAACTGGAGTTCCTTTACCGTCATTTGCTAGTTTTTTATTATCACCGGCTTATAATCCAGATGCTCCAGCAGAAGTAGAGATGAAAAAGGATATTTTTGTGACATATACAACGAAATAAGCGTTTATATTTAGATGCGATCGCACTTTGATTTAGTCAAAATTGGGGGTGCGATCGCTTAACTAGCTTACCTTGTCTATAAACACTTACATTACTAAGTTGATAGAATATCAATAAGTTAGCTGATGAAATATAGAAAATGTCAATAGTAAAACTTGAAGTACAACTATCTTCTGACGAACTACTAAAGGCTGTTGAGCAGTTAAATCAAGCAGAGTTAGAGCGATTTGTATCTCAAATTATCATCCTTCAAGCGCAAAGAAA
The DNA here is from genome assembly GCA_023522315.1 of Nostoc sp. CCCryo 231-06. Classification (GTDB taxonomy): domain Bacteria; phylum Cyanobacteriota; class Cyanobacteriia; order Cyanobacteriales; family Nostocaceae; genus Nostoc. The sequence goes on from JAHCSU010000406.1 coordinate 18,267, forward strand.
AGCTTCTAGCCTACCACAGAAAGAGGCTGAATTATTACTCAAAATTAATCAAGGTATTCCTCATGATACTCAGCGGCATTACAACGAATTAATTACTAAAAGAGAGGCTGAGAATCTAACAACCAATGAGCATAGAGAGTTATTATACTTAACTGAACAGATAGAACAACTGCAAACACAACGCATTGAATATTTAGCAGATTTAGCCCGTCTGCGCGGGATTTCACTCACTGCTTTAATGGAAAATTTAGGAATTCAGACGCAAATATATGTCTGAAAATCGAGTCACGATTCAACAGAAAAAGGCTGTTGCTGAACGTGCGAAAGGGTGCTGTGAGTATTGTAGAAGCCAAGTAAGTTTTGCAATTCAACCGTTTTCAGTGGAACATATCATACCTAAAAGTCAAGGTGGCCAGACGACTCTGGATAACTTGGCTCTGTCTTGTCAAGGCTGCAACAATCATAAGTACAACAAGACTGTAGGAAGTGATATTGTCAGTGGTAATATTGTCTCGCTATACCATCCACGCCAACAGCAATGGAGTGACCATTTTGCTTGGAATGATAACTTTAATCTAGTTATTGGGCTGAGTCCTACAGGGCGTATTACAGTAGAAACACTACAATTAAATCGAGATGGTGTAGTTAATTTGCGCCGAATATTATATGCGATGGGGGAACATCCTCCGGCTGAGTCGAATGAATAAGGGTAGGAGCAATCGCTCTTCTCTAATTAAAAAACTCCAGAAATGTTTGTGACAAATCTGGAGTCAGGAAAGATACGCATTTACCTATACCAAATTTTCAGCGTCAGAGCATATTACGTCATCAGGGTATACACTCAAATACAGTTAGGAATGTCTAAGAATTAACTGCTTCGTTGACACAACTTTTCTGTTTGAATAGTACTTACGCACGATTTACGGAATAAGGAACCGCAGAGGCGCAAAGAACACAGAGAAATGAGAGTTTGAAAGATATACCTATTGAAGTAACGCAAAACAGCCCCAGTCAATCTGAGGTTGCTTTGCGAGAGTTGTCGGATAGGAGGGGGTACATCAACAAAGTGATGCCCTATGTTAAATATAAATAATTCAGTATGCATCCATATTCAGCCGTGTTTTGGCATATCAGGATGATTTGGAAAATTGCGTAGGCGCAGCCCGCACTTCTCTAGGAGAGGCTGCGCCAACGACTTGGCTCAGTGACCATCGTAGACATCGCTTTTTCCAAAAAGAAACTCCAGATGCCCTTAAGGCATTCTGGAGCAGTAACAGGTTTCTAACATCAATCAATTTTTACCTATGCGATCGCCCGATGTCGTTAGGGTATATACTCAAATATATTTTATGTCTGTTCATCCGCAAATCCACCAGCAAATTACCTTCTTCTATACCCATAATCTCAATGCATCTACAGAATTATACGAGCAAAAACTAGGTTTGGAGTTATGGCTTGATCAAGGAACCTGTCGGATTTATACTGTCAGTGGTTCTGGATACTTAGGTTTGTGTCAAGTAAGCGAAATATCAACTCCTCCAGCGGTCATACGGTCAAGATGCTTAGTGAGGGTAAATTCGTTGGAATCCCTGTGAGCTAAGAATCCCCGAAATTCAATTTCGGGGAGTGTCAAATTTCCCTACAATTGGCCGCGATTGCTTTTGACTTTTATTAACAGAGGGCAATACGCTTGGGATCAGCCTCCCCTAGCTACCTCAGCAGATCGTAACAGAAGGTAAGATACAGTCCGCCAGCATATCCTATAATCTTCATAACAGTATTTATCACAGTATCCTCTTTGCCAATTGTGCTATTACTATAGTTATTATTTTTAAAGTATCGATATTTTATCTATCGGTTCACTAAATATTCTCTTAGGGTGACTGCATGACAGCCGAAAAACTCACATGGCTACGCACAAAATTGCAACTTAAAGGTTCGGTTATGAAAGCAATTTATAAACATATTTTGTGGTGCGGAACTTTCGGATTTTTTATTTCTATACTTTACCATTTGGATTTGCCTGTATCCCAACCTATTTTAGGAAGTGTTATTCCTAGTATCGTTTTAGGTTTGTTACTTGTATTTCGTACCAATACTGCTTATGAGAGATTTTGGGAAGGGAGAAAATGCTGGGGTTCTCTAGTAAATAACATCCGAAATCTGGCCCGGCAAATTTGGGTATCTATTGACGAAATATCTCCAGAAGATAAAGAAAATAAAATTACAGCACTAAATTTATTGGTAGCTTTTGCTGTGACAACTAAATTACATTTGCGGGGAGAAGCAGTCAATAGCGAGTTAGAAGATTTAATGCCATCTAGTAAGTATGTAAAACTGAAGATTATGAATAATCCCCCCATAGAGGTTGCCTTTTGGATAGGAGATTATTTACAGGAGCAGTATCATCGCAATTGCCTTAATAGCTACCAGTTAACATCTATGCAAGAATTATTGAATAATCTTGTAGATAATTTAGGTGCTTGTGAACGGATTTTAAAAACACCTATGCCATTAGCTTACTCCATTCATCTAAAGCAATTATTGTTACTATATTGTTTCATGTTCCCATTTCAAATAGTGCATAGTCTGGGTTGGTGGACAGGTTTAATTGCTGCTTTCGTTGGTTTTACAGTATTTGGTATTGAAGCCATCGGTTTGGAGATAGAAAACCCCTTTGGTTATGATCCTAACGACTTACCTCTAGATGCGATTTGCGACACAATGAAACGCAATGTTGACGATTTAATTACTCTAACTCCAAATGCGCGATCGCATCCAGGTAATTTAACCTATGATAAAAGTTGAGATTGGGGAATAACTTACAAGGCTTTGTTATAGCTGTCAAGTCCCATCTGGTCGCCTCCATCTTCTTTCGCAGTAATATATAAACGCGAAACTATCTCTTCATTGGTGGATGTGCAATCATGCCTGTACGTCAAACTTTATCAAAGCCTGATATTCAACTTTCTTACTTAGAGTGGAATCAAGGGCAAGAACCTTTACTACTGTTACACGGCTTAGGCGACCATGCTCTAGTGTGGTCTAGTTTAGGAGATTACTTAGCGGCAGACTACCACATAGTTGCACCAGATATGCGTGGACACGGGCAAAGTAGTAAGCCTGAGAAAGATTATAGCTTTGAAAGTGCGATCGCAGACCTCGAAGCACTAATGGATCATCTCGGATGGACTTTTGCCCATATTGTAAGTCATTCGTGGACAGGCAAATTAGCCGCCATCTGGGCAAGGCAAAACCCAAAGCGTTTGCGGAGTATAATTCTGGTTGATCCAATTTTCATCTGGAAAATGCCCAGCCTTTTCAGGGTAACTTTTCCCATGCTGTATCGCTTCTTGCCTTTTCTCAAAAGCATGGGCCCCTTTGCCAGTTATGAAGAAGCCGAACAACAAGCACAGCAGTTAAAGCAATATCTAGGATGGAGTTCCTTACAACAGCAAGTTTTCCAAGCAGGAATAGAACAAAAACTCGATGGTAGTTGGGGCAGCAAATTTACCATAGCCGCCCGCGACGGGATTTTTGAAGCAGTAATGCAAGTGCCTGGTTTTACAATCCCCCTTGACACCCCTGCCATCTTCGTCCAGCCAGAACAAGGATTGAACCGCCAAGATTGGCAAATTCAACCATACAAAACCTATCTTAAAAACTTACGCATCTGCCAAGTTCCCGGCAACCATTGGCCATTTTTGACACAACCAGAGGCATTTAACCAAACTGTAGCAGCTTTCTTGGCAGAACACAGATAGAAAATCTCATAATTATTGGACGGGATTATCATACAGCAACAGAAGAATTAATAGGAGCTATGTCTAGCGAGATTGGGCATTGGGCATTGGCTATTCCCCCATCTCCCCAATCTCCCTCATCTCCCCATTCCCTACTTCCCACTCCCCACTCCCCACTCATGAGCCTTTGTATCAATCCCGTTTGCCCTAAACCAAACCACCCGGATAATCATCAAAACCGCTTTTGTCAAAGTTGTGGTTCCCATTTGGAATTGCTAGGGCGTTATCGGGTGACGAGCCTGTTGAGTGACAAAACAGGGTTTAGTAAAGTTTATGGAGCTTATGAACAAGATACCCCTAAAATTCTCAAGATACTCAAAGAAGATTTATCAGGCGACCCCAAAGCAGTAGAACTATTTCAACAAGAAGTAACCGTATTAGGACAACTCAAGCATCCCGGCATTCCCAAGGAGGATAGTTACTTCCAATATCAAACCCGAAATGGTTTAGTGTTGCATTGCATTGCAATGGAAAAAATCGATGGGTACAACTTAGAACAATGGTTAAAGCAGCAGCAGAATTATCCTATTTCGCAGGAACAAGCTATAGCCTGGTTAAAACAATTGGTAGAAATTTTGGATTTAGTGCATAGCAAACAGTACCTGCATCGAGATATTAAGCCATCTAATATCATGATTAGATCCCCCCTTGGTAAGGGTTGGGGGGATTTGGTGCTGATTGATTTTGGCACTGCCACTGAAATTGATAGAACCTACCCAGACAAACTCAACAACGGCGACGGGATGACAGCACTTATGTCATCTGGCTACAGCGCTCCAGAACAAATGAATGCTCAAGCAGTACCGCAATCAGATTTCTTTGCCTTGGGGCGCACATTTGTATTTTTACTCACGGGATACCATCCTTTAGATATGTATGATATGCAGCAAAATTTATTGCACTGGCAAAATCATGCTATCCATATCTCACCCTTACTATTGAATTTAATTGATTGGCTCACAGCACCGGATATAGAAAAGCGTCCTGCTAATGCCCAAGAGATTTTACAAAGCCTAGAAAAAATTGAAATCCAACTAACAGAAACTACTCCTGAAAATGTTAATACAGTCGGGGATAGTAACATTGAGCAATTGCCATCACTAATTACTAAAACTTCATTTGCTCCGCAGAAACAGCCAGAAGAAGTACCACTACTAAAATTTTTTGCAGCGCTGCTAGTGATATTAGGATTACTTAGTATAGTGGCTTTAGCAACGCGGACATCAAAATTTTCTGTAAGGCAAAATTATGGGCAATCCCCAGAGAAAAAAGGTAAGATTGATTATTTTCCTTATCAAGAAGGTAAGGATAGCCAAGGAAGGATAGCCGAATTTAATATAGCTGTTTTATCAGTAGAATATAAATGGCTTTTAGGTAGCAATTTTCAAATAAAATATAATGATGAAATTATTAGTCTTGACCTTTTAAATTTAAACTTAGAACAAGAACGTATACAGAATATAATGGAAGACCCTAGTGAGATTATCTCTGTAGGCATTTCTTGTAAAGGTAATATAGAAGTTCAAGAGCGAATGGCTCTAGAACGTTCCAAACAAATACAATTTTTCGTCAAAAAATTATTTATTAATACACCAAGCATCAAGGGTTATCGTATATTAAATTTGGGACAATTTCAACGGAGTGATTGTCAGGCAAATCAGGATTTAACTAAATATCAGAGAAGTATTATAATCATTGGTGTTAAAAAACAATCACCAGGTGTAATTCTCGATGAAGCATTACGGAATAGGTTAGAAAAGAATCCTTTTGCTGATTTTAAGTTAGAAGATTATTCTTTAGGGTCAGCAGAAAAGTTTAAGACAATACCGAGTAATTTATAAAATCTCTAGCAAAGTCTATCAGTGCATAGTCGTAGCCCATCGAAGCAATCGCCACTTTAGCCATAAACTACAACTTTAGAATTAATGCCAGAAATCTCTCAAATTTTTGATGCCAAAGTCTGGGGTGGTAAACCTCCTAATTATGAATTATGAATTACAAATTATGAATTGTTCATGCTCCCATCCCAGAGTACCGCTTTAAACCTGCACGCCAAAGAAAGCGATTCGCACCCAAAAACACTAATATCCATCCCACCATTGACCCAAATCCCCGCCCTATATCCACGGGTAGCCCTACCAAAAGACTCGCAGGAAAATCAATCAAATAGGGAAAAGGCGTAAACATCACTATTTTCTGCACAGGTTCTGGGAAGACCTCTAAAGGTGCTATCAAACCAGATAAAAATAGATAAAACAACAACCAAAAATTTTCTAAGGCGCTAGCCCGTTCTGTCCAAAAGGCGAACATGGCAAAGGTGTACTGAATCGTAAACCGCAAAGTAAAAGCTAGCACCACCGCCAATGTAAACAGCAGAAATCTACTCAAACTTGGTAACCAAAAAGCTTGGGGATAAAGAATAAAAAATAATCCTACTAATAGTAAAGCAAATGTTAGCCGAACAAATCTTTCAGAAACATGACCCGCAACGTGATGCCATACTGGGTCGAGCGGTTGCAGCAACTTGGGCGAAAGCTTGCCTTCCACTACTTCTCTTTCAAAGTCCCAAATTACCCAAACAACTGTTAGTTGCCTAATGACAAAAACTGTGATGAAGTAACGAGCAAAATCCACAGGTGATAGCCCAAACTGCCCGCCTTGTGCTGCCTGTATCCAGATACCCATAAGGATAATCGGCAAAGACCCAGCCAAAACCCATAAGATTAATTCTGCTCGATACTCAACCATATAGGCGTAGTATACTGACAGCAAAGTTAAGGCTTTTCTGATTATCCGCTTCATTTATTCACTTCCCGCTACAAAAATTACCCGGAATTCTCCACTCTTGTACAGACGCGATTAATCTAAAGACGCGATTAATCGCGTCTCTACTACACGACACCGGCCCGAAAAACTCGTCCAATAACTTCTTCCACAGGCGGTTCGGTGACAGTTAAATCAATTACCTCCAAATCCGTCAAAATCTTAGATACCGTACGAGTGAGCGCCTCTCTAGATACCATAAAATGCACCGATCGCCCTTCTAAGTGTTGCACATCACCATAGGTCATAAGTTTTTCTATCGGTAGAGGTTGGGCTAACTCTATATGGACTTCTCGGTATGGGGCAAAACGTTCTAGTAGTCCATCTAAACTACCGTCATACATCAACCTTCCCTCGTGAATCAACAGCACTCGTTGACACAAAGCTGTGATATCAGCCATATAATGACTCGTCAACAGCACTGTAGCTTGATAACGCTGATTGTAGTCGCGCAAAAAATCGCGCACCGCCACCTGAGCATTTATATCTAGTCCCAGTGTTGGTTCATCTAGGAATAATACGTGAGGACGGTGCAAAAGTGCTGCTAGCAATTCTGCCTTCATTCGTTCACCCAAAGATAGCTTCCGTACTGCTTGGGTAAGTTTGCCTTCTAGCGAAAGCATCTCTGTTAGTTCTCCCACCCGCCGTTGAAACTCTTTATCAGAGATGTTGTATACAGCAGCATTAATTCTCAAAGAATCCAGCGCTGGTAAGTCCCAAAGTAACTGCTGCTTTTGCCCCATTACTAAGGTAATTTTTTGCAAAAATGCTTCTTTGCGATGAAACGGAATTTGTCCAGCAACTTTGACTGTACCGCTAGAGGGATGAATCAGCCCCGTGAGCATTTTGAGTGTGGTAGTTTTACCAGCACCATTTGGGCCCAAAAAACCCACTACTTCACCAGGGGCAATTTCAAAGGAAACATCCTGAACTGCTTTAATTGTGCGGTAGGTACGGCGAAAAAAGTGGTTTATTGTACCTTTAATACCCGGACTTTTAACTGCCACTGGATAAGATTTACTTAGGTTTTCAGCAATGATGATTGACATGTTTTTTATATTAGAACCACAGATATACACAGGTAAGTAGGTAGGCGTAATTAAACATAAGATCAAACCTCACCCTCAATCCCTCTCCTTAACAAGGAGAGGGAAGCCGGAGGCAGGGTGAGGTTTTATATTTAATTTGACCCACTTACTTAAACACACATAAATAGTTACTGTTTATCGCTATTTATCTCTGGCTCCAAATACTAAAGCAGAGATTTTCGCCAGTGACATATCATGATTTACTGTGGTAGGCATTACTCAAGTACAACACATACACTTTACCGTAAACGTCCCGATCGCAATGTACTAATAATTAACCACAAACCCAATAAACTAGCGACTGCAAATAGGGTGGTGCTTAAAAAAGATAGTTGAGTTGTCTGCGCTCTGGTGGAAATAATTGCTGCACCCATAATCAGCGAACCCACTAATATACTAAAAGATAGTCGGTTGGCTGCATCGTCCATAGTGCGGCGCACACCATCTAACCCCCGCAGCGATAGATTCCACTGTAAGGTTTCCGACGTAACTCGGTCTAATAACAGTTCGATTTGGCGGGGAGATTGGAGAGACAGACTTTTAATATCTAAGGCTGTCCGTAATAGCGATCGCACTGGATTATCGCCCAGTAATTGCCGACGAAACAAGTCTGTAATTAATGGTTTTACTTCATCAAAAAAGTTAAGTTCTGGGTTGAATGTCCGCGCTACACCCTCTAAATTTGCTAGGGTTTTCGCATACAAACCCATATTACTAGGTAATCTAATTTTATTGTTGCGGGCAACTTGTAGAACTTCATAAATTATCTGACTGAAGTTGATTTGCGTGAGGCTGACATTGTGATACTTTCGCAACATGCGATCGTAATCATTTTCTAACCGCGACAAAATTACTGGTTGAGCAGAATCTGATAACTGCAAAGTTAATTGAGCGCACCTTTGAGCATCTAAATCAACGATCGCTAACAACATTTCTGTTAATATCTGCTGTGTGCGGGGATCAAGTCTTCCCACCATGCCACAGTCTAAGAGGGCAACACGACCATCTTTGAGATAAAACAAGTTCCCCGGATGGGGATCGGCGTGAAAAAAGCCATCAATATATAGCTGCTGAAAAAATACTCGAAATAACAAAGTAGTTATTTCTTTACGCTTTTCGGCAGGATCTTTAACGTTGGGGTCATTATCCAAATCCGCAGCCAGGAACGGCACTCCATCCAGCCACTCCATCACCAGTAATTTTTCTGTGGTCAATTCCCAGTTAATTTCCGCAACCACTATTTGTGTCGGATCAAACCAGCGACTTTTAGATAAGTTGCGCCGCAGTTGGTCTGTAAAACCCGCTTCCCGTTTAAAATCCAACTCCGCTTCTAGAGCTTTGGTGAATTCTTCAGCGATGGATCTGATTTCGTAGGTTTGCCCAAACTCAGTCCGCGCCACTAAATCGGCAATACCTTGAATTAAAGCAATATCTTGGGCAATAGTCAGATCAATTCCCGGACGTTGCACTTTCAGAGCAACTTCTCGACCGTCTGCTAATGTAGCTCGATGTGTCTGAGCAATTGATCCGGCTGCTACTGGAATCGGGTTAACTGTGCTGAAGGTTTCTGCTAGTGGAAGTTTTAATTCTTTACGGAGGATTATTTCTATCTCTGACCAAGGAACAGGCGGTACTTCGTCTTGTAAAGTTGATAGTTCCTCAATATAGGCGGCGCTGAGTAAATCTGGACGGGTAGAAAGTAGCTGACCGAGTTTAACATAAACTGGCCCCAAGTCTACCAGGATATTTTTTAAAACCGCAGGTGTAGGTAGCTGGGGTTCATCAGCTTTGCCACCAGTAAGTAACCTTCGCATATAGTCCCAGCCATTGCGAAGGAATACTTCAAGAATTTCTCGTTGACGGGGAACAGTTTGGGTGAGGAACATTTTTGAGAGTGGGGAGTGGGGAGTGGGGAGTGGGGAGTGGGGGGGAGCAGGGGGAGCAGGGGGAGCAGGGGGACAGGGGGAGATGAACTATTGATTATTGACCAATGCCCAATGCCCAATGCCCCATGCCCCATGCCCAATACCCAATGCTCTGCTTTTCGACAGTCAAGTTATAATGGGAAAATAGGCTTTTTCGCCTCTACCAAGGGTTTTAACTTTTATAGCAGGTCGGTAAATCGGGAATCGTTTTGGAGAATTTTGAGTATCTGCTTGATTTCCTGGGTACGTTCTTTTTTAACAACGAGGGTGACATTGCGATCGCGCACAATCACCACGTCCTCTAAACCAATTGTAACAACTACATCCTCTGGATTTGAGGCGTAAATAATCGCCCCCTGCGTATCTAGCCCTACGTGCGTAGCCAGTTCCACATTTGGAGTCTCCTCTGTTTTGAGTAACCGTTCGATCGCATTCCAATCTCCTAAATCATCCCAACCAAAATCAACTGGCAAAACGTATGCTAGAGTTGTCTTTTCCATTAGCGCATAGTCTATACTCTTCTTAGGCAACTGGGGATAGATATCAGGGCCATGTTGTTCTAAAGGTTCGATAATTTCTGGCGCATGGGTATGTAGTTCCTTGAGAACAACCCCTGCCCGAAAAACGAACATTCCACTATTCCAGCTAAAGCGTCCCGTAGATAAAAAAGTCTCTGCCGTTTCCCGGTTGGGCTTTTCAGTAAAACGGTTGACGTGATAAGCTGGCAACTCATTAAAGCTACCTATTTTTTCACCTTGTTCAATGTAGCCGTAACCGGTTGATGGAAAAGTAGGCTTGATCCCCAGTGTAACGATCGCTGCTGTGCTTGCTGCTAGTTGCGTAGCCGCGCTTAACGTGTGTGCAAACGCCTCTTGATCAGCAATCCAGTGGTCAGCAGGGAAAAAGCCAATAACAGCGTCTTCTCCATAGCGCTGTTTGATTTCTAAACTTGTCCAAGCAACGGCGGCGGCAGTGTCTCTTCCTTCTGACTCAATCAATAAATTCTGAGATGGTAGATCAGGTAATTGTTGTCTTACCCCTTCAGCTATCTGACTAGAAGTAATTACCCACAAGGAATCCCACCCGCCACCGAGTTCAATCAATCGATCGGCGGTTGCTTGTAATAAACTTCTAGAGCTACCATCAAGACTTAAAAATTGCTTGGGTCGGTCTTTGCGACTCAGGGGCCAAAAACGTTCACCTTTACCACCAGCAAGGATTACGGGGAACAATAAAGTATTCATGTTGTCATACAGGCTTACCGAAGAATATTACAAGTTTACAGTGAGCTTTTCCACTGGCAATATTTGTAGCTTGGATTAACATACTTTTAGGGAGTGGTTGAGTGGGGAGATAATTGTGATAAAACAAGTCGAATGGTCAGAAAATCCGTTGACATCTCAGCAAGTTGCAGAATTTGAAACAGAGGTGCGATCGCAGCAACTTCAACGAACAGAAAATCAAGTAACACCTGCACCAGTAGCCGATTCAGAGGAGGAGGATGTCGAACTAAACCCGCCAGCGAATCCCAACCGTAGCGTTGTCGAATCAGTGGGTGCAATTCCCAATCAGCTTTATGAGAGACTGGGCTTAACCATGCCTCGATGGCTGTTGTGGATTATGACGGTTGTCATCGGCATCATCTTATCTGGTTTACTAGTATCAACTTTAGCGCTGTGGACTCCGTTGTGGAGCAATCTAGATCGAACAGATGAAGATTTAGGAACTACTGCTAAAGACGAGATAAAAATACCACTACCAGGGGAGTTATGGAGCAAACTCTCCCAGTACACGCTTTCACGACCCATGAATATTTTAATTATGGGGATTGAACCAGTTAGCGGTACTGTTGATGGTTCACCAGAAAGCTTTGCTGGGAAAAGCGACACCATGTTGCTAGTAAGGCTCAACCCTAGTGAAAAATCTGTACGGGTGCTTTCCATTCCCAGAGATACGATGATCGCCATCCCCGAAAAGGGAGAAAAGGGATTAACTAAGGTATCTGATGCCAATACCAAAGGCGGCCCAGTCTTGGCAGCACGGGTAGTTAGCCGTACCTTAAACAATGCCCCAATCGATCGCTATATCCGTATTTCTACTAGTGGATTACGGCAGTTAGTCGATCAGTTAGGTGGAATAGAAGTCTTTGTTCCACAATCAATGGAATATAAAGACTCTAGCAGTCGGCTGTCGATTAATTTAGTCAGTGGCTGGCAAACCCTCAACGGCGAACAAGCAGAACAGTTTGCCCGATTCCGCGAACCAGGTTTGGGAGATTTGCCGAGAGTGCAGCGTCAGCAAGCACTAACAGCAGCTTTGCTGCAACGCTTAAATAGTCCTACCGTCTTACCCAGGTTGCCTCAGTTAACTCGCTTGATGCGAAAATACTTTGATACCAACCTGAAGATGGAAGAAATGATGGCGTTGGTGAATTTCGGCCTCAACTTGGATCGAGATAATTTCCAAATGACCGTGTTGCCTGGTACGTTTAGCCGTTTTAGCAAAGACCCTGATAGCTATTGGCTAAATATGACTGGACAACAGAGCCTGTTGAATGATTATGTTGGGGTAAATGTACCTGGTCTGAAACCAGATATGCGTCAGGTTCCTAACCTCAAAATTGCTATTCAAAATGCTTCCAATCAACCTCAGCTAACTGAAAAAGTTATTGCTTATCTGAAACAGAAAGGCTTTACTAATATTTACAAAGTGCCTGATTGGCCAGATACCCAACGTCAAACTCAGATTGTTGTCCAAAAAGGCAACCGACGAGTTGGAGTTGATTTGCAAAAAGTTTTAGGCTTGGGTCAAATTGAGGTAGCGGCGATTGGTGATTTAGAATCTGATCTCACAATTCGGATTGGTAAAGATTGGAAATAGCTAAGAGTCATTAGTCATTAGTCATTAGTCATTGGTTAAATGACAAGGGGCTAATGACAAAGGACTGCTGATAAATAATAAAGTTATGAAAAAGATTTTACTGCGCTTTTTTGGTTTGATTGCGATTTTGATACTAGCATTTTTGTGGATAATACTTAATCCCAAACCGGCTTTTGCTCAACTAAACACAATCAACTACAACAATATAAATTTAGAAAATCGTGACTTTTCTAATGCTGATTTAGCAGGTGTGACTTTTGTAGCAGCAGAAATGCGGGGGGCGAATTTCCAAGGAGCGAATTTAACCAACGCAATTCTTACTAAAGGAGTTTTATTAAAAGCAAATCTGGAAGGTGCTAACCTGAGCGGCGCTTTAGTTGATCGCGTGACTATGGATAGTGCTAACCTAAAAAATGCCATTTTTACAGAAGCAACTTTGACGAGTAGTCGTTTTTATGATGCCGAAATTACAGGCGCTGATTTTACCGACGCTTTGATTGACCGTTATCAAGTGTCGCTAATGTGTGAAAGAGCCGATGGGGTAAATCCGGTTACGGGTATATCAACGCGAGATAGTTTAGGTTGTCGATAGTAGGGAATAGGGTGTTTAGCGCGGAGAGTTCGGCATCCTACTGGCTTTCCCAATGCTAATTTTGCAGGTAATGCTTTATTTTCTCTTTTATAAAATCCGTCTTTCCAGAGTCAGTGTTAGTATTTTTTGACTTATCAATATCTACAAAATTTACACTATCTCCGGTTTGATTCTCAAACCAAGCATATTCAAAACCATAAAGGTTTAAATGTTCAATAAGCCTTTGCTTGATTAATTCCTTAGATATGATTCAATTCTCCTTTGTTCAGTACAAAATGCTCGACGATTTTTGATATAAAACTTTCATTAGGGGCATTATACCCCCGAAATTTGTATAACAAACGTCATATTAGCCATTAAACAGCAGAGTATTCCTCTGTCAAAAACTAGTCGCCTTTAATTACTGCTAGGAATTTCAATCAAAAACTCTGTTCCTTCACTTGGTTTAGAAGAACATTTAATCTGACCGTGATGTTTTTCAACTATTATTTGATAACTGATAGATAATCCTAACCCTGTACCCTTACCTATTGCTTTGGTGGTGAAGAACGGGTCAAAAATGTGCGATCGCACTTCTTCTGGAATTCCAAGACCATTATCAGCTATTCTAATTACAATCTGATTATTAACAGCTTGCGTACTAATCCAGATAGTTAAAGGTATTATCGGACACCTTTGCGACAACTTGAAATACCTTTGCTGTATAGTTTGAAACTTTTCCTCTAATGCATCAATACTGTTACTCAAAAGATTCATAAACACTTGATTTAATTGCGAGGGATAGCATTCGAGCAAAGGTAAAGTACCGTATTCTTTAATAATCTCAATAGCTGGGCGTTCATTATTGTTTTTGAGCCGATGTCCTAAGATTAGCAAAGTACTATCCAATCCTTGATGAATATCTACTGCCTTCAATTCAGCTTCATCTGTACGAGAAAAGTTTCGCAGTGATAGCACAATCTCACAAATACGCTCTGTCCCTACTTTCATTGACTCAAGGGTTTTGGGTAAATCTTCGATGATAAAGTCTAAATCAGTCTTATCAATTTGTTCTTGGACAGTTGGTGATAGGGAGGAGTTTTGACGATAAATTTTCACTGCATTCAGCAGTTCTTGAGTATATTCATTTAAATGTATAAGATTGCCAAAAATAAAACTAACAGGATTATTTATTTCATGAGCGACTCCAGCAAGTAGTTGTCCTAATCCTGCCATTTTTTTCACCCTGAATTAACCGGGTCTGAGTTTGTTTTAATTCTTGCAGAGTTTGAGTAAGTTCTAAGGTTTGACGTTTAGTTTGTTCGAGTAATTCTGCTTGCTGAATCGCAATTCCCAATTGCACCCCTACTTGAGCTAGTAAATTAATTTCTTCTTCTTTCCAATAACGCGGTTGTGAATTTTGATAAGCAACTAATAATCCCCATAATTTTTCACCTTCCCGAATCGGAACAAAGGTTTCGTTACGCGGAAGTTCGTTATCGTCGTCTGTGTCCTCAAAAGTTTCTATAATTATTGGTTGGGCTTGTGCAACAGGTTTCCAACCGTCTTTAAAAGAATCTGCTACAAATTTACCGCTCCAATCCAGGTTAAAGCGGTAGATTGCAACTCGCTCGACTTCAAGCAACTCTCGTACAGCTTGAGTAGTGGTTCTAAAAATAGTTTTAATATCAAGTGACTGGCGAATTTTATCAATGGTTGCAGCCAGCAATTCTTGCCGTTCCATTGCTTTCTCCCGTTCAGTGGCTTCTGCTAACTGGACAACCTGCATTTGAACTTGCTTTAAATAAGAATCTTGTTTTAATGCGACTCCCAATTGTTCGGCTATTTGACTGGTAAATTCAATTTCAGAGGGTTGCCAGTGACGAGGAGCGGTACATTGGTGAATACACAGCAATCCCCAAAGTTCACCTTTTTTTAATAGAGGTGCGACCATATTTGCCCGCACTTGAAACTTTTCTAGGATTTGGACGTAGCAACCTGGAAACTTTGCTTGATAAATATCAGCGATCGCATTTACTCGACCTTGGGCGTAAAGGGGTGCAAAGTTTTCACCGAAGCAATAATCATAAACTTTTTCTGCTATTACCGAGTTACATTCAGGTACAACATCCTCAGAAATAAATTCTCCTTCCCAATCTTTTTGAGGGTCAAAACGAAAGACTGACACTCTGTCTGCTTGCAGCATTTGCCGAGCCTCGGTGACAGTAGTTTGGAAGATTGTATCTAAATCTAGGGACTCCCGAATTCGAGTAATCACGCTAGTTAATGTCTTTTGTTGCTCTGCTTGGTACTGAGCGTATGCCAGCAACTTATGGTGTCGCACTGCTACACCAATTTGTGTGCCGATTTTGGTCAGTGATTCGACTTCATAAGATTGCCACTGTCTGGGTGAGGTATTTTGGTAGGCAGCGATGATTCCCCAAAGTTGATCTCCTTGGAGAATGGGGGCAGTTGCAAAGGCTTTTGCCTGGAATTGCTCCAACAGGTTTACATGACAGTTTGTTAATCCGGCTTGATAAATGTCATTGACTGTAAATGTCTGGTTGTTAACATAACGTCCGCCTCGCGTCTGTTGTAAATAAGTATCAGAAATCATCGGCTGAACGCCAACTAAAGGAGTCCAGCCTTCGGTAAATGATTCCGCAACGAAGTTACCACTCCAATCTGGATTGAAGCTAAAGATGGCAACTCGATCAGCTTGCAGCAGCTTGCATATTTCTTGAGTTGTGGTTTTAAAGATGGTTTCAATGTCAAGGGGTGAGCGAATTTTATCGACAATCTGAGCAATTACTTGGTCGCGTTGAGCTGCTTGAGCCAATTTTGCCGCTTGTAATTGAACTTCATGAAGATGCTTGGCTTGTTGAATAGCAACGGCAAGATGGTCAGCAATTTGACAAATAAATTCAATTTCCGATTCTTTCCAGTCACGAGCCTCACTGCACTGATGAATGCAAAGCAATCCCCACAGTTCCTTTTGGCGAGATAGAGGGACAACAAGGTTGGCCTTTACTTGAAATTTACTCAAAATTTCGGCATGATAATCACTCAGTCCCGCCTTGTAAATATCTGCTACTGCTTGCACTCGACCTTGTTGATAACTGGCAGCAAATTGTTCTCCAAAGCAGTGGTCGTAAACTTTTACTGCCATTGCTGAGTCCCAGCCAAGTGCAACATCCTCAGAAACAAATTCTCCTTGCCAATCTTGTTCACGGTCGAACTGGAAGACTGCTACTCGGTCAGCATTTAGCAGCTGACGCACTTGTATAACGGTAGTTTGAAAAATCGTTTCTAAGTCAAGAGACTCCCGAATTCGCACAATCACACTCGCCAGAGCCTTTTGTTGGTCTAGTTGCTCTTGAAGTTGAGCGCTTGACAAAAGAAGTTGATTTTCTGGGAAATTTGAATTAGGTTCCATTGCTCTGGATTATGTCGGTTTTAATGATTCGTCATCCCAAACTTCATGAGTCCAAAATATGACAAACTGCAAATTTTTACAGTGTTCAACTATTTCCCAGAAGATGGTTATTGTTATAGTTCCCCTTTCTTGATCTATCCTCGTAATGGATTAAAAAATAGTTTTGGCTTGTACACAGCAGAAGACATGACTAACGTAGTGTTGCCAAGACAAATCAGAAAAGTGGTCTAACCCCTTTAGGACTTATGTATAAG
The DNA here is from genome assembly GCA_023522315.1 of Nostoc sp. CCCryo 231-06. Taxonomy (GTDB): domain Bacteria; phylum Cyanobacteriota; class Cyanobacteriia; order Cyanobacteriales; family Nostocaceae; genus Nostoc. Next base: position 35,047 of record JAHCSU010000406.1, read on the forward strand.
AGATCCCCCAACCCCCTTAAAAAGTTGGCTCTTGAGATCCACCCCTTTTTAAGGCTTGTCATTACCAACATTTTTTAAATCTTGGGCTTCGTTGCCATTCCGCCTCGGAATAAATTCCAAGGCTAATAGCTAAAGTCCTCTCAAGAGGACTAAATACAAATTTTCAGCCATGTAGAGGGGCTATCATATCTAAAAGGAAAATTTCAGTCCACTTGAGTGGACTTTAGCTATCAGCCCAGAACTTAAGTTCTGGGCGGGATATTGGTCAGCACGACACTTTGACTGTTACAAAAATGTGGGTAACGACAAGCCTAGAAAGAATTGGTATTACCTGAAAATAAGAGGGAATGAGAGCTAAAATGCTTACTACTATAGCGATCGCAGTAATTCCGTTTTGAGCGTAGGCACTTAAAATGATTGCCATCAGACTATAAACTAATGACTATATTTGCCAAAATTTACCTGACAGACTACGGAATTTCAGGTTAAATGTTTTAAAGTATGCACTCTGCAAGAGTTGTCGGGTATTATTCGTGACACAACAAGACCAAAAACCCTCTCGTTCTTTCGCTGGAATTGCTGGCATTGTTGCCGCAGCCACATTAATTAGTAAAGTCTTCGGTTTAGTGCGGCAGCAAGCGATCGCTGCCGCTTTTGGTGTTGGTGCTGCTGCCACCGCCTATAGTTATGCCTATATTATCCCTGGCTTTCTATTAATATTACTCGGTGGTGTCAATGGGCCATTACACAGTGCAGTTGTCAGCGTTTTAGCCAAGCGGCGGCGAGAAGAAGCGGCTCCCGTAGTGGAAACCGTGACAACTCTGGTAGCTGGATCGCTATTGGTGGTAACAGTTGCTCAAGTTTTATTTGCAGATGCGATCGTTGATTTAGTTGGTCATGGTTTGGAAGCGACAACCAGAGCGATCGCAATTCAACAACTCCGCATTATGGCGCCAATGGCTTTATTTTCAGGTTTAATTGGCATTGGCTTCGGTACTCTGAATGCAGCCAATCAATATTGGTTACTCTCCATTAGTCCCTTATTATCCAGTATTACCGTTGTTGCCGGTCTTGGTATCTTGGCGATGCAACTGGGCAAAGATATTATTAAACCGGAGTACGCTTTAATCGGTGGAATGGTTTTAGCTTGGGGAACCTTAGCAGGAGCCATTCTCCAGTGGTTAGTGCAGCTAATTGTCCAGTGGCGGTTAGGACTCGGCACATTACGCTTGCGGTTTGATTTTAAATCCCCAGGTGTTCAAGAAGTCATTAAAATCATGACTCCGGCAACAATTTCCTCTGGAATGATGCCAATTAATGTCGCCACTGACCTTTATTTTGCCAGTCCTATCCCTGGTGCTGCGGCAGGATTTAACTATGCGAATCTATTAGTCCAAACTCCCTTAGGGATTATTTCTAATATCATTTTACTGCCTCTGTTACCGATATTTGCCAAACTTGCCGGCCCCGAAAATTGGCCAGATTTAAAATTACGCATTCGCCAAGGACTGCTACTTACTGCCTTCACCATGCTACCGCTAGGAGCGCTGATGGTGGCGTTATCTGTACCTATTGTGCAGGTGGTATATGAACGCGGTGCTTTCAAGCCAGAAGCCACACAGCTAGTTTCATCCTTGCTAGTCGCTTACGGAATTGGGATGTTTGTCTATTTAGGGCGTGATGTTTTAGTGCGGGTATTTTATGCATTGGGCGATGGACAGACACCTTTTCGCATCAGTATTTTTAACATCTTGCTTAACGCCTTATTGGATTGGTTTTTCGTTAAACCTTTTGGCGCTCCCGGTTTGGTGTTAGCAACAGTGGGTGTAAATTGCAGTTCAATGTTGATGCTGCTATGGTTGCTCGATCGCAAACTCAATGGTTTACCTTGGCGTGAGTGGGGTTTGCCGATTTTGGGTTTGGCTGCTGGTAGCGTGGTAGCTGGGATAGCAAGCTATGGGACATTGGTTGGTTCTCAGCATTTATTAGGTAAAACGGGTTTACTGATTCTGGTGTTGCAATTGTGTGTATCTGGCTTTGTGGGGATTGCAGTGTTTGCTGCGATCGCTTCATCAATGAAAATACCAGAGGTGAATAGTTTTATATCTCGTTTACGTCAGCGCTTTTTGAAAAAATAACTGTTATCTGAAGAAACTTTTGCCGTTAGTTAACGTCACAAGAGTAACCAGTCTCTGAGTTATTTCTTAAGGGCATCTAAAAGTTAGACAACTGACATCTTGCACCATTATCAATAAGCTTAGGGTAAGCACTGTTAGTCCCTAATCTCCAAGTCGCCAGCCCCAAGTCCCCAGAGTCCTCTCAAAAGGGACGAGATTTGGGTAATATAAAGTAGCTATCTTTTCTGCATGGCAGATCCTGAAAGAAAAGCTTTCTTTGTCTTACCCCTTGGAGATATTTCTATGCTGACTTTAAAAATCGCTGTTTATATTGTTGTTGCCTCCTTCGTCGCTATCTTCGTCTTCGGATTTTTGTCAAACGATCCAGCTCGTAACCCCGGCCGTCGGGACTTAGAGTAAAAGGGCAATAAATCATCCGCGACTTTAGAAGGCGGAAGATACTAAACCCCACGGAAACTTACTAGGCGAAAGTTTAGTAAGTTTCCTCCTCAAAGTGGCTTGCTACCGATAGCAGAAGGCGACAGTCGGAAGGCAAAATGTATATTTAATCCTTCCCTCCGTCATTTGGCTGTTTGTTAGCCCGATTATGCTCAAATATGCTTCATCCAGTTCTGCCGCCTGATCCGCCTTTTATCCTCGAATCTTTACAAGCTGTAAATCCCGCCTCATCTGCTAGTCATACAAATTTTCTTTCAGGTGTAGATACTGGAATACACGAAAAGATAGACAAATCCAAGCAACCCAAGGATTTGGCTGAGTTGGCAATTGCGGGTAAAACCAAGAGTGATCCGCCATTGCCAACTCCGATCAACTCAACTCAGGATGGCTTGGTAGTTGCCGAAACTCCCTCTGTAGCCCATTCACCAGAAACCTTCCCACCAGAAATTTCGCCCATCAACATTTCTGGAACTGCTGCACCTTTGGGGCGATCGGTAATTGGTGGTTATCCCACGCAGGAGGTTAAATCCTCTAATTACCAAGATAAAGAAGACACAAAGACAAGTCCGAGTGTCAACGTTCAGCGCTCGGAACTTCTGCTAAGAGCGGCGTTACGCAAGCAGGAGACGCAAAGAGAAGCCACTACGTTGCCAAAGAAAGTTGGAGCGGAGGCTTCTTCTGTAAACTTAAAAAGTGAACCTTCTCAAAAACTCGGTGAGCAATCACCAACTCTCAACTTTAGTGGAGAAAAACAAACCTTTTTGGATGGTAGCTTTAGCTATAGAGTTTCCCCAAATCCCCAACTTGTCCAGTCTTTGCGTCCTCTTCAAACTGTCCCAAGTGCTACATACAGCAACAAAGTCGAATCCAAAGCGGGAATTTTCGCACAGAAATTAACCCCGCAAAAACAGCAAAGTGATAGTACTGCACCACAGTCTTCAGGAAGAGACAATATCTCTGAATCTGCTGCTGATCTTGCACCGAGTTCTCAATCAGTACAAAATTTTATAAAATTCACGTCTCGTAACTCGACAAATCAACTCTCAAAGCCCATCACTGTAGGATTCAAGTCCCAAGTCCAACAACAAGCTCAAGCACCAACGCCTACACGAGATGCAGATGCCACTAATCAGCCCCAAAGTCAACCATCTGATACAACTGCGCCAGCTAAACCGAGAATTGTAGAAGTCACTTCAGATCGGCAAGAGTATGACGAGCAACGGCGAATTATTACAGCTGTTGGTAATGTACTTGTGCGATTTGATGGGGCGGTGGTGGATGCCGATCGCCTGCAAGTCAATTTAGACAACTTGATTGCTGCGGGGGAGGGCAACGTAACTTTAACACGGGGCGATCAGGTACTGCGTGGACAACGCTTTACTTATAACTTTGTTCAAGATAGTGGGGAACTGCTAAATGGTAGAGGAGAAATTTATGTACCCTCAGCACAAACAGATTTTGCTTTTTCATCCACGGGTGTAACTGCTGGTGGAGTTCCAAAACGTCCGCCGAGCGATCGCATTAGAGCCAATCAGCCCGTTTCCGGTGTGAGCAGCCCTGGAGGAATTGATGTGGTATTTGGTGGTCAAGCAGATGCTAGCAATATCCCGCCATCGAAAACAGGGGGTGTAGTCAATCGGCTCAGGTTTGAAGCTGAACACATTGACTTTTATCCGCAAGGCTGGCAAGCAAGGGATGTCCGCATCACCAACGATCCTTTTTCGCCCCCTGAATTACAATTACGCGCAGATACAGTAACTCTGACGCGAGAATCACCCTTGGTAGACCGCATCAGGACACAGAATCAGCGTTTGGTATTTGATCAAGGCGTCTCCTTACCAATTCCGGTGAATGAGCGGACTATTGACCGCCGGGAGCGGGATGTTTCACCTGCAATAGCTTCCCCTGGTTATGATGGAGAAGATCGGGGTGGCTTGTATATTGAGCGTGGCTTTCCAGTGATCGATACAGAGAAGACACGCTGGACGATCACGCCCCAGTTGTTAATACAGAGAGCTGTGCAAGAAGGCGCGGGTGATTTAGGCGCACTGTTTGCTGTCAAGACAAAGATAAATTCTGTTTTGAGTCCACGAGCAGTCATTGATGGGACTGGGGAATTAACTAGTTTTGACTTGAACAAGCTAGAAGATAATTTACGGGCGAGGTTAGGATTGCGCCAGACATTAGGGACTTCCCTTCCCCATGTTTTGAATCTGGAGTATAGCTACCGCGATCGCTTTTACAACGGTACCCTCGGTTTTCAAACCGTCCAGAGCAGTCTTGGTGGTATTATTCTCTCTCCTGTGATTCCTTTAGGCAAAAGTGGCATCAACCTCACCTATCAGGGAAGCGCTCGATATATCAATGCCAACACCGATCGCCAAGACTTACTAGAACCAGTGCGGGAAAACGATCGCATCTCACTAGGTCGTTTCCAAGCCAGCGCTTTCCTCAGTACTGGGGTGTTGCTGTGGCAGGGAAAACCATTACCACCCACTGCGACTGAGGGATTACGATACACGGCTAATCCTGTAGTTCCTTACTTGCGAGCGATCGCTGAACTTAGAGGTACTAGCAGTTATTACACCAATGGTGATAATCAAAGCACCCTAACTGGTACAATTGGCTTACTAGGCCAAATTGGTCATTTTTCTCGACCTTTTTTAGACTATACAGCCTTTAATATTACTTATTCTCAAGGCTTAAACAACGGATTATCACCCTTTTTGTTTGATCGCTCTGTTGATAACCAAGTGTTGAGTGCTGGGATATCACAGCAAATCTACGGCCCTTTTCGCTTAGGCTTTCAAACATCTGTTAACTTGGATACTGGTAAAGAAACCAGCACCGACTATATTGTGGAATATAGTCGTCGCACCTATGGCATCACCTTGCGTTACAATCCGGTGTTGGAGTTAGGCGGTATCAGCATCCGAATTAGTGATTTTAACTGGGGTGGCGGCACTGATCCATTTTCTGAAGTTAAACCAGTGGTAGGCGGCGTGCAACAAGATTATTAGTCAAATAGTTAGCAGTCGCCCTACTCGACACTTGATTCTTGAAGATTTTCTATCTTTTGCCCAGTCTAAGGATTTGGCACGACTCGACAGCTTATCGCACAATTGGTTGATGCCGCACCAGGTATTCTCAGCTTGGCATAGTCGCCGCTTAGTTGAATACGTGATGGTGGTTGGTGTAGGGTTGCACAGCATCTTTGCACTGCGGCTTGGTACTCTCGCCATTGCTTACGGATTGCAATACTTGCAGCATCGTTACCTAAATCTGAAAATTTTAGTCCCGCTCGAATTAGCCAAGTTTCTACATCAGTTGTTTCACCCAGCATTTCTGGTATAGCATTAATCTTTTCCATGAGTAATATCTTTTACACGTATTTAAAATTGATAATTTTACTGTAAGAAAAACTATTGATAATAGCCAATATAATTATTTATCAAAATCATCAATAAAAATGATTAAAAGAAGAGAACAAATTATTATTACGTCTCTGGTTTAGATGCAAACAAGGTAGGGGCACAGCATTGCTGTGCCCCTACGAATGGTCTGTAATTGATGTGATCGAAAACCGTTATATAGCGGTTATCAGTCCAGTTCAGTACACTTAGGAGAGAACAATTCTACTGATAACTGGTCGCTATGAAAGCCTACTCTCTCGACTTGCGTCAGAAAGTTGTTGATGCTTATGCCTGCGGTGACATTTCCCAACGAAAACTGGCTAAAAACTTTGGTGTCACCTTAAGTTTTGTCCAAAATTTACTCAAGGCATTAAATATGGCATTCGCAGAAGTGACGATAGAGAATTTACTGGGTTGGTTTACTCACTGCTGCTACTGTACTTCAGAAGACTGATAACCGCTATAGTAGTTCAGGGGAAAGAACTCTATATTATTTCGGGTTCCTATGGCACTGGTGGAACAGGTTCTAATGGAACAAAAACCACAATTGCTGGTGGCAAAGTGACTGTTCCGGCAAGAACATGGAAGGTTATTGTAGTCTTAAATTCATCAAATTCTGGTGCTAGCAGTGTCACTACTAACACCAGAATAATTGCAGTGAATATGCCTAATTCGCAGGGAATTAGAAATGCGGATTGGAGAAATTACAGAGTTAGTGTTGATTCCATCGAAGTGAACACTGGTTACAATTTGCTCTCTAATGTTTCTTCGTCTGTTCAAAGTGTAATTGAGTCCAAAGTTGACACTTTGTAAAAATACTTACCGCACTTAAAATTTAAAGCCTGTCTGTAAATTATAGACAGGCTAGTGTTTGATTAGTTAGGTTTCTACAACTTTTGTCGAAATTCCGGCTAAATCCCCAGATGGAGTTTTACCAACAATATAGACATCAATACTTATCCGACATTCCGCACTTCAAGATGTAACACATTGATATTCAAGAAGATTTCCT
>JAHCSU010000407.1 GCA_023522315.1 Nostoc sp. CCCryo 231-06
TCACAATCCCCACCTTATGAGTACATTGAAGGTGGGGACTTCCGCGACACGTTAAGTTCTATAAATTTTATTTTTTCAAAAACTCAAGATGAGGGGAATGAGGGGATGAGGAAGTAGATTTCTCTCCCTGTTTCCCACTCCAGAAGTTTGTTTACAGGCATTAATTGTCTATTCTAGAAATAAGAGCATTTCGTAACTCGGTACTACCGAATTGATGCTCAGAAGTATAAGTATATACGCAAATATTGCAGTATAGGAACTACTGGCGATATCTAGTTTTAGGACAATGTAATGCAAACAAATTGGAAAATTGGGTCTTTATTTGGAATTCCCCTGTTTTTAGACCCGTTGTGGTTTGTAATTTTAGGGTTGGCAACCCTCAACTTTGGAGTAGCTTATCAAGAATGGGGGACTGTTACAGCTTGGAGTGCTGGAATAGTTATGGCACTGCTGCTATTTGCTTCAGTTTTGTTGCATGAGTTGGGTCATAGCTTGGTAGCCCGATCGCAAGGCATTAAAGTTAACTCAATTACTTTATTTCTATTTGGCGGGATTGCTGCTATTGAAGAAGAATCTAAAACTCCTTTCAAAGCTTTTCAAGTAGCGATCGCTGGCCCATTGGTGAGTATCATACTATTTTTTATGCTAAGTCTGGGAGGTACTGTGATACATGATACTAGTCCACTCAGTGTCATGGTCGGAGATTTGGCGAGAATTAACTTGGTGGTGGCTCTATTTAACATGATTCCCGGCTTACCTCTAGATGGGGGGCAAGTGTTAAAAGCAGCACTATGGCAAATAACAGGTAATCGTTTTCAAGCCGTACACTGGGCTGCAAAGGCTGGACAAATTTTGGGTTACAGTGCGATCGCTCTAGGATTTGTTGTAGATTTTGTGACCAGAGAGTTAGTAGCTGGTTTGTGGATTGCGCTGTTAGGTTGGTTTGCTGTCCGCAATGCTAACAGCTATGACAACATGACTACATTGCAAGAAAGCCTACTCAAGGTAGTGGCGGCTGATGCGATGACTCGTGACTTTCGGGTAATTGATGCCGATCAGACATTGCGATCGTTTGCCGATTTATACCTGTTGGAAACCGTTCCCTCACAGATTTACTTTGCTGCATCTGATGGACGTTACCGGGGTTTAGTTTCCATTGACGATTTTCGTTTAACCCAAAGGAGCGAATGGGAAACCCAAACCTTACATAGCATTGTGCATCCTTTGACAGAAATACCCACTGTTGCGGAAGTAACAACGATAGCTGAGGTAATTAACAAACTGGAAAATGAGCAGTTACCTCGAATTACCGTGCTTTCTCCTGCTGGCGCTGTCGCTGGTGTAATTGATCGGGGAGATATTGTAAGGGCATTGGCACAAAAGTTAAATTTACGGGTAACAGATGCTGAAATTAAACGGATCAAGGAAGAAGGAAGTTATTCGCCTGGGTTGCAACTGGGAGCAATAGCGAAGTCAATTACAAATTAACCGTCATACCCTCGTCATAGTTTTGCAATAGATTCGTCAAAAACTTGTGTGATATTAAATTTGGTATTTGGTTACAAAATGCTTTTTTTGGGTAAAAGGTAGGAAATCCTACCTTTTTTTATTTTTTTTTTAAATTAACGTGAGTTCAATAAACCTCTCCCTGCCTTGAACTAAAGTTCAAGTCTTTCCCTCTCCGATTCGGAGAGGGACTGTTTTACGTAGTAAAACTAGGGAGAGGTTTCTTTGACATCGCCTCAGATGATTGGAAAATAATTAAAACTTCCAGTTTAAAGAGAGTAAAATGTAAGTACGTGATATACTACGTCTCTCACTTACCCTGGTTTTATGGCACTGCCAATTGTTGCAATTATCGGACGCCCAAATGTGGGCAAATCCACCCTGGTTAATCGACTCGCCGGGGAACAAACGGCGATTGTCCATGATGAACCGGGAGTGACACGCGATCGCACTTATCTACCAGCTTTCTGGAATGGTCGTGAATTTTTAGTGGTAGACACTGGTGGTTTAGTTTTTAATGATGATACCGAATTTTTACCACTAATTCGCCAACAGGCAATGACAGCCCTTGCAGAAGCGTGTGGCGCTATTTTTGTCGTAGATGGTCAAACAGGCCCCACATCGGCAGACCAAGAAATCGCCGAATGGATGCGTCAACAACCCGTACCTGTGCTACTAGCTGTAAATAAATGTGAATCCCCAGAACAAGGCTTAATGCAAGCTGCCGAATTTTGGGAATTGGGATTGGGCGAACCTTACCCCATCTCCGCAATTCATGGCAGTGGCACAGGAGAGTTACTCGACGAGTTAGTTAACCACATACCTGCGATTGAAGACATTCCAGACACGAATGAAATCAAAGTAGCAATTGTGGGACGCCCGAATGTGGGCAAATCGAGCTTACTGAATTCTTTTGTTGGGGAAGAAAGGGCAATTGTCAGCCCAATTTCCGGCACAACCCGCGATGCTATTGATACCGTCATTGAACGAGAGGGACAAACCTACCGTTTGATTGACACCGCCGGCATTCGCAAAAAGAAACATATAGAATACGGTACAGAATTCTTTAGTATTAACCGTGCTTTCAAAGCGATTCGCCGCGCTGACGTGGTTTTATTAGTAATAGATGCCGTTGATGGAGTCACTGAGCAAGACCAAAAATTAGCTGGGCGGATTATCGAAGAAGGTCGAGCTTGCATCATCGTCGTTAATAAGTGGGATGCTGTCGAAAAAGACTCTTACACAATCTACGACTACGAAAAAACTCTGCAATCACGGTTACATTTTACCGAATGGGCAGAAACAATTTTTGTGAGTGCCTTGTCAGGACAACGGGTAGAGAAGATTCTAGAATTGGTGAAAACTGCGGCTGAATCACACAAACGCCGTGTCAGCACATCAGTAATTAACGAAGTCTTAACAGACGCTGTAAGCTGGCATTCACCGCCAGCATCCCGTGGTGGGCGGCAGGGCAAGATTTATTATGGTACACAAGTAAGTAGCCAACCACCAACGATCGCTCTATTTGTCAATGATTCCAAACGCTTCAACGACAACTACCGCCGCTATGTTGAACGCCAATTCCGGCAACAGCTAGGATTTAAAGGCACGCCAATTATCTTACTGTGGCGGAGCAAAAAAGTCCGTGATGCTGAAAGTGGTAATGTTAATAGAGCAACTCGCGTCAAAATAAGTTAGGGGACAAGAGAGACGCGATGAATCGCGTCTGTACAAGAGAGAAAGAGAGACGCGATGAATCGTGTCTGTACAGGAGTTATGAGTTAAAGCCAAAATTGCTATTTTTAAGCCTATGTCAACATAATAGGTTAACCCAAAAGTCAAAACTCCTAACTCCTCACTCCTAACTCTAAAATGGATTTATTGCGATCGCTGCCACTTGGACTTTATTTAGAACAACCCCAAACTTGGCTGCATAAAATCGATCCGCGAGTCAAGTTCGCCTGGTTGATGAGCTTTTTGACAAGCTATGTTTTAGCTAACAACTTTTGGCGGGTGCTGCTGGTGGTAATATTGATTCTTGCCACCTTAATTGCCAGAATTCCCCGCCGAGTATGGCAGCAGCAAATGGGTTGGCTGTTAATGCTATCGTTTTTTGTCTTAGCGATCGGAGCCATCAGTCCTGATGCAATGGGTGTAGATTATCAGCCACGCCTCCCAGCTAATGAACAAATATTAACCCAGCAAGCATTCTCCAAAAATATTATTCAAGAGCCAGCAAGTAATAGCAAATACAGCTATGTGCTATTTCACAAAGGGCCAGTTAAAGTAACTCGCCGCTCCTTGGATTTGGCTATACGTCTGAGTACAATTATATTTACCGTAATTTACAGCACCAACCTGTATCTGCTGACAACCGCACCAGAAGAAATCACATCTGGCATAGAAAGCCTAATGCAACCCCTGAGACGCTTCAAGTTGCCTGTTACCGAAATTGCTTTAACTTTAACCTTGTCCTTGCGCTTTATTCCCCTGGTTTTAGAAGAAGTGCAAAACTTATTTCGCTCCGTGATGACAAGGGCAATTAATTGGAAAAAGCTGGGATTGAAAGGAGGATTCAAAGTTTGGATGACAGTTGCAGAGAGACTGTTAGAAAATCTCCTCTTACGAGCCGATCAAATGGCGAATGCAATGATGGTGCGGGGTTTTACTAGTCCCAACGAGCATCGAGTCCAGTGGCATGACTTACGATTTAAAGGGCGTGACTGGCTTGCGATCGCAACTTTAATTTTATTCTGGGGAATACGGCTAGCTATAGGAACTCAGGTCTAATTTTGCAACGCTTATAAACAGTATGATCAAGGCTTGGTATTGGCGATCGCTACCCTTAGAAAAGCGCACAGGTTCGGAAGTTTTTGCTACTCTTTTTCACCCCACCTCCGCATCAAGAATTGCTACCCTACTGGAAAGTCCCTACCCAACGCCAATCGATCATCCCCAACTCAGCCGATATTCTATCTGTGCAGGCGCTCCTCGCCTAGTCGATGGCATCCCCCAGATGTGGACACCAGAAGAAGGAAAAGTTTTTCCCTTCTTAGAAAAGTTGTTACAGCAAGGGATAGGGAGAGATAAGGGAGATAAGGAGGATGAGGTAGTATTTTCTTCCTCTGCTCCCCCTGCTTCCCCATCTCCCCTACCTCCCCATCTCCCCTTCACCGGCGGTTGGTTAGGTTGGCTAGGCTACGATGTGGCATGGGAAATTGAACAATTACCAGATCATAAAATTGATCCCCTGCCATTTCCCATAGCTTTTTGGTATGAACCAGATTGTTTTGCTCTTTTGGATCACGCGCAACAAATTCTTTGGTTAGCCGCCAGTGATGCAAGTGGACTCGATGAGTTCCAGCACAAACTAGAGAATAGAAAAGGGGAGTTGGGGGACAAAGTAGAATTTTCTCCCTCATCTCCCTCATCTCCCTCGCTCCCTCTGTTTTTGACATCGCAATCAGATTATGAAACAGCTGTAAACCAGGCAAAAAAATATATTCAAGCTGGAGACATCTTTCAGGCAAATCTTTCATTGCGATTTCAAGCGTCTACATCGGCTTCTGGTTGGGAAATTTACCAAGCCTTGCAAAAAATCAATCCTTCTCCTTTTGCCAGCTATTGGCAAACGCCTTGGGGAGAAGTGATCAGTTGTTCGCCGGAACGGTTAGTAATGTTGCAAAATCGACAAGCCGAAACCAGACCGATCGCTGGGACGCGATCGCGTGGTGTCACACCAGAACAAGATATGCAACTGGCACAAGATTTACTCAGCAACACCAAAGAACGTGCAGAACACATCATGTTGGTGGATTTGGAACGCAATGATTTAGGGCGAGTTTGTGAATGGGGAACGGTTACAGTTGACGAATTGCTGACAATTGAGCGATATAGCCATGTGATGCATCTTGTCAGCAACATTAAAGGTACTTTAAAAGGCGAATATACTACCATTGATCTGATTCGCGCCACGTTTCCTGGTGGCACAATCACAGGTTGTCCCAAAGTCCGTTGCATGGAAATTATTGAAGAACTAGAACCCTTGCGGCGCAGCTTGTTCTACGGTTCCTGCGGCTATTTAGATTGGCGGGGTCATTTAGATTTAAATATCTTAATCCGCACCCTGCTATTAGCCCCCCTGTCTCAAGAAGCAGGAGCAGAAGGAGTAAATTCTTCTTCATTTCCCCACTCAAGACTCATCCCCCAGCACTCAGCACTCAACATTGTTTGGGGACAAGTTGGCGCGGGAATTGTCGCAGATAGCGATCCTGAGAAAGAATGGTATGAATCTCTGCACAAAGCTCAGGCACAACTGGCTGCCCTGAAAATGTTAGATAATCAATCAGGGAATAGGGCATAGGCCATTGGTTATTAATTCTTCATCTCCCTCATCCCCCCACTCCCAATACTGTTCGGATAAGGTTTTTTGATGAAAATCCTAGATCCCAAAGACGCGATAAATCGC
>JAHCSU010000408.1 GCA_023522315.1 Nostoc sp. CCCryo 231-06
CCAATGCCCAATGCCCAATGCCCAATGCCCAATGCCCAATGCCCAATGCCCAATTAATCCTGCCCAGTCATTGGCAGACGAATGGTAAAAGTAGAACCAACTCCCGGCTGACTTTTGACAATAATTTCACCACCCATCATCTGGCAAAAGTGGCGGCTAATTGCCAACCCCAGTCCCGTACCTCCATACTTTTTCGTAGTCGAGGTATCCCCTTGTGTAAAAGGTTGAAATAACTGCTGCTGTTGACCCTGAGACATACCTATACCTGTGTCGCTAACGGTAAAAGTAATCATGCCCAAAGGAGCATCTAGTCGAAATTCATCCTTTTCTCTGTTGACTGTCAGCGTCACCTTGCCGTTTGTAGTAAACTTACTGGCGTTGCTTAGTAAGTTTAACAACACCTGCCGCATCCTAGTTTGATCGGCGTACATCATGCCAAGTTGTTCATCAAAATGCACTTCTAAAACATTGGCATTTTTTTCTATAGCTGGTTTGACTGTGAGGACAACATTATGAATCAGCGTCGCAATCTCGAATGTCTCTGGATAAAGAGTCATTTTCCCCGCTTCAATTTTTGACAAGTCGAGAATTTCGTTAATCAAGTGCAGTAGATGCCTACCAGCAGAGTTAATTGTTTCTAAGTCTGTGATAAAGTCTGCCGATAAACCAAGATCGGTAGCATCGTCTTCTAGAAGTTGGCTCAAGCCAATGACAGCATTTAATGGGGTGCGTAATTCGTGGCTGACATTGGCCAAAAATACGCTTTTTGCCTTGCTAGCAGCTTCGGCTAGTTCTTTAGCTTGTTGTAGTTCTTTTGTTCGCTCAGATACTCGCTCAATTAGACGATTTAGAGATTTGGCGAGTAGGCCAATTTCATCTTCAGTGGTGACGGGCGCTCGCAAATCGAAATTAGATTTTCTTGCAACTTGCTCCGCTACTTGGGTGACAGTAATAACTGGTTCAGCGATCGCTCGACTGGTACGCCAAGCTACAATGGCTGCGATCGCCACCGAAACCAGCATACTCACGAGCACGATCAATCGCTCAACTATTTTGGCCTGCTCAACGGCTTTTTGCCTTTCTTGCTCTTGTTCATCAGCAGTTTGCAGGATATTAGTCAAGCTTTGAGAAAGCTGATCTAGCCGCATGGCTGTTTGACCACGCATAATTGTCAATAACTGCGATCGGGCAGAGGAAATCTGCAACTGACGCACTTGCTGGGAGTCAATTTTCTGTAAGACGACCTCGATTTGGTCAACGTAAGCTTTTAAATTAGTCTTGTAATTCAGCAATAACGTCTGTAAAGTCGAACTTGTTGCTGCTAATCTTTTAGGTTTACTGTCGATAAATCCGCCAATTTTTGACTCTAATTGCTTGGCTTTTTCAACATTATTCAAAAAATCGGCTTTTTTGGTTTGTAGCTGTTGTGAATTTTCTAACACAGCAACTAGGTTAGAGCTATGTAATTGCGCCCCTACTACTGCATCTTTATAATTACTCAGTAGTTGCCCTTGTTCATACGCTTGATTGAATTGCCTGACTTCCCTTCCCCGGTAGTAGTTGGCGATTACTAACCCAGTCAGGGAGCCAAAAAAGCCAATTCCAATAGCTACAAAGTACCCATAGCCAATTTTTTGATGGATGCGCCAGGAACTGGCTTTGAGTTTCCCTCTTGAGGGAAATTCTATGGTCGGGAGTTCGTCTGTCGATCGCTCTTCGGCTGACACTTTTTTGCTTTCTGAACTGCTGTCGATAGGGATTGGCTTTTGAGCAAGGCATTTCTCAAACCTCCTTGCCTTCCCGCAAAAATCACCAAATCAGTTTAGCTTATGCAAACACTTTAATTGGTGATTAACATTTACATTATCTTCTTTTATAGCAATAGCAAATCATTACTTACTATATAATTAACATAACCTTATATAGTATAAGTGATTTTTATAGCAATACTGCTAAGTACACTTACTGTGAGTGAATAGAATTCACTTTTTTCAGCAGTAACAAATAATTCCCTGCACTAAAGACCTATCTGAGACTGCCTTCTCCTTAATACAACACTTTCCTCAATATGCGGTTGATAACAATGAGTTCTTGCCATCAAGTATGGCACTACTCTACCTTAACTGCTTCCTTATAAAATTAATACAATCAGGAAAAAAACAAAAGCTTTGATATTCGTTGGGCATGGGGCATTGGTTATTAATTTTTCTCTCCCTGCTTCCCCTGATCCCTAATCTCCAAGGCAGGAATATCATAAAATAGCTTAAAAGTCTAGTCTTTGTCAGCACACAAAAATTTTTATTACGTATTAATATCAATACGAATGCGTTAATTGACAAATGCGGCTTAAGATAGCTTTAATATCGGCTAAAATCGGGTTTTAGGCTTATATAAATGAGAGGTGGGCTGATTTTTGCCAAATTTGTACTTAAATTTAGTTCTATCCTCATCCTGAGTGTCTACCTTGTAGTTGATGCAGTAGATATTACGGGGCAATTATAGTTATAGGACACTAAAACCCTTTTGTGCCCTTTACGCAATTGTACAAACGCAAATTGTACAAACGCACTTGTGCATTACCTAATCAACAGCCTTTTGGTTGTAATTATCCAGATTAGAAAAACTCAACTGTCAAATATATAGGAGTGAAAATGCCAGAACAAGAATTTACCGAAACCGCATCCAAAGAGACTACAGTGGCAGAGATCAACAGCCAAACAGGAACCATCACCAAACTCCAGCCTCCTGCACAGTCTCAAGATGAATGGCAAAAATATGGTGAGCAAATTTCTAGCTTTTTAGCAACATTGCCAGAATATCTGGGAAGCTTCTTTAATCAATATAAGCAACCCCTGATCACTGTTGGTTTAATTGTGGGATCAATTGTTGGGGTTAAAGTACTCTTGGCAATATTAGATGCTTTGAATGATATCCCCTTGGTAGCACCGACTTTTGAGTTGATCGGTATTGGTTACTCTGCTTGGTTTGTTTACCGCTATTTACTCAAAGCCTCAACCAGGAAAGAGTTAACCACTGAAATCACCACTCTCAAATCACAAGTGGTTGGTCAACAAATTCCAGAAGCTTAACGCATCGCGGAAGTCCCCACATTCAATAGTCTGTCAGCTTTGAATTGAGGGGTAAACAAGTTCGTAGTAAGGACTTTAGTCCTTGTTTTCTAAGCGCTAAAGTCCTTACTACAAGCCCTCAAAACTAGCTTGACAGACTACTAGCCTCCTGTGGACAAGTTACCTTTTAGGTTCTGCTTTCGAGTGGGCGAGACTTTTGGAGACACGCCACCAGATCGCACAATGTTTTGAGATGAAATTCCTTCCAACTTGCCCCGTTTTACTAAAGCTTGATGAATCATGGCCCCCACTTCAGCCCTAGTAGCGACTTTGTTGGGAGCAAGAATTTGTGGATTTGGATAGTTAACTACCAGACCATTTGCTGTAGCAGTGGCTATTTTACTAGTAGCATAGATTGGAATATCTTTAGCATCTTTATAGACATTTAAAATCTGATTTGGGGAAGTGCGTGCTTTCAAATTCAACCCACTAACAAGAGCAACTAAAACTTGCACTCGCGTAATATTTTGTTGTGGTTTGAAGGTTTTTTTCGGGTAGCCTTTGAGAAATCCGGCACTGATGGCTTGGTCAATTGCTGAAGTAGCCCAGAATTTTGTTGGTACATCTTGAAATGCGATCGCACTCTTAGACGGTTCTTCCTCAAAGGCTTTTTGCAAGATAGCAGCAAATTCGGCGCGGTTTACAGGCTGATTTGGTCTAAAAGAATAATCAGGAAATCCCTGGAGAATACCACGGGAAGAAAGAACATCTATAAAACGCCGACCCCAAAAGTTATTGGGCACATCGTTAAATGCAATTGGTGGCGGAATAATAGATTTTTGTTTTGCCGGAATTACTAAAGGCAACGCTGATGATGTAATTGATGAATCAAGCCCTGCTGAAGAGGATACAGATGTCTGTGGTTGTGGGGATTGAGTTGGGATTACTTGAGCAGATGGTAAGACTGCGCCAGAAGAAGTTGCGTTATTAGTTGAGAATGAAGGCGGCTTGGGTTCAACAACAGCCTCAGGTGGAGATGAAGGCAAAACATTGTTGGGGGCTGCGTTTGGTTCTACCTTGGGAGTAGGGAAGGGCAATACTTGATTTGGTTGAACACTTCTAGACGGAGTAGAAGAAGGGGACAGCAACCCGTTTAAGTTCCAACTAGAATCCCTGCGGGACAATGACCAAAAAAGAATCGCTCCGATAGTGGCGAAGGCAACCAGAATGGCTATAAATTCATCAAAGCCAAGGGCAGTTCTTTGGGATGACTCCGGTTCGGAAGGAGGTCTATTTGTCATCGTGATTACCCTGGTAACAGTAAAATTTGTGTCTAAACAAATTAAGCCACAGATGGCTATTTTACACCACCCCTTTTTAATTCGTAATTCGTAATAAAATATTAGGTTTCTGGTTCAACGCCGAGCGATGTCTAAGGACAAGCCACTTTGTGTCTACGCAATTGGGCAGTTAGGCGATCGGCTCTTTGGCGTTCCTGTTCGGCTCTTTCATCGCCACTCAACAACAAATTACCTTGTAAATCCCACCAACGCAGCCAGGGTAATTCCACATTCTGATAAACTCCTAGCCATAAGCCTAATTCAACACCCAAAGGAACGATGGGATAATGCCCTCGTTCAAGCTTGCGATCGATTCTCCACCCAGATTAGAAATTGCACAGCATAGCGGTTCTCGTTTATGTGAGGTAGATCGGTAAGGGCACGGCACTGCCGTGCCCCTACGCCTAGCAATATAATGTTGTACCGCATCTGAATAGGAACCGCTATACTTCCAGTCGCCTTAGAACGATTTTCACCCTCATAGATCACTAGTCTTATTAGATACCGAAACCGAAATCGGATTTAGAGGGTGGCAGAATGTAAAATATTAACTTATTGTTTACCTGTCCTTCTAAAAGTCAGGGTGTATAGTGCCAGAAGAATTCAGTTGCCAAATCTCACCGCCATTTGTGTCTCTTGGTAGCGATCGCGATCTAGATTTAGATTCAACCCTCCAAGAACTACCAATGTACAACTTCCCAGTGGAAATCAACCGCACTGGTATGGAAGTGGCTAGTTTTTTGGATAAATACCCCCTGCTACCAGGAGTAATTTTGGTAGAACAGGGAAAGTTCATTGGGATGATTTCGCGGCCGCGACTGCTGGAATTTTTGATTCGCCCATTCGGACAAGAGTTATTTGTTCAGCAACCATTAGAGGTTCTCTACAGCTATGCACGGATACCAATGTTGCTGCTTGCTGATACAACACCGATTTTAACTGCGATGCAACTTAGCTTAAAGCGATCGCCAGAATTATCAGCAGAACCAATTGTAGTAGAAACAGAATCTGGTGCTTATAGATTGTTAGATGTACAAGAATTGAATATTATTTCTTGGCAAATTCGAGGAATCGACAATCTGGTGCGATATGAACGCAGCCAAGCGCAAATGATTCAAAATGATAAAATGGCAAATCTGGGACGTTTGGTAGACGGCGTAGCGCACGAAATTTTAGACCCAGTGGGTTTTATTTGGGGTAATATAACTTATGTCTCAACTTATAGCCAAGATTTGCTCAAGCTGATAGCGGCTTATGACAAAGAGTTACCATCAGCTTCCCAGGCAATTAATCAGATTAAAGAAGAGATTGAATTTGATTTTTTAGAACAAGATTTGTCGCGATCGCTTGCTAGTATCCGCACTGGAGCAGAAAGATTAAAAAAACTTGTCACTAGTTTACAAAACTTCTGTCATATCGATGAACTTTATCCCAAACCAGTAGATTTACACGCTTGTATAGATAGTATTATTTTATTAATTAATAGCCGTCTTCAAGGAGAAATTGAAATCGTCAAATACTACGGTCAATTACCCCCAGTGTATTGCTTTATGGGGCAAATCAACCAGGTTTTGATGAATATTTTCAGCGAAGTTGTGGATACTTTACTCAATGAAGCAGTGCGACAGCAGTTGTATCGAGAAGATACAATAACTGTTCAAAAACCCCGAATTGAGATTACTACAGAAGTAATTTCCCAGGAAGCAAGCAACCCAAATGCACCAGATTCTCGCTGGATATTAATTCGCATTGCCGACAATGGCCCTGGAATGTCTCAAGAATTGCAACAGCAAATTGTGGAGTCGTTTTCTCTTGAAACAAAGAATAGTAAAAATACTAGTTTAGCAGTAAGTTATCGAATTATAACTGTGAGACATGGTGGTAAATTGAATTTTCATTCACAGACTGGTATTGGTACAAAATTTGAAATCTTATTGCCTTTAGTTTAAACCCGACATTCCGCACTTCAAGATGTAACACATTGATATTCAAGAAGATTTCCTG
>JAHCSU010000041.1 GCA_023522315.1 Nostoc sp. CCCryo 231-06
CTTTGTTGGTTGATAACCTTTCAATAAGACAAGAGCCAAAGTCTGATAAATCTATTGGTTTGGATGTAGGGATAACTTCGTTGATTGCTACTAGCGATGGTGACAAGATTGATAACCCGAAGCACTTTAGGCGACTTCGATCTAAACTTAAAAAAGCTCAAAAATCCCTGTCCCGTAAACAAAAAGGTTCAAATAATAGACATAAGCAACGACGCAAGGTTGCTATTGTCCATGCCCAAATAGCCGATAGCCGGAAGGATTTTTTACATAAGCTCACTACTCAACTGGTGCGTGAAAACCAAACGATAGTAGTTGAGGATTTGGCAATCAATAATATGGTGAAACTTCCCTTGTTGGCTCAAAGCATTAGTGACGCTAGCTGGGGAGAATTAATTCGCCAGCTTACCTACAAATGTGAGTGGTATGGTCGAACTCTTGTCAAGATTGACCGATGCTTCCCTAGCTCTAAAAGGTGTGGGAATTGTGGGCATATCGTTGAGAAATTGCCGTTAAATATTCGAGAGTGGGATTGTCCTAAATGTGGGACGAACCACGATCGAGATATCAACGCCAGTAAAAATATTTTGGCTGCGGGACTCGCAGTTGCAGTCTGTGGAGCGAACGTAAGACCTGATGGGCGTAAGTCCAAAGGGCAGTTGCGAAAAACCAGTGATGGAAAGAAACAGAAACCTAAGTCGTGAGTCTTAGGAATCACCGTGGCTTCAGCCCGGTGAGGATGTCAAATCGTGCCGTTTTATCAACACAGATGGCGTCGGAAAAATGGCGAGAATTCATCCTAGAAAAATGGCTAGGATTTATATAGCAATCCTGAATCAAACGCGCAGGAAAAAGATCCGCGAATTATTTGATAAGTCGCAAAGCTGCGGGTTGCAATTATCACAAACCAAATAGGATTACTCAATACCAGTATTTTTTAAATCTTCTGCTTCGTTGCCATCCCGCCTTGGAATAAATTCCGAGACTAATAGCTAAAGTTCTCTCAAGAGGACTAAATACAAGATTTTAAGTTATGTACGTGGCTATCCTCGCTGAAAGGAAAAATCTCAGTCCACTTGAGTGGACTTTAGCTATTAGCCTAGAACTTAAGTTCTAGGCGGGATATCGGTTAGCGCGACACTTTGACTATTACAAAAATGTGGGCAAAATATCACTAACACCAAGCGTATTGCATTCTATAGCAGTTCCCATTCAGATGCGGTACAACATTATATTGCCAGGGGTAGGGGAACGGCACTGCCGTGCCCTTATGGGTGTACCTCACGTAAACGAGAACCGCATTTGAGGGATTTGCTGAAGCGATGGCTTCGCCGCGCCGTAGGCATCGCAAGATTTTTTCCTGTGTGATTTTGGTCTGGAGCTTTTGATATATGTAAACTAGCCCCACTAACCGCTTGAGAATCTAAAACAGTCAACCAGAATCAACTCTAGACTAGCAGCACATAAACCCGTAGTATCGAATATGGAGTTTATATGAGTTAGGGATTGTTACATGGCAACTTATAAGGTCACATTAAAGACCCCAGACGGTGAACAAGTAATTGACGTTCCTGATGATGAGTACATCCTAGAGATCGCTAACGAGGAATATGAACTAGATTTGCCTTATTCCTGTAACGCTGGTTCTTGCTCTACCTGCACTGGTAAGCTGATTTCAGGTACAGTTGACCAATCAGATCAGAACTTCTTAGACAATGATCAACTTGATGAAGGATGGGTTCTTACCTGCGTTGCCAAGCCCACTTCTGACTGTGTAATCCAAACCCATCAAGAAGAAGAGCTTAACGGTTAACTAAGAAAGGTGGATTTAATCAAGAGCAAGTTTTGTCGGGTGCGTTAGAACATTCGTCCTAGCGCACTTAAAATCTGAGGTGGTGTCGTCCTCTCGGCGATAACACACCTTACTAGATTTAAAATTTTGCACTTTTGTAATAAATCTGTATAGGCTGAGTAATTCACGCTAAAAAGCGCTCCTTTTTTGGGGAGCGCTTTTTATTTAGTTTAATAGATAGCTAGCAGACATAAAGCTGAAATTAGCCAGATGATGCTAGATTAACTTTGACAACTTTATTCTTTTCTTCTTCAGCTTTGGGTAGCGTCAGGTTCAAGATACCATCTTTATAATCTGCCGTAACACTGGTATTTTGAATCCGAGCAGGTAAAGGAATTACACGTTGGAATTTCCCATACTGGAATTCGCTTTTGATTACACCTTTATCTTCAGATTTAGCTTCAGACTTCCGCTCACCGCTCAGGTATACAGCTTTTTGTGTAACTTGCAAATCCAAGTCTTTAACTTCAATTCCCGGAAGTTCTAGCTTTAGATGAATTGCATCTTCAGTTTCTTTTAACTCAGCAGCAGGAACTCTGGATAAGCCTCTATCCAAAAATGCACTTGGCATATCTTCATCAAATAAGCGATTGATTTGACGTTGTATCGCATTAAATTCTTGCCAGGGGTTCAAACGTACTAATGCCATATCTCTACCTTGGATAATCACTATCTTTACTGTCTACTGTCTAACTAATTGAGGATTTGATTCCTTGCTTTGTTCTCATACTATTTAAAAATAAAAGCGGGGTAAATTCGGTTTTTATCACCTGATTGATGATGATTACCGATCCATAAATATCCTTACTAGAAATGTCCGGTAAACTGAACTATTGGGGTTCGAGAAGTTCGGCAAAAGCAGACTTTAAATATATAAATATAGCAATTCTATTTAAAAGGTCGGTATAAGTGTTACCACGCCTCTGCGCTTAAAGCTTCCAATGCGTAGCGTATCCTACAAATGTTTAGTAGATTCATACGAATAATGCTAATAGTTCGACCTGTTGTATTTTTTTAATTTCACAGAGATAATAAGAGATTCCTCACAAACTGCTGATAACAGATATGTCAACAAGTTGGATTTACCTTATCGCCGCAATCCTCTTTGAAGTTTCAGGCACAACTTGCATGAAGTTATCGCAAGGATTTACTAAAATAGGCCCTTCCATATTAATAGTTGTCTTCTATGGACTTTGTTTTACTTTTTTAACCCTTGCTCTCAAGAAACTTGAAGTGAGTGTAGCTTATTCTGTCTGGGCTGGATTAGGAACTGTCTTAATTGCTATTATTGGTATTGTCTGGTTTCGTGAATCTGCCACATTCATGAAACTTATGTCGATTGCCTTAATAATCATGGGGGTAATTGGCATAAATGCAAGCCAATAAATTAAATAGGTATCAGTTAAGAAAAGTATCTTTGGATTCAAAAATAAAAAATACCTCGTCCATGTTAAAATACAGGAGGTAAATAAACCAAAACTGATCATTCTGCTTGTTGCTGTTGTAGGGAATACACCAGCAATTTTTATTGTTCCGCGAGCAGAGCAAAATGAGCAGACTTAGGTGACATACTCCTACACTGATGCAAGCATACAGTGTAGGCTTCTCAGTGACTCCCGGTATCCCGTCGGACAAAAACTCTCGCTTTATTTTAATTCCACGAGATGCCCCTCCGCAGAATTGAACAAGTACCAAAAAGTATGTTCTACCTTAGTACCGCTAGAATTTTACCCATTCACGGAGA
>JAHCSU010000409.1 GCA_023522315.1 Nostoc sp. CCCryo 231-06
CATCACGGTTCCAATTATTATTCCTGTCTCTAGAGTTTCTAGCTTCTCCAGGATTATATCTGCCATCACGGTTCCAATTATTATTCCTGTCTCTAGAGTTTCTAGCTTCTCCAGGATTGGATCTGCCGTCACGGTTCCAATTTTGATCGCGATCGCCAACAACATATACTTTCGTCTGGGCACTTGCAGGCGCAGTCAAGAGAGTGGGAACAATAATCAGGGCAGCAGCAGCTAAGACTATCGATATCCGGTTTGCTTTCAACATGAAATTGATTCCTTATTTGTATTAAAGTTATATTTTGCTGAGGTTTGAATTCAGCAATCTTTAGACAGTTATTTTTGTTTTGGCATCAAGGTTTTTAATATTTGCCTCCTCGTATAAATTCATACATATTAATTATTGCTTAAAACGTCCAAACCGATGTATGACCAAAGTCATTAGTAATTCCAGACTGATGTATGACCAAAATCATCAGTTTTTTTTATAGGCATTGGGCATGGGTTATTCTCCTTGTCCCCCCATCTCCCCTACCCTTTCCCCAAGATTGGTAAGATTTTGCTACCGTCAACAGCGCAGATCGTTTAAGCTAGCTGAAAGATTCTTTGATTAGTGGCTTAAAGGCGGTAATGTGCCTAAACATGTTCGTTTGATTTCTTTTCTAATGGTCTGTAGTTTATGGAGTATGCCAAAAGCCGCTAACGCGCAGGCATTAATACCCCATACATTGCAACTAGATGGGACAAAGTTAGAGAAGCAGGGGTTGAGCTTGGCACAGGAAGCGGCTCAACTGGCTCAGTTTCAACAGGTTGAATTAGCTTTGCCACGAGCGCGGCTGGCTAGTCAACTGGCTCCTAAGAATGATAAAGTGTGGTTGCTCTTAGGTGGATTGCAACTGCAAACCAAAGAGTTTGAGGCGGCGATCGCTAGCCTGAAAAAAGCGCAATCTATCAACCCTAAAAATGGTGATATTTTGTTTGCTTTGGGTTCAGCTAATTTTCAGCAGAAAAATTACCAAGCAGCTGTTGTCAATTACCAAGACGGTTTGAAGTTAAAACCCAATGATCCAGAGGGTTTGTTTAATTTGGGTAATGCTTACTATTTGCTGGGTAAATTGCCAGATGCGCTCGCGCAGTACAATACAGCAGTTTCTAAAGATAAAAAATTCTGGCCGGCGATCAACAATATTGGCTTAATCAACTACGAACAGGGTAATACCCCCGAAGCGATTAAGCGATGGCAATCTGCTGTAACCCTTGATAAGCAAGCCGCAGAGCCTTTATTGGCCTTAGCAGTGGCACTGTATACTAAAGGCGATCAGCAACAAGGATTAAGCTTAGGAGAAGCCGCACTCCGCATCGATCAGCGCTATGCTAATTTGGATTTCCTCAAAGAAAATCTCTGGGGCGATCGGCTACTGTCTGATACGAAAAAATTCCTAGAATTACCCCGTATTCAAGCAGCCCTACAACAACAAGAAAACTCATCATCAGCCCCTGAACAACAGCCTACTCAATAATAGAGTTAGGAGTTAGGAGTTAGGAGTAGAGACGCGATTAATCGCGTCTGTAATTGAGTTAGGAGTTAAAAGTAAATATTTCAACTCATAACTCATAACTTTCCTATCACCACTTGCCTAACAGCACCTTTTTGTAGTACATATATACTAAATAAAGACAGGAACTAGTCGCCCAAAAACGTTTGCGGGCGAGTATTCCTGAAATTAGTTGTCAATTCTCAATGGTCGTCTTTGGGTAGAAGTGCGATGATTTGGTCAACAAACTGTTGATGGTCAACAACTGGCTTAGAAATGTAACCATCAGCGCCGCTTTGCTTGAGAAAGTTTTCGCGATCGCCTTCCATAGCATGTGCCGTCACCAAAATAACAGGTAAATTTGCTGTTTTGGGATCAGATTTTAACATTTGTGTAATTTTGATTCCATCAACAGATTTACCTTGGTAAACGCTTCTAGACAGAGAAACATCCATCAAAATCAGGTCGGCTTCTCCTGATTGGGCAATTTTTATTACTTCTTCGACATTTTCAGTGTGTTTCACACCCAAGCCGCCACGCTTGGACAAAATTTTGGAAAAAACACGAGCATTAATTAGATCGTCTTCGACAATTAAAACAGTTTTCATGAGATTTTTAGTAATAGAGGTAGAGGTAAGGCGATTAGGCAATTCAAAATTTAAAATGAGAAAATGCAGTCATGGTAAGTATCCTGGCTATGGAGTCTATACAAATTAAGTGTGCAGCATATCATTCGATTAAAACAGCTACCTGCTATCTGTTTCCTTTTTAATAGTCAATGTACATCCTGTCATCAAGGATGATACTACTGCTTTTTCTTCTATGACTATCAATATTTTGTTAGGAATCCCATTTCATCCGTTATGCTGTGGTTGCTGCAATATTGAGTTCCGACGGCTTTAGTGTAGTTAAATTTCAGGGAAAAAACTCATGGCAAAACAGTTAAACCTTCTCTCAACGGGACAGGTAATTCCAACAGCCCTGCACACCGAGATGCAACGGTCTTATCTAGAATATGCCATGAGCGTGATTGTCGGGCGAGCGCTACCAGACGTGCGTGATGGCTTAAAACCAGTGCATCGGCGCATTCTATATGCCATGCACGAACTCGGTTTAGTACCAGATAGACCCTATCGGAAATGTGCCCGTGTCGTGGGTGATGTGCTGGGTAAATACCATCCCCACGGCGACCAATCAGTTTACGATGCCTTAGTGAGGCTGGTACAAGATTTTTCTAGCCGCTATCCTTTACTGGCAGGACACGGTAACTTTGGCAGTGT
The DNA here is from genome assembly GCA_023522315.1 of Nostoc sp. CCCryo 231-06. Classification (GTDB taxonomy): domain Bacteria; phylum Cyanobacteriota; class Cyanobacteriia; order Cyanobacteriales; family Nostocaceae; genus Nostoc. The sequence continues at coordinate 2,813 of JAHCSU010000409.1, forward strand.
CGATAATGACCCGCCAGCAGCGATGCGCTACACAGAAACGCGCCTCGCACCCATCAGCCATGAGGGAATGCTGACAGAAATTGGTGAAGAAACTGTGGAATTTGTCGGGAACTTCGATAATTCCCAGCAAGAACCAACGGTATTACCTGCTCAGTTGCCGTTTCTGTTGCTCAATGGCTGTTCTGGTATTGCTGTAGGAATGGCGACGAATGTTCCACCCCACAACTTGGGGGAAGTTGTCGATGGGTTAATTGCTTTAATCGACAACCCAGATTTGCCAGATGAAAAGTTATTTGAGCTAATTCCAGGGCCAGACTTTCCTACTGGTGGAGAAATACTTGGTGAGACTGGAATTCGAGAAGCATACACCACAGGTAAAGGTGGGATTTTGCTGCGGGGAGTTGCGACTCTGGAGGAAATTCCAGCCACAAGGGGAAGCAAGCGACGGACGGCAATTATCATTACAGAATTGCCTTATCAAGTGAATAAGGCTGCCTGGATTGAGAAGGTAGCTGATTTAGTAAATCAAGGACGCTTGCAAGGAATTTCTGATCTTCGGGATGAAAGCGATCGCGAAGGGATGCGGGTGGTAATTGAACTCAAACGCGATACCAATCCCCAAGAAGTTCTCCAGCATTTATATCACCAAACTGCTTTACAAATGACGTTTGGCGCAATTCTCCTAGCAATAGTAAATGGACAACCCCGCCAGTTAAGTTTGCGTCAACTGTTGCAGGAGTTTTTGAGTTTCCGAGAAGAGACGCTGAACCGTCGCTACAATTACGAGTTGGAGAAGGCCCAAAGTCGTGTGAATTTGGTGGAAGGTTTACTCAAAGCACTATCTAATTTGGATCAGGTAATTCAAATTTTGCGCCAAGCTCCCGATGGCAGTACGGCAAAAATTAACCTTTGTAGCCAACTAGATTTGAGTGAGGTACAAGGAGATGCAATTCTGGCTATGCCGTTGCGCCGCCTCACCAGTTTAGAACAGCAAAATTTGCAGCAGGAATTTGAGCAGATAAGTGAACAAATTAGATTGTTGGAGCTATTACTGAGCGATCGCCGAGAATTGCTCAAGGTACTGAAAAAAGATTTGCGATCGCTCAAGCGCAAGTACAACGATCCCCGGCGTACTAAGCTAGCACCTACCAGCAGCGACACAAGGATACAAGAGGACAAGGGGACAAGAGGACGAGTAGAGGAAGAAGAGGAACTTAAATCTTCTGAACCAGCAGAGGAAGCGGTTTTAGAGTTTACCCAACGGGGTTATGTGCGCCGTACCCAGCCATCTGGGAGAAAGTCAAAAGCTGAAAATGGTCTGCATGATAACGACTTCATTATCCAAACTGTGTTGACTGACACTGAGAAAGACTTGCTAGTACTAAGCGCTAGTGGCAAAGTCTATCCTGTGAAGGTGGGAGAAATTCCCCCAACCACTGGACGTTCTCCACGGGGAAAACCTTTGATTACTATGCTCAGTAGTACTGCTCAAAGCGCTCAAGAAGCTGTAGTCAGCCGCTTTTTATTACCGGAAAATCTCGAAACTCAGCAGATGATTCTCTTAACAAAACAGGGGCGAATTAAGCGTCTGTCTCTGGGAGAATTCACTAATTTGACGCGGCGCGGAATCACGATTTTGAAGCTCAAAGACGATGATGAATTGTCATTTACCCAATTCACGGCTCCAGGGGCGCATCTGATTTTAGCTAGTTCCGGTGGGCGACTGTTGCGCTTTGCAGCCAATGATGAACAATTACCGATCATGGGACGCACAGCGATGGGTTTACAAGCATTTCGGTTATTGAAAAATCAGCAAATGGTTGGCTGTGTCACTGTCGGTAAAGATGACCAGTTACTGCTAGTTACTCAAGAAGGATATGCCAAACGGATTGCTGCGAGTCAGTTAAGAGCGGCTAATCGCGGCGATTTAGGCACGCAAGCGCTGAAATTTGCCAGCAAAACTGACAACTTAGCTGGTATGGTTATAGCGATGCCAACTCTTGGAGACGCTACGCGAACGGCGGGCTACGCCAACGCATCTGCCGAGGTAGCTTTAGTGACGAATAAGGAGCGGGTAGTGCGGATACCTGTGGAAACAGTGCCAATATTGGGCAGAGATGTCAAAGGTGAAAGTATCATCCAACTCAACCGCGATGAAAAAATCATCACCGTCGCCGAAGTGCGATCGTAAATCAAGGTGAGTTTTTATTTTTGTAGGGTTTGCCTCGTTCCCAGTCTCCCGCTGGGAATGCCTTTTTACAGGGCTGCTGCCTCCCGAATTGGCGGCACAAAATATTGAGATGGTGCTTAAGTAAGTACCATTCCAGCCCAATACTGCGTAGGTTTTGAATATTCGTAGGTTGGTTTGAGCTTAAGCGTTACCCAATAAACCCTGCAAAATGTTGGGTTTCGTTCTTAAACCCAACCTACACATTTTTATTTTTTACCCAAAACCTACCTAGTATTGCATTGCAGCCTATGAAACAGAAGTTTTGCATTTTGTTTAATCCACCTCCCTAAGTATTTTTGACTCCAAATATCTCTATTAATTATCAATAATTTTTAATTGTAAAATAATAAACTCTATGGAGAATTAAGCAAGACAAATAATAATTTGACAATTAATCTCAATAAATATAGGATTGTCTCTAACGATAAAAATTTACATAACATTTCTTCTACCTCAGTAAATGTAACTTAAGGCTGATGTTTTAATCTGTATAAATAGCTATCAATATTTATGTCAAGGTATGGAAACAAAAGTATAAAAAATGTTGCATTTCTAAAAATGTTTGTTATATTAGTTTACATAAGGCAATAAACCTTAAGAATTAAGTTTGGAGTCCGAACCATGACAAATGCAAGCACAACAAAAGTCACTACTCCTATAATTGAAGATCGCAACGCTTGGCGTTGGGGCTTTACCCCACAAGCAGAAATTTGGAACGGTCGCTTGGCAATGATTGGCTTTTCAGCAGCCATTTTGGTTGAAGTTTTTTCTGGTCAAGGCTTCCTGCATTTTTGGGGCATCCTATAAGTTTTAATATCTAAGATGACCTATAAATAAAAAACCTGGAGTGCTAATTCACTACCAGGTTTTTTATTTGTTTGTTATTAGTCATTTGTCATTTGTTTATTTACTAATGACTAATGACCAATGACAATGACTACCGAATATACTCTTTGAGAACGCTGTTACGATTTGGGTGGCGTAACTTGCGGAGTGCTTTCGCTTCAATTTGACGAATGCGTTCGCGGGTAACATTGAAAATCTGGCCAATTTCCTCAAGAGTCTTCATCCGACCATCATCCAAGCCGTAACGCAGTCTGAGAACATCGCGTTCACGAGGACTAAGACTATCGAGGACTTTTTCAAGGTCTTCGCGCAGAAGGTTTTTGGAAACTTGGTCTTCTGGAGTTTCACCATCGGATTCAATAAAATCGCCCAACCGAGAATCTTCTTCTTTACCAATGGGTGTTTCTAATGAAATGGGTAACTGGGCAGATTTAGCAATAAACCGCAACTTCTCAATGGTCATTTCCATGCGAGTGGCGATTTCTTCTTCAGTGGGTTTGCGACCCATTTCTTGAGACAGTAACTTGGTAGTTTTCTTAATCCGAGAGATGGTTTCGTAAAGGTGAACTGGAAGGCGAATTGTGCGGGATTGATCTGCGATCGCGCGGGTAATTGCTTGACGAATCCACCATGTAGCATAAGTGGAGAACTTATAACCTTTTTCGTGGTCAAACTTTTCAGCGGCACGAATCAAACCGAGACTGCCTTCCTGAATTAAGTCTTGGAACGACAAACCACGATTCATGTACTTCTTAGCAATTGAAACTACAAGACGGAGGTTAGATTGCACCATCTTGTCTTTCGCCCTGCGACCAACATGGAGGCGATAACGAAAAGCTGGCAAAGGTAGTTGTACTGCTTCTGCCCATTCACTATCACGAGGATCGCGATCTAACTGTTCACAGAGTCTTTCCCGAACCCTCTCTAATTCCAGCAAATCAGCGATTTTCCGCGCCAATTCAATTTCTTCGTCTGCCCGCAACAGCCGAATTCTACCAATTTCTTGCAAGTAGAGCCGAATTGAATCTTCGGTATAGTGCTTCTTCTTGCTTTGTGTCCGACGACGCGATTTAGCGGCTTTTCCAGACTTTGCGTCGTCCTCATCAGACTGAGGCTCTAAAAATTCCTCGTCACCTTCATCGATGATCAGCAAGTCCTCTTCATCGTCTATTAAGAGTTCTTCTAACTCGAGCTCAGGCTGATTTATTATTTCTAGGTCAGGCTGATATATGCTTTCGAGTACGTTGTTAGCCTGGTTCATGCCGCGTTCCTCATGCTCCTTGCAGAATCAATTACTCAAGATGTGTTTACTGCTCTTTTAAACGAGCTATTCCTCAACCGAAAATAAACTTTTTGGCAGATTTGCCAGAGATATTTTCGGATATTTTAGACCTCCGGTCGGAGGTTTTTTACTTTAGTTTAAGCGATTACTAAAAGTGACTTGCTCATCTTAGTAAATGTTATATGTGTTGCTATCACACACTGCTTTCAACTAACTGGTCAAAAAAAAGACTCGCCTTTATCAAAAAATTTGCCACTCTATACTAATGAGTTCAGACTGTTGGCAGATTTTCCTAGAAAGACTCTTCCGATTGTAGCCTGTTTCACAGAAATTGCACTCTTTTTGTGTATTAATCATGAACTTCTAAAGCAATTATTAGCCACTATTACCAAAAAGACATTAAAAACAGGAGTTATACCCTTAAATTTTTCTCCACTTTTCGGAATTGCAGTGACCCTCTTATTACATTACAAAGCAAGTACGTTTGCTTTTGCCGAATTTCATGTATTTTACACAACATTCATTACTTAGGAAGAGTGAATTTCATGTTAACTCAGACGATTCGTCTTAATCTACCCATTTTTACATTACCTTCACAAATTACGCATTCCTTAGACTAAAGCGGTTCTTGACCTTGGGTAAATACAACAAGGGTGATGGTGTTTGCCTTAAAGCAGTTAACCTTCTGCGTACTAATTACCTTAACTGAGGAGTTGAGGCTGTGGCAGAATCAACCTGATAGCAGATCGATTTAGGTTTAACTAATTTGGTCTTATTCACACGTTAGCGCACTGTGGCGATTTCAGCCCTATGAAACTTGACAAACTTTTCTTATTGTATACAAGGATATTTTAATCAATACAAAAAGAATTTGTCCTGGTAACTCGCCAGTATAGTCTTATTTAAGGCAAAAGTTCATTAGATACATCCCATACAATAGCGATCGCCACGGCAGTACATGAAGATATTAACAAGTTTGCTGCCAGATGGTGTCCGCTTCCAGTAGGCATTAACTCGAAGAAGGAGAAGCCAGAAGATTGCCTGATGATTTGGTTACAAACTTGAATCACGTAAGTACGCTGTAAACTTCAATACTTTTGTCTCAGTAAGTTGCTGTCATCTTATTATGAGAAATCCTCAAAATACTTATTAATTGCTGTTTGATAGATGAGATTCAGTTATTTTCTTAAAGCATAACAAATGTGTTTCTAGCTGGTGGACAAAATAAATCAGCCAGTCAGTGCAAAGAGTATTATCTTAACTAAACTTCTATAAAGTTGGTAGTTTAGCTAACACTAGAAGATTGAATTTTTGTAAAATATTGACAATAAGCAAATTATATGTTTAATTGCTAACTACAAAAATTCTAAATTTTTGTAGTTATGTCGCCCTGACCTATCGTGGTGTTGGGGCAGTTTTTAGATTTGAGGGAAAATTAGGTGGCAGAAGTACCTGGTCAACTATATGAACGATGCCGTTGCTAGCTGGGATATCTGGCTGAGTCACTTTAGCGTTGTTGACTGTGATTGAGTTGCTGGCACGATCAACAGTGATTTGAACAGGACTACCCTCAATTGTTTTAACTTGTCCAGATGTCAATTGCTGGGAGGTAGTTCCCCCAGGTATAACGTGGTAGGCCAGAAGCCTGACTAATTGTTGTTTGTTTGCTGGCTGTAAGAGTTGGTCTAAAGTAGTTTTTGGTAAAGCAGAGAAAGCCGCGTCAGTAGGTGCAAATATTGTGTAAGGGCCTGGTGCAGCAAGCTGTTCACTTAAGCCTGCGGCTTGCACTGCTCGGATGAGGGTTTGAAACTGTCCCTGACTGGCTGCTGAATTTGCCAGTTCTACTAAATTTTGGGTTGCAATGGTGGCAGTAGGAGTTGGCGTGACAGGAGGGACAGTTACTGTAGGAGTTTCGACAGGTTGAGCGCAGGCAGACAGAGCAACCAAGCTACTTATGCCAATAATATTGAACAATATTTCTACTATGCCTTTGCTCGCTTTCATAGCTTTCTCTAAAATCCAGTTAAATAAGGAATTATTGACAATATCTAATGAATTTATGGATATAGTCACTCATCTAACGACATAGTTTGTAGTCTGAAAAATATTAATACAAAAAATTTATATATTTCGTAGTTTGTCATCATCCTAAAGAGGTAGTTTTTATAGAAATTTTGGATATAAAAAAGGTAATGGGTGAAAACGTATCACCCATTACCAATGTCACAAATTATTGGAGTCGTGCCAGAGAATTGATATTAGATATCTAAATCGGTGAAGTTGAGTTTAGAACCATAGGTTTCGATGAATTCTCGTCTGGGGGCGACGCGATCGCCCATTAAAATTGTGAAGATGCGATCGGCTTCGGCAGCGTCCTCAATTTCGACTTGCTTCATTTTGCGGGTTTCTGGGTTCATTGTGGTATCCCAGAGTTGTTGTGGCATCATTTCACCCAAACCTTTGAAGCGTTGGATGGTATAGTTGGCGTTAGCAGGGAATTTGGCGATTGCTTGATTTTTTTCGCGATCGCTATAGCAGTACTCATGATTACGTCCCCGTTCTACTTTAAACAGTGGGGGACAAGCAATATAAATAAAGCCTTGTTCGATGAGCGCTCGTTGATATCGATAGAAGAATGTTAACAACAAAGTTCTGATGTGTGCCCCATCTACGTCAGCGTCAGTCATGATGACTATGCGGTGATAACGCAATTGGGTGGAATCGAATTCATCACCTTTGACACCTAAACCAAGTGCTGTAATTAACGATTGAACTTCGTTATTTTTATAAATTTTAGCATCGTCGGTTTTTTCAATGTTGAGAATTTTACCACGTAGAGGCAAGATAGCTTGAGTGCGGCGATCGCGTCCTTGTTTCGCACTCCCACCGGCTGAGTCCCCTTCCACGATGAATATCTCGGATTCGCTGGGGTCACGAGAACTACAATCTGCCAATTTACCAGGTAATGGCGAAGATTCCAGTACGGATTTGCGTCGAACTAATTCCCGTGCATGACGCGCTGCTTCTGCGGCTTTGAAAGCTTGGATAGCTTTATCTAAAATTGAGTCTGCTATGGCAGGATGAAATTCTAAGTACTCGGTGAGGACTTCTCCCACCAGAGAATCGACAATTCCCCGCACTTCAGTGTTACCGAGTTTGGTTTTGGTTTGTCCTTCAAATTCTGGATCTGGGACTTTAACCGAAATTACCGCAGTCAAACCTTCGCGGACGTGTTCGCCACTGAGGTTAGTTTCATTTTCTTTAATTTTATTGCGCTTACGAGCGATCGCATTTAATGTCCGAGTCAGAACCGCCTTTAACCCTTCTAAGTGCGTACCACCATCCACTGTGCGAATATTGTTAGCAAAACCCAGCACATTATCCGTGTAAGCATCAGTACACCATTGCAATGAAACTTCCACTTGTACGTTGTTGCGTTCCCCCTGCACATAGATAATTTCTTCATGAAGTGGCTGCTTCTCGCGGTTCATGTAGGCGATATATTCTTTAATGCCACCCTTGTAATCGTAGGATTCTACCTTGGGTGTATCGCTTTTCAGTAATTCCAGACGGTGGTCAGTAAAGGTAATTTTGACACCAGCATTCAGATACGCCAATTCCCGTAGGCGACCTGATAAAGTGATGTAATCAAACTCAATGCTAACAGTGAATATTTGGGTATCTGGTTTAAAAGTAACAGAAGTTCCGGTTCTATCTTCTTTATAAGGCTTGACTTGCAGTTCAGTAACTGGGATACCCCGTTCATAGCGCTGGAGATGAACTTTTTTATCTCGCCAAACTGTAACTTCTACAACCTCAGATAGGGCATTAACAACAGAAATACCAACCCCGTGCAATCCTCCTGAAACTTTGTAACCACCACCGCCAAACTTACCACCGGCGTGCAGTACCGTCATTACGGTTTCCAAAGCCGATTTTCCGGTGCGCGAGTGAGTATCGACGGGAATACCGCGACCATCATCTGTTACAGTCACTGAACCATCAGCGTTGATATCCACTTCTATATGAGTGCAATGACCCGCCAAAGCCTCATCGATTGAATTGTCCACCACCTCGTAAACTAAATGGTGGAGTCCTCGCGGCCCAGTGGTACCGATGTACATTCCTGGTCTTTTGCGGACGGCTTCCAGACCTTCCAGAACTTGAATCTGATCGGCACTGTAACTGCTCGTCATGTAAACTCTCCTGATGCGTGGGGTTGAAATCGCCTAAAGGCAAATAAAAGTAAAAACACTCCAAAATTGTAACACAAAAGCCTTGCTGGCGTCTGTAGGGCATTTTCTAGAGAAGTTTATACTGGGGTTGCACTACCGTGGAAGAGGGGCACCGGAGGCAGGGGAAGCACGGGGAGAATAGCTTAATAACTAATGACAAATGACTAAATTAATTGTGATTTGTGGGGCGACGGCAACGGGTAAATCGGGTTTAGCTTTGGCTTTGGCGATGCAGTTGGGTTCTGTAATTCTCAGTGCTGATTCTCGTCAAGTTTACCGTGAGTTTGATATTGGGACGGCGAAACCAACTGTAGCTGAACAAAAATTGGTGCGGCACTATTTAATAGATATCTGCGATCCAACAGACATGATGACAGTAGCAGACTATCAGCAGCAAACACAAGCCTTAATTGCTTCTGTTGGTGTTACACCACTGTTTCTAGTTGGTGGCACTGGTTTATATATCCGTTCCATTGTCCAAGGGATGAAAATTCCCAGAGTTGCACCACAGATTGAATTGCGATCGCAACTTGAATCTCTCGGTCAATCTCAACTCTACGCAATGTTACAACAAGTTGACCCCGTTGCAACACAAAAAATTCATGCTAATGATTCAGTGCGAACTTTAAGAGCATTAGAGGTATATTATGTTACTGGAAATCCGATTTCTGAGCAGCAAGGGGAGAATCCACCAAATTATCCGATTCTGCAAATTGGTTTAGATTGCGATGTTGACAAGTTGGGCGCTCGCATTAAACAGCGTACTGAGCAAATGATAGCAGATAGTTTGGTCGAGGAGGTGGAATATCTTTGTCAAAAATATGGCACTGATTTATCTTTATTGAATACTTTAGGCTATCAAGAAATCAAGCGATATTTGGCTGGCGATATTTCCTTAGATGAAGCGAAAGAATTAATAATTTTGCATACCAGACAATTTGCCAAGCGACAACGTACTTGGTTTCGAGCCTATCCCCAAATTGAATGGTTTGATGCAAACAATCATGATTTATTAGATAAGGTTTGGCAGCGAATAAATGAGTTTATAAATTGCACGAGTTAGTGAGAATTTTTTTGCTCATGCAAAGACGCAAAGTTTTTCTTTGCGTCTTTAGAGCGAGTTTCCTATCCTAAAGAGTGTCGGGATCTACACCCATAGCCCGTAGCCTATCTACTAGTAATTGGGTGCGTTTTTCTGCTTGTTCAGCACGTTGTCGTTCCTGTTCAGCACGTTGTTGTTCCTGTTCAGCACGTTCATCCCCAGTTAGCAAAACATTACCATTTTGGTAGCACCAGCGTAACCAATTATCCTGTCTGCCTTCAAATTCACCTTCCCACAGAGTTATACCTAAACCAACTTGTTCTAACCAAGTTTCAGAAGTTTCAAAGTAGCGTGTTCCCCTAAGTTCATAAACATGCAGTATTTTTTCTGCTAATTGCTGATTTGGGTCATATACGATGTAGTAACTAGCCCGCATGTGTTCATAAATTTTCAGCTTTTTGCCCAGTTCATCACCTTCTTTATTAGAGACAATTTCGAGGACAACTTCGGGAGGTTTGCCAAAACGCCAAACCATATAACAACGATTTTGTTTTTCCCACCATTTTTCAGGTACTTGGACATCTAAGCTGAGAAAAACATCGGGTACTATTGCGGGTTGACCGTCTGTATGATAGATACCCACATTAGCTTCAGCCAAAAAAGTCTGCTGCTGCATGGAACTGTAAAGAGAGCTAACTAAAAGACGTTGTTGTTTGGCAGATGCAAAATTGTCCACAGGTGTATCATCTTCAGTGACTAGCTGGTTGGCATCTGGCACATAGTAATCATCATCATTGATTAGAACTTGTTGAACCATGATTTTATCCTTTATATCATGACTTTTAGGTTTAAACATTACCTATCAATTTGTTTAATTTCCCAAAAACTTTTTCTTCCCACGCTTCTTCAATACGTTTATTTAATAAGTCGTGTAAGTGCTGTTGTTCAGTAGCAGTAAACCATCGTTTAAGTTTACTAATTACTTCATCACGAAATCCTGAACCTTTTATAGTCGCACACTCTTTCCAGATATCGCTTTTGATCAGAGTACCTTTGAAAATTTGTTCCCCGATTTGTTCTGAGTAGGTAAGGAATTCTTGATGCCATTCATCCCAGTTCGATAATACTTCATTTACAAAATTATCTGCATATTCTTTGACTAGAGAATCGCCAACTAAATTTTGAAGTATTCCTTTTAACTCGTGAAACATAGGCATAGTAGTGTTCCAGGCAACAGACTTAGAACCATTACCAAGAAGTAAATAGACATCAAACTTGTCTAAGGTTCCATTACGGCGTGTGGTTGCGCGTACTGTACCTGCATGAGTTTTTCGCATTTCTGGTATTAATAGCTTGTCATGAATACGCCCAAAATATAGAGGCTTTCCCTGCCATCGATCTAAAAAAATCTTTAATTGATTGCTAACTATTTCGTATGCCTTCTGTGCATTATGTTCTTTTTGATTTCTAATCAAAGCGTTTATAGCCTCTACTGTACTGGATAGACGTTTAGCATAATTCAAGCGTAATTTATCCAGTTTCTCAATTAGAGCCTGAGCTATCTCCGCAGGATTGTCCTGTTCTGGTTGAGCATTAAAAAATAGAATTGGTATATCTTTTACATCGATTTGTTTAAGTAGTGGCTGTAATGCAGTCTGTACTTCTTCACACTTTAGATTATATGCTTCTTCTTTTGAATCTACTAAGTCTCCAGCATCATTAGTCTTGTTATAAGCTTCGTCATTTTTCGGAAGAACAAGAATGACTACACGCTCTTGTAATACTTTCTCAGAACCATTTTGAATCAGGGTATTAATCAGGTCGCGTATCTCGCTACCTGGTGCATCATTAAAGCGAGAACAAAACACTGTCAAGCTTCGTTGGTTATTAAGACAGTCCATTAAATCGCGTCGGATTGCTGTACCATCCTTATCTAAACCCCTTGTATCAATAATCTCTAAGTCATAGCTAGAGGACTGAAAGAATGTATCTGGAACCATAACATCAATCCGTCTTGGCACTGAAAATTCTTTATGGAGACCATAATTGATTAGTCGAAAGGTCTCTTTTAGCCATTCTATACCTGTCTGGTTAGATGTTTTATCAAACCAAATTTCCTCTCGCGATCTTTCTTGAAGCTTTAACATCTCTGAAAACTTCAAAAACAGAGGCTCTGGATTTTCATACTGTTTCGCTAACTCTGTAAAAGTTTCTCGTTTCAATCCAGCCATATTAAATAGCAAACGCTGGATTTCTTGAGAAACTACTTCTTGTTGATTCTCTTGGTTTTCCTCGTTGCTATTATTGCTATCCATACATATATATTCAAGCAATTTGTTTATCTCATCCAAGGAATAAGGCTTGACACGTATTCCAAATTTTTCTCCGCATCGGATAGCAACTTCACAAACCGTTGTTCTACCAGTCCCTACTGCAAGAACACTTTGACGAGTTAATTGTTTCTCTTGTGGAATTGTTAGCCCTGTTAGCTTGCCAACAGCTGTTGTTTTACCTACACCAATTGAGCCTGTATATATAATCGAGTGTTCAAGAGATGCAAGATATTCAGCCTCTTCCCGAACTGTATTTTGATACATCTCTGCTTGACGTATTACAAAATCAGGTGCCCCTTCAGAAATTAATTGTTGCAATTCTCGAAGAGAAATTTCTGCTTTCCATAACTCGTCTCTCTGTGGATTATTGAATGATGGGCGCTTCAAAATCTTCCAAGGTTTCAAAAATGCTAAGTAATCCTTTGCCTCTTTCGTACCAACAGCATTAATATATCCCTCTATTTCCTGGCTTGTAGGAGTAACTTTCTCTTTCTCTATACGTGAAATGTGACTTTGCGCTACGTTTATACTTGCTGCAATATCAGCTTGCTTCTTTTTTGCTATTTTTCTCAACTCGGACAAAGTTTTGCCCACATCGCTTGGCAAATCATATATGCTGCTAGACATAAAGTTTTTTGATATATATATGCCTCTATAAATATATTTATGCATATATTCTTAAAAATGGCAAACTTATATATATATATATATGCAAAATGAACTGCTCTGATATCTCAAGAGACTCAGGATTAGATTTTGTAGGCAGTTGGTTGTGTTGAAGAACAAAACCCAACGCTTTAAAGGATATTTTGTTATTGTTCAAGCCAAGCAACTTTTTCCTCTCCATCAAATGTGATCGCACCTTCCGTACTCAAATCGTGCGATCGCCTTTTACTCACTCTTGGCTGCTATTCTTGCAACAATAGTAATTAAAGCGTTCCAAACAAGCCTGCAACACTCAATACATCTACCTTGAACTTTAAGAAACTATGCTTACCCAAGATAAAAAACAACGCAACTGGAAACCCATTCTCAAAGCATTTGAGGCTGTCCTTGGCAAAAATGGAGTGGTGCAACGCCGCGAAGAACTCATTACCTATGAATGCGATGGTTTAACTGGCTATCGCCAACGTCCGGCTGTGGTGGTGTTACCCAGAACCACAGAACAAGTTGCAGAAGTGGTGAAGATATGCAATCAATATTCTATACCCTTCATAGCACGCGGTTCTGGTACAGGTTTATCTGGTGGCGCTTTGCCAGTGATAGACTCTGTTTTAATTGTTACTTCCTTAATGCGGCAAATCCTCAGCATTGATTTAGAAAATCAACGTACAGTTGTTCAACCAGGGGTGATTAATAGTTGGGTGACACAAGCTGTCAGTGGTGCTGGTTTTTACTACGCTCCTGACCCTTCTAGCCAAATTATCTGCTCTATTGGGGGCAATATTGCCGAAAATTCTGGTGGTGTACATTGTCTCAAATACGGTGTTACTACTAACCACGTTTTGGGATTAAAAATTGTCACGCCGGAAGGGGAAATTATCGATTTAGGCGGACAAATTCCAGAAATGCCTGGTTATGATTTAACAGGTGTGTTTGTTGGTTCCGAAGGTACTTTAGGAATTGCTACAGAAATTACTTTGCGAATTCTCAAAAGTGCAGAATCAATTTGTGTGCTGTTGGCAGATTTTACTAGCATTGAAGCTGCTGGAGCTACTGTTTCTGACATCATCAGCGCCGGAATTATTCCTGGTGGTATGGAAATGATGGATAACTTCAGCATCAATGCTGTTGAAGATGTTGTAGCAACTAATTGTTATCCCCGCGATGCTACTGCCATTTTGCTAATAGAAATTGACGGTTTAGAAGTAGAAGTTGCAGGAAATAAGCAGCGAGTTATTGAAATTTGTAAAAAGAATGGTGCCCGAAATGTCACTTCTGCTACTGACCCAGAAACCAGATTGAAATTATGGAAAGGACGCAAAGCCGCTTTTGCTGCGGCTGGGCATTTAAGTCCAGATTATTATGTGCAAGATGGTGTAATTCCCCGAACTCAGTTGCCTTATGTTCTGCATGAGATTAAGGCATTAAGTGAACAATATGGTTATCGTGTTGCTAATGTATTTCATGCTGGCGATGGCAATCTTCATCCGCTAATTCTTTATGATAATTCTGTGCATGGAGCATTAGAGCAAGTAGAAGAAATGGGTGGAAAAATTCTGAAACTTTGTGTCCAAGTCGGTGGTAGTATTTCGGGTGAACATGGCATCGGTGCAGAGAAAAAGTGCTATATGCCACAGATGTTTAGCCAAGTCGATTTAGAAACTATGCAATGGGTACGGCAAGTTTTTAATCCTAAAGGGTTAGCAAATCCTGAAAAGATATTCCCCACACCACGAACTTGTGGTGAAGCAGCAAATGCATCGGCACTCAAGCAATTTGAAGGTGTGGAAAGATTTTAAGAGTTAGGATTTCCTTTCGTTCCCTGGCAGAGCCAGGGAATGCACTTATGGGAGGCTCTGCCTATAGTTAGTATAGGAGGCGGAGCCTCATTCTGCATTCCCAGTCGGAGACTGGGAACGAGGAGGGGTGAATTTGGGGGGTGCGCTTAACGTAGGGAAACCACGCATATCATGGTCTCTTGTATTTCACAGAATTAAAAATAGCGAGAATTGTCCACTAAGCCACATTTATTATTTTACATATTGGCATAAAATCATCATTTATTTACATCATCCGGAGGATTATAACTTTATTTTGTAGTTATATATATTCCGATCGCATTAGGTCACGCTTACAAATGAATCGGTTTGCTCGCCGTTGTGTTTCTTACTTACTGTGTTTGGGATTAGTAGTCGCTTTAAGAGTTTTTTCACTCTCTTCAGTCTGTTCACTGCCAGTTTATTCCCAAAATATAAGTCCTTTAACTACAGAAATTCGCGGCGTTTGGCTCACTAATGTTGCTAGTGGTGTACTCTTTGTCCCTTGGGGTATTAACCGTGCTATAAACCAATTATCGGCTCTCAACTTTAATACAATTTATCCTGTAGTTTGGAACCGAGGACATACTTTTTATAAGAGTGCTGTAGCTAAAATGACTACAGGCTCAGATACTCAACCTTTCCTCAACTTCATGCACGGTGGACAGGATGTTTTAGCAAAGATAGTGACGCTTTCTAAAAAGAAAGATTTGAGAGTCATTCCCTGGTTTGAATACGGGTTTATGACGCCGCATTATTCACAATTAGCAAGGCGTTACCCCGATTGGTTGACAATTGGGCAAGAAGGTATAAAGTCTACCCAAGATGCCCCACCAGAAGAAATCGGCAATGTTTTGGTTAGTAAGCTGGCCTGGTTGAATCCCTTACATCCGCAAGTTCAAGAGTTTATCCAAGGGCTAATTTTAGAAGTAGTCAGAGATTACGATGTGGATGGTATTCAGCTTGACGATCATTTTGGGATGCCGGTACAGTTTGGCTACGATCGCTTCACTATTGAACTATACCAGCAAGAGCATCAAGGCAAAAGTCCTCCAACTGATCCTTTTAACTCAGAATGGATGCGGTGGCGAGCAGACAAAATTACTGATTTTATGGCAGAAATCTATCAAGCTGTTAAGGCAGTAAAACCCCAAGTTAGAATATCTTTGTCTCCTAACTATCAAGCTTTTGCCTACAAATACTATTTGCAAGACTGGGAAAATTGGGTAAAAAAAGGTTTAGTTAATGAGTTAATTTTGCAGGTATATCGAAATGACAAAAACTCTTTTATCGCTCAACTGGAACAACCATCTATAAAATTGGCTCAAAGTCTAATTCCTGTAGGTATTGGTATATCAACGGGAACGGTGCGTAATCCTGTGAAAATGGCACAAATTAGAGAACAAGTTCAGGTTGTGCGCGATCGCAATTTTGATGGTATCTCCTTTTTTTACTGGGAGAGTCTCTGGGGTTACATTGTACCGGAATCACCCCAACAGCGACGCAAAGCTTTTTTTGATCTGTTTAATGCTAAAACTGTCAGACTATTAAAACCAAAGAAACTTTGATGCCATTCGCGCCGGAAAATACTAGATTTGGCTTTACATTGCTCTGGACTTTAGCTACTTTTGGCGGTTTTTTATTGAGTTTACTCTTAATTGAAGTCGGCGAAAAGCCGGATATTGGGGTAGTAGAGGCGGCTATCGGCGGATTTGCCATCGCACTTCCTCAAGGTTGTCTTCTCAAAGAACCCATATATTGTATCAGGTGGATTTTGTCAAGTCTTTTGGGTTGGAGTATCATCACCGCGATCGGTATTGGTGCGGTGGGTTGGATAGTATCTAGCACTCAGATTTTCCCTGTGAGAATCCTGTCTGGGGCGGTTTATGGGGCGCTTGGCGGCTTAGGGATTGGATTGGCACAATCATTGGCAATTCCCCAGCCTATGGCGTGGCGATGGATATTTGTCTCTTCGGCAAGTTGGGCTGTTGCTCTCCCTGTGGGTTCTGCTGTCGGGATGATTTTGCACCGCCTGACGCAGTTATTCTTAGGCGAAGTTATGGGATTAGCTATTACTTGGCTGCTGGTTGGTATTCTCACGGGAATGAATGCTCATAAATTGCGATCGTAAGTTCCCGTTCCTTTGTTCACGCCGATATGATAACTTGTGTACATGAACATTTAAGGAAAAAATAGCCTTTCTTCATGCCAACATAGATATAATATCCGACTTAACTATATATCTATGGTTGAAAACACTCGCGGTAAAAGGGGAGATCCAAACTATAAATTAATCTCTGGTTACGTACCAAAAGAACTTGCTTTATTATTCAAGACTATTTGTGTCGCCACTGAAATAGACCAAAGTCAAGCTATGGAAGAAATGATTACAAAATGGGCTAAAGAAAAGCAATCAATACTTGATCAAATGAAGAATGTCTAAATGTGAGTGAGGACAAGGAAAAAGGAAAATCCACTATTAGCAATGCACAACGACTTGATAATGTTGAGAATGATTTAGAAACAGTTAAACAGTTGTTGGTATCAACAGCCAGCTATGCAGAATCAGCCGACAAAAGGATTGACCGACTAGTTGAACGTCAAGACTCAAGCCAAAAACAACTTGATGGTCTAGCCGTAACTGTTCAAGTTATGGGTGAAAAAATTGACAGATTTGTGGAGAAGATTGACAGATTTGTAGAGAAAACTGACAGATTTGTGGAGAAGACTGACAGATTTGTAGAGAAAACTGACGATTTTATCGATACAACAAAAGCACGGAACGCCGTACTAGACGGGGTAATACTTGAATTGCGAGAAAATCAGATGTCCACCAATGCTGCTGTGGAAAGGTTGGATAGAATCTTAGAACAATTGCTCAAGCGAAACGAATAGCAAGCAACTTGTAGACAAGCCACGTAACCATCTTGGAGTGAGGATGGAATTGAGCATCCTTCCGACTCCCTATTGTCTCTTCCTAGTCCCCACCCTCACCCAAAAAATTTATTAAAAATTGTAAATTAAATTGATGTATACTGAGGTTTGCACTTAGGTATATGCAAGAATCTTGAAAAACTGTTCAAAAATCATTAAGTTTGCCCTAACCTGCAAATGTATTTTCGCCTTCAAAAAGCAGGATTTGTTAAGCTGACTTTTATTAGCTTTCCTAGATTTCTGACAAGAAGTAGAGAAAGATCCAAATTTCGATGAGCAACAGCTGACAATACTTTGCTATAGGCGCTAAAGTGCATCTACTACAAGCGTAACTACAAGAGAGCGCCTAGAAGAGTCAGTAATACCAGACAGGGACTCTCGCATGAATATAAATCCAACGGAATCAACTATGGAGTTGACAAAATTATCACCACCTCAGATTCTCTTCGGCACAGAAGTAGATGAGAAAAGCAGTAGTCAGCAGTTTATACTGAGCATGTATGATTCTGTGCAAGCATCAATATTTGTAGTTGATGTTCTGGAGGACGGAGATTTTCGATATGTGGCATTTAATCCCACTCATGAGCAGTGGATAGGCATTCGCTCAGATGATCTCCGGGGCAAAAAACCAGAAGATATTCTCTCCCCCATAGATGCTGCCGAGGTGCGTCAGCATTACGCTGAATGTGTGCTATTCGGCAAAACTATTTCTTACGAAGAATGTTTGCAGTTCCAGGGGGTTCCGACTTGGTGGAGTACGACTCTCACCCCGCTACGAGATGCTAACTCCCGGATTTATCGACTAATTGGTACTAGCAGCAATATTACTCCTGTGAAGCAAGCAGAACAAGCAGTTGGACTCCAGGTTGACCGGGAACACCTGCTAGAAGCGATCGCAGAACGAATTCATCAATCTGTCGAATTAGAGACAATTCTACATCAGACAACAAAAGAACTGCGGCAGTTTTTGAATTGCGATCGCGTCCTAATTTATCGCTTCGAGGCTGATAGCAGTGGGGTAATCATTGCCGAATCAACTGTGACTCCTCCCCTGTTGGGAAAAAACATCACCGATCCCTGCTTTAGTGGCAAACATCGAGAACACTACGGGCGAGGTTGCATTCAAGTTGTCGAGGATATTTATGCAGCTGGGTTGCATCCTTGCCATATAGATTTTCTGGTATCTTTGCAGGTGAGAGCCAATCTAGTCGTGCCGATTTTCAAAGAGAAAGATATGTGGGGGCTATTGATTGCCCAGCATTGCCACCAATCGCGTCAATGGCAGCAAACAGAAACGGACTTACTCAAACAGTTGGCAATTCAAATCGGCATTGCTGTTGGACAGACAGAACTTCGTCAGCAGATTAAGGATCTCAAAGCAAAGTTAGAGTTACACAAACAGAAACACAAAAATCAGTTGCAGCAGGTGCGAAACTTTGAAGCCTTGGTGCGACGGATGACAGAACAAATCCGCGACAGTCTGGATGAAACTCAGGTGTTGCAGACACTCACCCAGGAATTAGCAGAGTTACTGAACCTTGAGCGTTGCCAAATCGAACTTTATAGCCCCTGTCAAACTCTGGTTACTATTACTTACGAGTACAGCATTAACCTACCTCGGTGTCAAGGATTGACCAGACAGATTGCAGACCGTCTTGAAGTTTATCAGCCCCTGTTGCAAAAACAACCTTTGCAATTTTTGGAAATTGTGCCGGGATGGCAACCAAAGCTATTGGTTATGTCCCAGATGGCTTGTCCAATTTTCGATACTCAAGGGATTTTAGGAAATATTTGGTTGACAAGACCGACACAAGAGGCATTTGATGAATTTGAAATCGAGTTAGTGCAGCAGGTTGCAAATGAAGGTGCGATCGCTATTCGTCAAGCTCAACTTTACCAACAAACCCAGGCACAGGTAAAAGAATTAGAAAATTGCGATCGGCTCAAAAACCAATTTCTCAGAAATCTGTCCCAAGAACTGCGAACACCAATAACTAGCATCAGCCTTGCAGTCCAAACCCTCGAAAGTGTCCTCACACCAGCAGAAATATTAGAGATAGAAATAGTTCCACAACTCTTGCAGATTCTGCATAACGAGTGTGCGCGAGAAAGCAAGTTAATTAACGACCTACTCACACTCACATATCTAGAAGCCGAACCTGATCCCCCAACTTTGATTGCCATTGACTTACAAAGCTGGCTTCACCCCATTGTCGAGTCTTTTCGAGACCTCACCAGTTGCCAGCGACAGCAGTTAAACCTGAGTGTTGATTCCGCACTCCCGCTTTTAGAGACAGATATCACAGATATGGAGAGGATTATCACCGAACTACTCAACCATGTCTGCAAATATACCCCAGCAGGTGAGTCCGTCACAGTCTCTGTTCACCAAAGAGGGGACGCAGTAGAGCTTAATATTAGCAATTCTGGACTAGAGCTTACCAGCAATGAACTGTCACGGATATTTGAGCCTTTCTATCACCTTTCCAAACACGATCCCTGGAAACATAGCGGCACTGGACTGGAATTGGCATTAGTGCAGAAAATGGTCAGACATTTAGGCGGCTCAATTTATGTAGAGAGTGGAGCCGGTCAAACCACCTTCGCCATTAAATTCCCGCTTTAATTAGTTTTTTGGGCATAGCACTGGCTAATTTGTCAGGAGTCTGCTATAATCGTTATTTGTGTGGGTGACTAGCTCAACGGTAGAGCAGTAGACTCTTAATCTATTGGTTCTGAGTTCGAATCTCAGGTCACCCACTTTTAAAGTATTTTTATATACTAAATAACTATTTGTCACTTTTAACAAATTAGTGACTAATATGCAGTATGGATAAGCTGTTGAAAATTTAACTTGCATATATTATCTGGAAGTTAAATTATTGTGGGGTGGGCATCTTGCCCGCCCTGGTTATGCAAATTAGAAGTACATTAGCTTATTAGCCCAGATTTTTTTGCCAAGCTTACCTCTCTAGGTCATATTCACCCGGTTTCTAGAGCCGTTTAACCCTCGTAAATTGGCGATGGTATTGATACAACATAACCCTCTTCTGTCACTCTCCGAAAACATTTGCCATTTCTGGATTCTAGAGCTTTTGTATAGCAAGCGATGTCTACGACGGGCTACGCCTACGCGCGATTCTTTTCTAATAACAAATACAAGACCCATTTTTTTCTAATAGTATAGCTTGTATTGATTGCCTCATGAGGCTTCTAGCCATCGCCCTCCCAAAGAGTAACAGAAGAGGGATAAATAGAGCGGCATAAATAATTCAAGGTTCGTAGTGTACCCCTTTGGGGATCTTACTACGCTTAACGTCTCGTAGAGAGGACTTTAGTCCTCATTTGAGGGCTGTTCGCAAGGCGTTTCCGTAGGGCAGCCCTCACTACAAACTAATCTCAATATTTTTTACATTACTTAACTTAGTTTGATTTATTCTCGCCTACTTACTTAAATAATTGTTCGTAAATGCTGGGATCAAGACTGAATAAAGAAACAGTAAATATCCGGTTAAAAACTTTATATTATCTTAACTTTAGCTACTACCGTAATGCTGATAGTGTTAACATCAAGTCAAAATAACGTTATATTGTTTAGATATTTATATAAAGAGTATCTACAAAAATTATTACTTTTGTCTATCGATTTGTAATTCTAAGAATAAGAATTTGCTCTTTAGCAGGATAATTACTATGTCTGATGAACTTTCTAGACGGGAATTTGTGAAATTCACAGGCGCTTTTGTAATTGGAGCCGCGACAGCAGGAAGTACGCCTTTGATAAATGTTCTTACTGCTAATGCTCAAAACAGTGGGGCATCCGCTATAGATTATTCAAAAATTGCTGGATGGGTGGTTAAGGACACTGGCTACCATACAGGAGAAATGGTTAAATACCAAGGCAATATTTTTATAGCCAGTTACTGGACAGGTAAAGAGCCTGGAGTAGACCCTGGATGGGCGCTTTATGATGAGCTTTATGATGTCACAAGTAAAAACCAAACTGAACAACCCAAAATTATTGCTTATATTCCTACTTGGAGAAGGAAAGAGGGATTTAATTATAGGAATGTAGGAATATATCAAAATATTACTCATGGGATTATCTCTTTTCTAATGTTTAGTGAGGTTAATCTTGGTGAGTTTGAAGCCAATTCACTTAATGAGGTGAATACAATCATTGAAGATGTTGTTACTGCGGGGCATAAAAACGGTACTTACATATCAATTGCATTGGGCGGTGCAAGTGATTATGGTTTTCTCAATCTCATGACAGCTATAGGTAACAATGCCGCAGCCCCACTACTTAATAAAGCTGTACAAAATGTTAAAAATTTTGTGAAATTAAACAATCTAGATGGTGTAGACCTAGATTTAGAGTGTTGGTGGGATAAAAATGGTGATGGCAGTAAGGATCAAGGTGGTAGACAAAAAAGTGATGGAGCGCATCCGGCTGGATATGCTTTGACTTTATTTGCTCAGAAGTTAAAGGAAGCCATGCCAGATAAACTTGTTTCAGCAGCTGTCTTTGCTACTTCATGGTATGGAAATAATTATGATCCAAAAATAGCAGATTATGCGGATTGGATTGGAATTATGACTTATGACTTGACTGGTTCTTGGAATCAGTCTCCCGTAGGGCCTCATACATCTCTGCGTAAGATCCGCAAACAAGACTCATTTGCCAAAGAGCAGCAAGGCGCATGGCCTGTAAGTGGACGAGGATCTTCTAATGGTGCTGATCCTATGATGGATAATCCTATTTTGTCAGTGGAAGATGCTCTGTGGTACTGGTCAAATCCATTTTTCATGAACTGGCAAGGCTCTGGACAAAAGCTACCCAGAAATAAGATAGTAGCAGGAGTTCCTATCTACGGATATGATTTTGCTTATAAAAAAGATCCAGATTCTCTAAGTGGTCAAATACCTCCAGGATATAAAGTAATAAGATATAAAGATATCTTGAGTCAGTTTCCTAATGCCAATACTGCCGTCAATGGCAATATTAAGGTTTCAGGAAATACACCTAGACCTTCTTTTCTATCTGCTTCAGGAAACTACCCTTATGCTCATAATATCTACTTTGAAACTCCAGAAACTGCATCTGCCAAATTAAACTTTTTAAAGCAGGTAGGAGCGCAAGGGGTAATTATCTGGGAAATTTCCAATGATGTCTGGGAAGAGAAAAAGAGCATCATTAAGGCGCTTTACAAAAACTCAGGGAATCAGGCAATCAAACTGCCAATAAAATCTGGTGGACAAAGATATAACGAGCAATGTTTTTTGTGTACGCATAATGCTTTTACCAATTATCAAGATGCTCGTTGGACTGTGGTAAATCAATCCATGTCAATTACCAACCAA
The DNA here is from genome assembly GCA_023522315.1 of Nostoc sp. CCCryo 231-06. Taxonomy (GTDB): domain Bacteria; phylum Cyanobacteriota; class Cyanobacteriia; order Cyanobacteriales; family Nostocaceae; genus Nostoc. The sequence goes on from JAHCSU010000409.1 coordinate 25,559, forward strand.
CTTAAGAATGGCGTCAGAGCATTAATGCTTGATACACATTACGCAGAACATGGTTTTTTGGGATTTTGCTAACGTGATTCCAGAACCAGGGGTGTATTTATTGCATGGCGTTGGAGCCGAGGGAGGCTCCTGGGTAGCTGGGATAACTTATGCTCAACCTTCGCGGCGATTGTATCACGCCTTATATGATGTGTGGGGTTTTCTAAACGATAACCCTAATGAAGTAGTAACCATTTTCTTAGAAGATTACACTACAGTCGAGCAGCTAGAGGCAGAATTCAAATTCATAGCTGACAACGAAACAAAAGAAGGTCGAGATGGTCAAAAATTTTTACAACGAATATACAACCCTGACAATGATTCAAATTGGAAGGTAAAAGAAAAAAAACAATGGCCTCTGTTATCCGATCTGATTGCTTGGGACAAGCGCGTAATTATTTTTAGCAATGATCTGAAAAAAAGAGGAAGTAATTATGTATCTTACGGCTGGGATTACACAAAAGAAAACTACTGGAGCCTTGGTGGTTTAGGTAACAAATGGGATTGTCCTTCAAGATGGAATGACGGTGAGTATATAGATGCTGATTACCCCAAATTGTTTGTTTTCAATCATTATAGAGATATTCCTACTGTGATCACAGCAGCTATTGATAATCACTATGACAAAATTATGGACAGAATAGATAATCAATGCTGGAAGACAGCCAAGCAGCTTCCAAATTTTGTTGCTGTTGACTTTTTTGAAGTTCCGTTAGGAGAGAGTAAGGCACAAGATGCTGTCAATGAGTTGAATAAAAAGTGGCAAAATAATGAAGGTTATAATAAGTAGTGCGATCGCCCTTTTGTGGGGTGCGAAAACCTCTGAATGACTTAATTAATGGTGGGTTAGGCGCTTCGCTAACCCATGCTACTATTTTTCTTAACCGAGCAGTATTGGATTTCTGCCAATTTACGGCATTCAAGAGTTCAAGGAAACATTATCAGGACTTACGCGAATAATAGCTGAAACCCTTATTTTCACGTAGGGGCAATTCATGAATTGCCCCTACAGCGTGTACTTTTGCGTAAGTCCTAATCATCATCCGGGGATGCTTGGGATGTGCTGGAAGCGATCGCAGGGACTGTTGACGCACCGCAGGATTGGTCTAACGAATAGGTACGGTGCAATTTATCCAGCAGATTTTGTTAAACCCAAGGGTTAAACTATTGCTAAAGCACTCTAAAGTTTTTTATGACTCAATCACCAGTAAAAACTCTCTATGTAACAGACTTTGCATTATGGATTGAGCAGACTGTCAATAGTTTAAAATCCCAAGACTATAGCAATGTAGACTGGGAAAACTTAATTGAGGAGATAGAAGGATTGGGGAGGAGAGATAGACGAGAATTAGAAAGTCGTTTGACAACTTTATTTGAACACGCCTTAAAACGGAATTATGTAAATTTACCAGAATGTTATGGCGGTTGGGAAGCAACAATTAGCCGCACACAACAGGAATTAAGTCGTATTCTTCGAGATTCCCCTAGCCTGCGTAATTATTTCTTAACTATCTGTGATGAATGTTATAAAAATGCACATAAAAACATGAGTAAGGAATATGAAACAAAATTTCCTGATGATTGTCCTTTTCCTAATGATGTAGAAACATTATTGAATGATAGTTTTTAGAGGATTTTGTGCTTTTATAATCTTGGTATAAACTACCCATGCAGAACGCCATCAAAACAGCGATCGCTATCCTTTAGTAGTTGTCTTAATTCTATTAATTATTATGTCATATATTTTTAGGAACAAGGAACGGGAGAGTTTTCTCAAGACTTACGCACCTTGTTCAAATTCATCAATGGCTTGAATTTCATCTGAAATCTGGATGCATTGTTCTAATAAAGCAATATTTAGTTCCGGCAATAATTCACTTGAGGTAATCTGTTCGTAGCCGTAAGTATCTAAAAACTCAGATGGTGTTTCTTCTCGTAAGTGATAAAGTTTGAGTCGATGGTTACTGAGCGTAGTCGAAGTATTGAATTGCCAAATCCAAACTTCAGCAACTGCCAAACGGCGATAAATTTCTAATTTATCAATGCTTGCACTGGTGATGTTTACCTCTATAGCTAAGTCTGGGATATTTTTCTTCTCGTAAATAGAGTAGCATTCATCTGGTTCAACCCCAGCTTGCTTAAGTTGTTTTTTAATTGTAGAACTCGCCATTGGGCTGAATCGAATTCGCTTTAAGTAGAGATAGCGATAAGCAAAATAGCCAAACGTTTTTTGATATTTTCATGTCTGATAGACGGTGACACAATTTCTAAGATTTCATCCAAATAGGTGACACGGTAATGAGAATTATCTTCTAGTTTGGCTAATAAAGCTTCATACATTTGCCAGCTTACCCCACTAGTGACAAATTTTTCCTCTGGATCATCAATATCTGCAAGTTCTGGGTCGTCTAAAAGTTCTTTCAGGCTGATGACCATTGTTTTCTCTAAAAATTAGGGTTTAAGAAAAATTTCTTCGCTAAACTGACTCCACTGAGGAAGCACCGAAACGATAGCCTTTGCCGTAGACTGTGTGAATCAGTGTAGTTTCTTTACCTACCTCAATCTTACGGCGCAGCAAACGAATTAATGCCGCAATCACATTACTACTGGGTTGTTCTTCCTCTTGCCACAAATTTTCCATAATCTGGGCATGAATCATTAGTTGTCCAGTGTGTTCCATAAAGTATTGCAGCAACTGGCTTTCTTTTTGCGATAGCTCAATTATTCGTCCTTGGCGATAGGCTACTTGATTTTCACAATCGAGTTCTAAATCAGCGACAGTTAAACGTCCGGTGGTGGTTCCATAAGTTTGGGAACCCGAACGACGCAATAAAGCACGGACTCTGGCTAATAATTCCCGCAGTTCAAAAGGTTTAACCAAATAGTCATCCGCACCAGCATCTAAACCTTGTACGCGGTCATCTAGAGTATCCTTGGCTGTGAGAAACAGCACGGGAGTGGTTTTGCCTTGGCGTCGCAATTGCTGACAAATTTCTAACCCCGTTTTTCCTGGGAGCATCCAATCTAAAATTAGTAGGTCATAACTGCCAGCTTGTGCATGTTCGTTGCCACTTGTCCCATCGTAAGCGGCATCCACAATGTAACCCTCACGAGTTAATAAGCGACTCAAGGGTTCAGTTAGTTCAACTTCATCATCAACTAATAAAATTCTCATGCTGCTTGTGGTAAGCATATAGAGATATTCTCAATATTATTCAACTGCTAGAACGCCAAGGATATTAAAAAAAGAATGCTAACTGTTGCATTGCCAAAAGGGGAACTCCTTAAAAATAGCATCCGCCTGCTACAATCTGTGGGATTAGATTTTAGTGCTTTTTTAGATTCAGGTACTCGCCAACTTCAAATTCCTGACACTAAAGGACTTGCGAAAGCTTTATTGGTGCGGGCGCAGGATGTGCCTGTTTATGTGGAATATGGTCAGGCACAACTGGGTGTTGTTGGTTACGATGTGCTGCGGGAGAAGCAGCCGCAAGTTGCCCACTTGGTGGATTTGCAGTTTGGGCATTGTCGGATGTCGGTGGCCGTAAAAGCATCCAGTTCTTACCGATCGCCTTTAGATTTACCAGCGCATGGTAGAGTTGCTTCAAAATATGTGAATTGCGCTCGTGAATATTTCCACAGTCTAGATTTACCTGTGGAAATAGTACCGTTGTATGGTTCAGTAGAATTAGGCCCGATTACTGGAATGTCAGAAGCGATCGTGGATTTAGTTTCTACAGGGCGGACTTTACGCGAAAATGGTCTGATTGAAGTTGCTACTCTCTATGAAAGCACGGCGCGGTTGATTGCCCATCCTCTAAGTTACCGCCTAAACACGGGTAATTTAAGTGATGTAATTGCCAAGCTGCGAGAAACCGTTTTGGTAGAGGTCTAATAGTAGTGCTGTCAACGTGACGCAATTCACGGTTTATCGAATAGCCCAAAGAAACCTCAAGAAAGGTTTTGCACAAGCAAAACCTGTCCCTCTCTTTAGTAACGCTACGGTGTACACACAAGTCTCTTGACCTGCACCTTTGTTGCATTGACCTGCACCTTTGTTGCATTGACCTGCACCTTTGTTGCATCGACCTGCACCTTTGTTGCATCGACCTGCACCTTTGTTGCATCGACCTGCAAAAATTAACTTACTCTACGTTACGCAGTAACTCTAAAAAACTTGTGTGTACACAGTAGCCTTAGTAACGAGAGGGATGTCCGTCAGGACTCTTTGAGGTTTTAATAGTAGATAGTCTGCAACAATTGAATCTCATCATGCAAACTAAATTTGTTTACACTAGGATTAGCGCAATGTCTACGACGGGCTACGCCTACGCAATAACTTTGCGGCGGGGACAGGGAATAACTTTCTACTAAACATCAGTATTTATTAAGAAAAGTTAATGAAAGCTGGACAAATTGATACAGAAGTGAAAAGGCTAGAAGCCCTCCGCCAGTATCAAATTCTTGACACCGAACCGGAAGAAGCTTACGACAATCTTGCTAAGTTGGCGGCATTTATTTGTGGTACGTCCATATCCTTGGTAAATTTCATTGATGAAAACCGTCAATGGTTTAAGGCAAAAGTAGGTTTAGATATATCAGAAATGCCCCGGTGTATTGGGTTATCTTACCTTTGCCAAGAGCGGCGTAATGTTGTAGTGATTCCTGACACCCTAGCTGATGAAACATTAGCAAATAATGCGGTAGTAACTGGCTATCCATATATACGGTTTTATGCAGGTGTACCCCTAATTACTCCCAAGGGAGATATGCTGGGAACTCTGTGTGTAATTGACCAAGCCCCAAAAGAATTGAGCCAAAAACAAGTGGAGGCGCTTGTAGCTCTGAGCCGCTTGGTAATCGACCAATTAGAACTCAGGCGTCATGTAAGTGAGGTATCTCAAGTTACCGAGAAGCTCGTGGCGTATGAGCAAGCAGCACACGCCGAGTCTGAAGCTGCCAGAATCCGCATTGCTAATTTGCTCGAAAGCATCACTGATGCGTTTTTTGCCTTAGATAAAAAGTGGCGATTCACCTACATTAATGGTCAAGCAGAATTACTGTTGCAAAAAACCCAGAATGAATTATTGGATAAAAGCATCTGGGAGATATTTCCAGAACTCATAGACACAAGGTTCCATCGTGAGTATCACAGAGCAATCTTAGAACAGGTGAGTGTGGAATTTGAGGAGTTTTATCCTTCACTAAACTGCTGGCTTCAAGTCCACGCTTATCCTGCAAAAGATGGCTTGTCTATTTATTTCCAAGACGTTACTGAACGGCGGCGAACAGCAGAAGCACTACGAGAGAGTGAAGAACGTTGGCAATTAGCATTACATGGTAATAATGATGGTATTTGGGATTGGAACCTTAAGACTAATGAAGTGTTCTTCTCAACTCGGTGGAAGGAAATGCTCGGTTATAAAGACCACGAAGTTTCCAACGGTTGGGATGAATGGATAAAACGAATCCACTCCGATGAGCGAGATTTGGTACTTCAAGCCTTCCATGACCACTTTGCCAAGAAAACACCGTTTTACGTCTGTGAATATCGAGTCCAGTGCCAAGACGGCAGCTATAAATGGATTCTAGATCGAGGACAGGCACTTTGGGACGCATTGGGTGATATAGTGCGGATGGTGGGTTCTTATACTGATATCACAGATCGTAAGCAGGCAGATGAGGAATTAAAGCGGCAGAATTTGCGATCGCAATTATTTGCAGAAATCACCCTGAAAATTCGAGAATCTTTACAAATAGATGAAATTCTCCAGACTGCGGTTACTGAAGTGCAAAAATTACTACAAGCTGATCGAGTTTTTATTTTTCAACTGGAGACTGATGGTTCGGGAACAGTGGTGCAAGAGGCAGTGTTGCCTGGTTGGCCGGTAATTCTAGGAAAAAATCTGCTCGATACCTGCTTTAAAGAACAATACTTAGAAAGATATCGCCTGGGAAGAGTCAGTACAATTGACGACATTGAAGCTGCTCATGTTCACCCCTGCCATCGAAAATTTATTCAGCAGTTTGCCGCCAAAGCTAACCTCGTAGTCCCGATTCTCGTCAGACAAGGACTTTGGGGCTTGTTAGTGGCTCATCAGTGTGCTGCACCTCGACAGTGGAATAACTTTGAGACGGAGTTGTTAGAGCAATTAGCTAATCAAATTGGGATTGCTTTATCTCAAGCGCAACTATTACAAAAAGAAACCCAGCAAAGTCAAGAACTCGCCCGTTCCAATGCAGAATTGGAACAATTTGCCTATGTGGCTTCCCATGACTTGCAAGAGCCATTGCGGATGGTAACGAGTTATTTACAACTACTAGAGCGAAGATACAAAAATCAACTCGATGCTAATGCCGATCAGTTTATCAACTATGCAGTAGATGGGGCCCGGCGGATGCAGACCCTAATCAATGATTTGTTGAATTATTCTCGCGTTAGCAGCCGTGGACAGCCCTTTATGCGAGTAAATTGTAGTGTTGTCTTAGAACAAGCGATCGCTAATCTTCAAATTGCTATCCAGGATAGTAAAGCAATTGTCACTCATGATCCTCTACCTGAAGTAATGGCTGATGCTACCCAACTGATACAAGTATTTCAAAACCTGATTGGCAATGCGATCAGATTTTGCCATCATCAGCAGCCACGAATTCACATCGGGGTAGCGAAACCAGATGGAAATTTAAACGGGGAAAGTTTAAATGTTATCCCGTCGGTAGATGAATGCTTGTTCTGGGTGCGCGATAATGGGATTGGTTTGGAATCCCAGTATGCAGAACGTATTTTTATAATTTTTCAGCGCTTGCACGGTAGAGATAAGTATCCCGGTACTGGAATTGGTCTGGCAATTTGTAAAAAAATTATAGAACGCCACGGCGGCCGGATCTGGGTTGAGTCAAAACTCGGACAAGGCTCGACTTTCTACTTCACAATTCCAGATAGAGCAGGTAAGCAATCGTGGGCATCATAACAGGGATTATGCCTATTGAGGTTTTGTTGGTAGAGGACAATCCAGGCGATGCCGAACTCACACGCATCGCTCTTGAAGATAGCAAAATCTCGATTCACTTGAATGTGGTCGAAGATGGTGTGGAGGCAATGGCATTCTTGCGAAAGCAGGACAAATACGTTAAAGTAGCCCATCCAGATATTGTGCTGCTCGATTTAAATCTCCCCAGAAAAGATGGGCGGGAAGTACTGGCAGAAATTAAAGGAGATGAAAACCTCAAGCGAATTCCTGTAGTAATTTTGACGACTTCGCAAGCTGAAGAAGACATCCTCAAAGCCTATAATTTATGTGCAAACTGTTATATAACTAAGCCAGTAGATTTCGATCAATTCGTTAAAATTGTCCAATCAATAGAGAATTTTTGGTTTGCGATCGTAAAACTGCCACCGGAGTAGTGGAAATGGCAGGTAGAAATATTAAAGTATTGTTAGTAGAAGATAACCCTGGTGATGTCTTTTTATTAGAGGAGTTTTTAAAGGAAGTTACTACTGTTGTAGTTGATTTGATGCCAGTTGAGCGGCTTTCAGAAGCACTCAACTATTTAGCTAAGGAACTTTTTGATGTAATTTTGTTAGACCTCTCGCTGCCAGATAGCCAGGGGCTGGAAACCTTTGTCATTGCTCACCATGAAGCAAAAGCCACTCCGATAATTGTGCTGACGGGTATAGACGATGAAACCCTGGCAATTAGAGCAATGCAAGAAGGAGCGCAGGATTATTTGGTAAAAGGGCAAGTAACTGGCGACTTGCTAGTGCGCTCCATGCGTTATGCCATCGAACGGCAACGGGCAGACAACGCACTGCGACAGAGTGAGGAACGATTTCGGGTGGCCCTGAAAAACTCTCCCATCTTTGTCTACAACCAAGATTGCGAGTTACGGTACACCTGGGTTTACAATCCCTCCGATGGATTGACTGTTGAGGAAATATTAGGCAAACAAGACTTGGATATAATCCCAGTTGAAGATGCTCAACGGCTCACTACAATTAAACGTGGAGTGTTAACCACTGGCATAGGAACGCGAGAGGAAATATCAATAACAATCAAAGATACAACTCGATATTACGATTTGACAGTTGAGCCATTGCGGAATGAGTCGCAAGAAGTTGTGGGCGTAACGTGCGCCAGTATTGATATTAGCGAACGACAAGCTGCACTACGCGAACGCAAATTGGCAGAAGAAAAAATCCGCGAACAAGCAGCATTACTTGATGTCACCACAGATGCCATTTGCGTGCGAGATTTAAACAATCAAATTATTTTATGGAACAAAGGCGCAGAAACACTTTTTGGCTGGCTAGCTACAGAAGCTTGGGGCAAAAATGCTAGTGAGCTTTTGTATGACGAACCTTCCCCGGAAATTGAAGCGGCTCTATTGCAAGTTCTTAGTAAAGGTATGTGGCAGGGCGAATTAACTAAACTTACTAAAAGTGATAAGGAAATCCTCGTAGCTAGTCGCTGGAGTCTGGTGTACGACGAACAGGGGAAACCTAAATCAATTCTCACCGTTGACACAGATATTACCGAGAAAAAACACCTAGAAGCCCAATTGTTTCGCGCCCAACGCCTGGAAAGTATTGGCACTTTAGCTAGTGGCATTGCTCACGACCTCAACAATATCCTGACACCGATTTTGGCAGGAGCGCAACTGCTACCGCTCAAATTTCCTGATGCAGATGAGCGAACTCGCCATCTACTAGAAATTTTGGAAATTAACGCTAGACGCGGTGCTGATTTAGTCAAACAGGTGCTGTCCTTTGCGCGGGGTGTAGAAGGCAAGCGCATCACTTTGCAACTCAGACATATAATTGTGGAACTTGGCAAGATTCTCAAAGAGACATTTCCCAAATCCATAGAAATCAGCACTGATGTACCGCAGGATTTATGGATGGTTTCTGGAGATAGCACCCAACTACATCAAGTGCTGATGAACCTCTGCGTTAACGCCCGCGATGCTATGCCCAATGGCGGTAGTTTGACTATCTCTGCTGAGAATCTGTTGATTGACGAAAATTATGCCCGCATGAACCTGGAAGCCAAAGAGGGGACTTACACAGTGATTACTGTCTCCGATACTGGAACTGGGATTCCTAAAGAAATCTTAGATAGAATTTTCGAGCCATTCTTTACCACAAAAGATGTGGGACAAGGCACAGGGTTAGGACTTTCCACCGTGGTGGGGATAATTAAAAGCCACGGAGGTTTTGTGAACGTCTATAGCGAACCGGGAAGTGGCACTAGCTTTAAGGTTTACTTGCCAGCAGTAGAAGGAATGGAAACACTTACTCCAGAAGAATTGCCACCACAGACAGGACATGGAGAATTGATTCTAGTTGTAGATGATGAAGTTGCCATTCAAGAGATTACGAGAACATCACTAGAAACTCACAACTACAAAACCCTAATTGCCAGTGATGGCATTGAGGCGATCGCGCTGTACGCTAAAAATAGGGACAAAATTAGTGCCGTACTAATGGATATTATGCTGCCCTCGCTGGATGGTTTAACTGCCATCCGTACCCTGCAAAAAATCAACCCCCAAGTCAGAATTATTGCCAGCAGTGGACTTATGTCTGACAATAAGCTCAGTGCAGTAGCTGCTATTGGTGTCAATACGTTTTTGTCCAAGCCCTATACTGTCAACGAATTATTGCTTTCTTTGCAGAAAGTACTATCGTGAGTCAAGTAATTACGCAAGTAAGTTGATAACTGTAAGTACAAAATACTACTTCACTGATATGGATGCCAATTGCCTGTATTTGATATGATTGAGCATCGGTTAACACAGTTCTCTTATTGATACTCATACCTTTCAGTTTAATAATGATACAAATACGTTGGTAGGGGCATGGCAATGCCATGCCCTTACAATAAATCTATATGTATCAGGGTTTTCGTGAATTGGTATCACTTATGCGTTCAGCTTGGCTAAATCAATATGCCTCGGTTTATTAGGTTAATCATCAATATAGTAGTCTTAGGTGCATTGTTATTCATATCCCAGCAAGTTGGGGCGCAAGATTGGCGTCCGGTTCGCGGTGGTATCCCTTTTGGTATCAGTGGTATAGCTTTGATAAAGCAGCAAAGCAATACGCTCGATTTTCTGATTGCCCATGACAACAAACAAAAAAACCAAGGTCGTTTAGCAATCATCAGCATTAAGGGTAAAAACCAACCTGAATATTTCCCATTAAGCTGGCCGAATAACATAGAATTGCCAATCGACTTAGAAGCTTTAACATCGGTTCCAGAAAAAACAAAATCCTCTTTTATCGCTTTAAGTAGTTCTGGAAAAGCTTATTACATCCGGTTAGATCGTGCCAATAAGACCATCTCTATTATCAAGGAATTCAATTTACCAGGAATTATTCAAGGAAATAATTTTGAAGCATTTGGATTACAAAATATAGACGGCCAATTAGTTGCTATTTGGGGAAATCGAGGTGAAGGAAAACAACCAGCAACTATTTTTTGGGGAATGTTTGACTTGGCTAAATATCAAATTACTCTCGCAGGTTCTGCCAATCTGAAAGTACCGTTTCCATCTGGCAATGTTCGTCATATATCAGATATTAAGGTAGACCCCGTAGGAATTGTGTACATCACCTCAGCAAGTGATGCTGGAGATGACGGCCCATTCCAGTCAGCTGTGTATGTCGCTGGTTATCTGGGATTGCGTGGTAACAAAATTGTATGGCGGCAAAATCCTCAACTTGTTCCCCTTTACCGCTCTGATTACCACAAAATTGAAGGTATGGAACTTGTTCCCGGTGCAGAAGGCGGTGTGATTGTTGGTACAGATGATGAGAATTTGGGTTCTTATGTATACATCGTGGGGGGAAATAGGTGAACGATAGGAGTCCTAAATCATAGCTTGTTGAGGGTGCGATCGCACTCCTAAATTTAAATAAAATTAGTTTTATAAAATTAATGTTTCGAGCTTGGCCCGTACTTCTTCTATTAAATCTTGTGAAACACTTTCAACAAATTTTACCTTTCTAGCTTTCCAATCGAGTGTTTTAATTTGGTCAGACAACACAACTCCTTTTGTTTGCATTCCCTCAACAAGTGGAACTTCAAAACTAAGCCCTTTTGCCTTGCTAGTTATAGGACACACTAAAACTAAAGAAGCAATTCGATTGTATTTAATTGGAGATATAACCAGAACAGGGCGGTAGCCCATTTGCTCCCGCCCTTGCTGTTGTAGTTCATTGTTCATTGTCCTAGCAATGTCATCAAATGACATTCCTGATGTGTAGAGGGCAAATGCACGTTGAATCGAATCAACCGTAAACTGCTGTGTAGCTCCAAATTCTAATTTGATAATATCTCCTCTTTTGGGAAAGTATGGAGTGAACTACCCACACTGACTTGGAGTACCAAGTACAGTTTGGGCTTCTGTAATCACGGGGGAGTGCCGCA
>JAHCSU010000410.1 GCA_023522315.1 Nostoc sp. CCCryo 231-06
GACATTATTTATGTGAGATTCTAATATTTTACAGCTTCAAGGTAATTGGCAAAAGAGGCGAATTGCCTGCCAAATTTCTTCCATAACATTACCCAAGGCGTGGTCACTGTCGAGTTCGACTAACTTTACCCAAGGACGCAAACGCCCAAAGTTACGACTGGCTTTGATGGGGATGACTTCATCGTTTTTTCCATGCAAAATCAATGTGGGGATAGGACGTTGCAAAAACTCCTCTTGGTATTGGGCAGCATCTATAACAAAATCGTAACTTAAGGGAAGCTTTCGCTGCTCCCCATAGTGGTAGACCATGATATATTTTTCTTGCTGCCACTGTTGTACTTCTTCATCGGCTAACTTGGATAACCAATGGGATAAAAACTCAAAAGCTGGTGCTAATAGCACAAGACGTTGTATTTGTAAATATTGTTGTCCCAAGTGGGCAGCGGTTAAGCCGCCTAAACTTGAGCCAATGAGCGTGACTGGCGTAGAATTATTACTGAATTCTGCGGCAACTTGGGTAATCTGACGAGTGATTGTTAACTGCGAAAAATCGCCAGCATTTAGATCGGGAATTTTAAGATTTGTGTGAATTTGGGCAAAGCGATCGCCTATATCCCGCGCTTTGGCAGAATTAGGACTGGAAGCAAAACCGTGAAGATATATATATTGCAAAGCTTTAGGAGACGCGATGAATCGCGTCTGTACAAGAGTTAGGAGTAGAGACGCGATTCATCGCGTCTGTTAAGAATTTTAAATTATGAGTTTTTTTTCAACTCATAACTTATAACTCTTAACTCCTAACTCTTTGTTATTACCGCATTGTGACAAATTCTTCGGCTGCGGAGGGATGGATACCAACGGTGGCGTCAAAGTCTTTTTTAGTTGCGCCCATCTTGACAGCGATCGCTACACCTTGAATGATCTCGCCAGCATGTTCACCCACCATGTGAGCGCCTAGCACTTTGTCAGTGTTGCTATCAACCACCAACTTCATCATTATTTTTTCTTGCTTACCAGTCAAACTATGATACATGGGGCGAAAGCGAGTGTGAAAAATTTTGACGGCATCACCGAGTTTTTCCCGTGCTGCGGCTTCTGTCCAGCCGACTGTAGCGGCTTCTGGGGTAGAAAATATGGCTGTGGGAACAGTTTCGTGACTGAATTCGCGGCGGTTATTGCCGAATTCACTATCAGCGAAGGCGCGACCTTCGCCAATGGCGACGGGAGTTAAATTGATTCGGTCTGTGACATCGCCAACGGCAAAAATATTCGGTTGATTAGTTTGACTATATTCATTGACTGCGATCGCATTTGTGGTATTGTATGCTGGCCCATCTATAGAAGTAGCGACAACATCAACCCCAGCGTTTTCTAAACCTAGTCCATCTACATTGGGAGTTCGTCCAGTCGCAACTAAAAACACGTCGGCAATTAATGGTTCTTGGTCTTCCCCTGATAAAGTCAGTTTAAAACCTTCCGACACGCGTTCAATTGTTTTTACCACATTATTCTTAATCAGCCGAATTCCGTGGTTCGTCATCCCCTCTTCAATTTCTGTACGGATGTCCTCATCGAACCCCTTCAAAATCTTTTCACCTCTGGTAATTTGTGTAACCTCAGAACCCAAACCACGCATGATACAGGCAAATTCTGTGCCAATATAACCAGCGCCGAGAATGACGATGTGTTTTGGTTGTTCTTTTAGATGAAAGATTTCGTTAGAAGTAATGCCATATTCCATCCCTGGTAAATCTGGCTTGACGGGACGCCCACCAACAGCAATTAAAATTTTATCTGCTGTAATTTTGCGCCCTTCAACTTCTACTGTATGTGGGTCTACCAATGTGGCGCGACCAGAAATTAGTTCCACTCCCGCTTTTTCTAAAAAGCTGATATGTAGTTGCGACAGTCGCCGCACTTCCTTATCTATAGATGTAATGAAATATTCCCAGTCTAACTCGGCATTACCTACTTTCCAGCCATAGCCTGAAGCTTCACTGAACAGTGCGGGAAAGTGAGAGCCATAGACCATGAGTTTTTTGGGAATGCAACCCCGAATCACACAAGTACCACCAACTAAATCATATTCTGCGATCGCCACTTTGGCCCCATAGCTAGCCGCCCGTTTAGAAGCCGCCAAACCTCCAGAACCCGCACCAATTACAAACAGGTCGTAATCAAAAGTCATAAATTTATGTTCTCTTTAGCAATAAATCAGTTCCTGGAAACTTACACAGAAAACGTCATTGAACTATATAAGGATATCCGGTGAACCCTGTGTAAGTCCTGTCCTTGATTTAATCTAGCGTTAGCAGATGTTCTCTCGTCGTAGGGAATATCACTTTTTGCTTTGGTTCCTGTAGAGGCAGTAACTAAAATTCTTGGTCATGGTTCTTGTACTACTGCGTTGGAGCAGCTAAGTCCCATAGTACGCAAAATTAAAATTATGACAAAACCAACCGCCTTCGGCATTCGCAGAACATCTTGTACCCCTGTTAGCAGTTTTTATGTGCTTGGAAGCTCAGTTGGGGTTACGGGTGTTGGCTCTGTTGGGGTTACAGGCGTTGGCTCTGTTGGGGTGTTAGTTGATTTCTCAGTTGAGGTTACAGATGTTGTCTCAGTTGAGGTGTTGGGTGATTTTTCAGCTGAGGTTACGGGTGTTGTCTCAGTTGGGCTATTAGGACGAGTTAGCCGCATTTCAATTACTCCCTCGCCTTTTATCGATGGCTGTGCTTCCAAAGCCGCAGTAGTTTCGGCTTGAACACTGGTGATTGCTGGATCTGGTGTAGGCACAGGACTTTGCCTGTTCAAATCAAGTTCCCGAACCAGTTCGCTCGTTTCATAAAAATTTCTCAGATCAAAATCATATAAGCTCTGAAATTCCCCTTTAATTAGAATTATCATCTGTCCTGCTTCCAGCACCTTAGTTTCAGAACCTTCCTTGTTAGAAACTTCAATGCCGCTATTTGTCAGGGCACCCACAATTGTGGTATCTGTTTGTTGGTCGTAGCGTACAAATAATGCTGAACCACGAATTGCTGCTGCTGCACTTGGCGTTTGTATACGTGTTTGCCCCCTTCCTGGTGGGATGAGCAGCAACACAGTCCCATTTGACAGTTTAAAGTCACGAGTCTTCGGCAAAAATTGAAATAACGCCTGTTCTCCAACTCGTGCCAAAGAGCCATCATTGAAACGCAAATCTGCTAAAGAAGCTCGACCAGTTGACAGACCGTCCCCAGGAGTCATTGCATCTAATTTGCGTGCAGGACGTTTCTTGAGTTTATCTTTGGGTATCAGTTGTACCATGTTGCGGAGGTCTTGAATCTCCGCTCGCGTTAGAGGAGTTATGGCATTTACTTTATTTGGCAAAGGCAATACCATAACTCCCCATAAACCAATTACTAACAATGGAAAGGATTTATAAAACATAGTTTGAGAACTTGTGATTTTCAACTAATACCAAAAAATTTAAAGTTTAAGCTGCTGATAATTTTTATAGCGAGTTTATTTATTAAATTTATCTGTACTTTAGCCTACATTTAATAAATAAAATACACAACAAATAAATTATGTGTTTAGTTGATTAAGTTTTTTTATAAAACTGGCATTAAATACAAGAAAGCCTGCGGCAGATTTCAAGGTTACTACTTGCTTGATATCAACAATTAAATGAGCAGTACTTTACAGATAATCCATTTTCATCAGATCAGCTACAGGGACAAAAAGTTGTTAGGGATCTGTTCTAAAATGACTCACTGCCTGTATTTCACTAAATTTGAGCATAAACTGTAACTGTATCTGATCATCTCAGTTTTGCAAAATAATCTGAGGAGAAATCCGAAAAGCAGCAATTTAAATTTGTAGTTTCAGTATCTACCTACAAAGCTAAGATAGATGTACTCAATTGTATATTCTGAGTCGGAACTCCCGATACGGCTTGTGGGTCTACATTTGCTAAAGGCGATCAACGCAATCTAATAGATGCGACTGAAAAACTGGAAGAATTTGTTTTTTTGTATTTTGTTAGCTTCCAGTGGTGGAAGCTGGTGTTGCATTAGAGTAGATGCGGCAGAATCTACAAATACAGATATTTGGCATTCTAAAAATTTAGCAAGCACACAGGTAAATTATCAGCTATGTCAGAATTTGGAGCAAGAGGTAATTAACTCTTTGTGCAAGCAGTCCAGTAAGTCGCATCCTTTAAACTCGCAGATGCCGTTGAAAAAGAGGCAAGGGAGCAGGAAGCTCTTAGTTGGGGAGATAGTAAATACAGGGATTCGACCCCACCTGTTGCGCCAGCTTCCCGTAGGGTACGACAACCAGTTAATAGAAGTGGGGGGTTCAGACTCATGTTCCGCTCCGCTCCATGATAGGAGGAAGGGGTTATTTACCCCAGCTAATAGCCCCCTTCCCCCTGCCTCTTCGTTAAAGCTGGCGCAGCAAACACCCGAAACTACTCAAGCTCCAGACACAACCGAAGAACCTGGGGATATTCAAAAGCAAAATGACCCGCCACAGCTAGAATTGCAGCCAAGTGATTTGCCTACATCTCCTCCAGACTCAAAAGAGGAACTGTTGAATGCACCTGAGATAAATCAGTCCCAAAGGCTAGAGAGGCTAATACAGCTGCTACAATTGCCAAAACAGCCACCGGAATCTGATAGCGATCGCGAATTGGGGTTGCGGGTGCGGTTACGACCCTTAGAACAGCCTACTTTTCCACCAATAGAAGAACCTCAGTTTAAACCTATAGGCTATCTACAAGGGCGTGTAGGCTACTTCCAGACAAGTAATATTTTTTCTTCACAGGATATTCCTATAGAAGATGGTTTAATTATTTCTGGACTGACGTTAGCTTCTGCATATTTCCCTTTGGGAGCTAAGACTTATTTAAACGGCTCAATTGATGGCAATCTCATTCGTTATATCAATCAGTCACAATACGTTTACAATCAAGTAAGATTTAATCTCAGTATTTACCAGCAGCTATCGCAGCGAATGTATGGAGAAGTTAGTTGGAGCAATCAACAGTTATTTTACGCCAATAACAGCGATCGCCTAGATAGCTTCAAAGCAGGCGATCGCTTTTTAAATGAGAATTCTTTGCAAGTGTCTTTAGGACGGCGAGATCCCCTAACTTCAAAATTAATACTAAATAGCTTTTACGAATTGAGTGTAAATTTTGCTGATCTCCAAAGTCGCGATCGGATAATCAATTCCTTTTGGGTGTCTCTGAACTACTACTTGCAAAAGCCTCTTCAGGTTGGTATCGACTACCAGGTGAACTTTTCGGACTTTACACAGCGCGATCGAGAAGACCAATTTCATCGGCTATTCGGGCACTTAAATTACCGAATATCTGATACCAGTAATATGAATGTGCAGGCTGGAGTGAATTTAGGTAGTTCAACCGCAGAAAACATTGATTTTGATGGCTGGTTCTTCAGTATTAATTACAGTTTGCAATTAGGTCGGTTTTGAAATTTGTTCTTTGTCATTTGTCCTTTGTAAAAAACCAATAACAAATGACTAATGACTAATGACCAATGACTACATATAACTAATCCAATCACTCCAGCTACCAGCATAAAGTTTACCCTTGCTAATGCCAGCTAATTCTAAAGAAATTAAATTTACGCAAGCAGTAACGCCAGAACCGCAATAAACCAAAATTTCTTCGGCTGTTTCTAGCTGTTCCCAGCGACGGCGTTGTTCTGCTTGAGGCAGTAGGTAACCGGAAGAGTCTGTAACTTCTTGCCAAGGATAGTTGACTGCACCGGGAATATGTCCGGCAATTATATCAATTGGCTCTCGTTCACCTCGGTAGCGATCGCTCTCTCTTGAATCTACCAATACTACCTCGTGGCTATCTTTCCGGCTTTTCACGGCTGTAATATCTACCACCTTTTCTGTTTGTACTTGAGCTACAAACGTACCCATTCGGGGGGGAGGAATAACATCTGTAACAGAATATCCAGCTTTTTGCCATCCAGCAAAGCCTCCATCCAGTACTGCTACTTGCTCATGCCCTAGATAGCGCAACAGCCACCATAGACGAGCTGCAAAGGCAAAGCGCGAATCATCATAAGCTACAACTAAACTTTTTTGGTAATTTACCCCAGTCGCTGCCAATTTGTTAGCTATATCATTAGGCTTAGGTAAAGGATGTCTCCCGCCATGTTTACTCACTGGACTGGAAAGATCCTGATTCAAATCTAGGTAGTATGACCCCTGTATATGGCTTGTTTCGTACTGTTGTTGTCCAAGTAGTGGATCGGCTAAAGAAAAGCGACAATCCACAATAACAACTTGCGGATCTTCTAGATGTTCAAATAGCCAAGCTGGCGAAACAACAAATTTGGAATTGGGCATTGGAAATTAGGCATTATTTAGAGGACTTACGCAACTGGGTTATCAGTTGCGATCGCGGACGAATCAGGTCTTTGTCGAGTAGGATGACGTTACCAATGATGACTTTATCATCTTTTGTACCGAAGCCTAGCGATCGCTGGTAGGTTGGATTAAGGAACTAATACTAAGTAACTATGGCAACTTTGAGTATACGTAATTTAGAAATGCGATCGCCTAGCATTCCCGAAAGTAAATTATCTTTTACGTTCCGATATTTCGATAGAAAGCAAGCTTTGACAAGGCTTTGTGATGCCGCTAGGTTAAAAAATCTCCGTAAAAAGCCTGATTTAACATTTGTGCCAATTCATCATACTGGTATTAGAAGCAAAAAGTTTGGCAAGAAAATACACCTTGTTCGTAACATAAAAAATATATGCTGCGAAAAACTCAGATAGGCAGCTTGACATCATGCATAATCTCTATGAAAACTCTGGCTTAGATCCAATCGAATCTTAAATTTTTTTTGAAATCTGACACTGTTAACTTATGCAAGGTTCAAATCATGCCGTAGGATCGCAAAATAATCTGGAGGCTTATTCTTTAGGCTTATCTCAAGAAGAGCTTATGCTTGAACATAGTCAAGCAGTGTCTTCTTGGATAAAAGTTGATGTTAATTGTGGTGATGATTCATTGGTCTCTAGAACACTACAAGCTAAAGGTTCTAAAGTGAATGGATTTGATTTAGATCCGCCGAAGGTTTTAGTAGTTGACGATCATGCTGCCAGTCGCATGACTGCTGTTTCCCTCTTGGGGATGGAAGGATACGAAGTAATTGAGGCGGATAGTGGTTCCATTGTTGTAGAGTTGGTAACTCAAAAACAACCAGATTTGATTTTGCTGGATGTGATGATGCCAGGAATGGATGGATTTGAAGTGTGCCAATTTCTGAAGCAGGATGAGCAGACTAGGCTAATCCCGGTGATTTTTATTACGGCCCTAAATGACAGGCAATCGCGGATTCGGGGAATTGAAGTTGGGGCAGATGATTTTCTCACCAAACCCTTTGATCGTGTGGAATTGGCGGCGCGTGTAAAGTCCTTAGTGCGGCAGAAGCGTCTGAACGAAGATTTAGAACATGCCGAACAAGTACTATTTTCTATTGCCATGTCGATTGAAAGCCGCGATCCCAATACAGGCAACCATTGTGAGCGCTTGGAAAAACTGGGACAAGCTTTTGGTGAATACCTCAACTTTTCACGTTACCAAATTCGAGATTTGATGTGGGGTGGTTATCTCCACGATATTGGTAAAGTGGGTATTCCCGATGCAGTGCTGCTGAAAAAAGGCAAACTCACGCCCGAAGATTGGCAGATCATGCGGCAGCATGTTTTGATTGGAGAAAAAATCTGCCAGCGACTACGCAGTATGCGCGGTGTAATTCCGATTATTCGTCATCACCATGAACGCTGGGATGGCTCAGGCTACCCTGATGGACTCAAGGAGGATGATATTCCCTACCTGGCGCAAGTATTTCAGTTAATTGATATTTACGATGCCCTAAGGAGCGAACGACCTTACAAAAAAGCTTTGACTTCAGTAGAAGCACTTTCAGTGATGCAAGAAGAAACTGATTCTGGTTGGCGTAATCCCAAACTAATGCAGCAATTTGCCGAGTTTATTCTCTCCTGTCATGAAAAAGAGTAGAGAGTAAAAAATTTTGTACCTGCCGCGATCGGCGAAAATTGGTATAATCCTGACTCATTGTATATTTCAGTCTTCTATGATTAGCTGGTATGATTTGAGCCGATATTTTAAAGTACCAACAGCATTAATCATAATTTCACTGATAGCTGATAGCTAATTATGGTAGTTGTAGCAATTCTAGCGGCGGGACGCGGCACACGGATGAAATCACGCTTACCCAAGGTTTTACATTCTTTGGGTGGGCGATCGCTAGTCGAGAGAGTTCTCGAAAGTGTAGAACCACTTTCGCCCTCACGGCGAATCGTGATTGTAGGGTATCAATCCGAGGAAGTGCAAACCGCCATGCATTCAATTCCCAGTTTGGAGTTTGTTGAACAGACTATGCAACTAGGGACAGGTCATGCCATCCAGCAATTACTTCCTCACTTAGAAGACTACACTGGTGATTTGTTGATACTTAACGGCGATTTACCGTTGATACGTAGCGAAACCCTCAAGCAGATGTTACAAACTCACGCCCGAAATCAGAATGCCGCCACTATTCTGACCTCAAACCTACCCGACCCCACGGGCTACGGGCGAGTTTTTTGTAACAATGAAAATATTGTGCAGCAAATGGTCGAACACAAAGATTGTAATGCTGCTCAAAGACAAAATCACCGGATTAACGCTGGAGTTTACTGCTTTCGCTGGCCCGATTTGGCAAAGGTGCTTCCCCACCTACAAGCAAACAATGCTCAAAAAGAATACTATCTCACTGATGCTGTGACTCAAGTGGGAAAAGTTATGGCAGTGGATGTGGAAGATTACCAAGAAATTCTCGGCATTAACGATCGCTTGCAATTGGCAACAGCCTACGAGATTTTGCAAAGGCGAGTCAAGGAAAAATGGATGCTAGCGGGTGTCACTCTCATCGACCCCACAAGCATCACCATTGATGAAACAGTGGAATTACAGGCGGATGTAATTATTGAACCCCAAACTCACCTGCGGGGAAATACGGTGATTGAAACAGGAAGTCACATTGGCCCGGGAAGTTTAATTGAAAATAGCCACTTGTCTGAAAATGTCACAGTGCAGTATTCAGTAGTAACACATAGTAGTGTACAGGCGGGAAGCAGAATTGGCCCTTATGCTCATTTGCGCGGTCAGGTAGAGGTGGGTGCTGGTTGCCGTGTGGGGAATTTTGTGGAATTGAAAAATACTCAATTAGGCGATCGCACGAATGCAAAACATTTGTCGTATATAGGTGATACCGTCGTCGGCAATCAGGTGAATATTGGTGCCGGTACAATTACTGCCAATTATGATGGCGTGAAGAAACACCGTACTAAAATAGGCGATCGCACAAAAACTGGAGCCAATAGCGTTTTAGTGGCTCCAATCACCTTGGGTGATGATGTCTACATCGCAGCTGGTTCTACAGTCACAGAAGATGTGCCTGATGATTCTCTAGTGATTGCCCGTAGTCGTCAGGTAGTGAAACCAGCTTGGC
Source organism: Nostoc sp. CCCryo 231-06 (assembly GCA_023522315.1). Classification (GTDB taxonomy): domain Bacteria; phylum Cyanobacteriota; class Cyanobacteriia; order Cyanobacteriales; family Nostocaceae; genus Nostoc. The sequence goes on from JAHCSU010000410.1 coordinate 9,551, forward strand.
GCAAGAAAAGCCAGTAAAGCGATAATTAAATCATCAGATTAGCTGATTCAAATAGATGTAAAAAATGAGGAAAACAAAACAATTTACCGCGATTATTGAGCGCGAGAAAAACGGCTATGTATCGCTTTGTCCAGAATTAGATATTGCTAGCCAAGGTAACACCATCGAAGAAGCACGCAGTAATTTGGTTGAGGCATTAGAATTATTTTTTGAGACAGCTGACTCCTCTGAAGTCCAAGATCGGCTAATTACAGAAGTCTTTATTACGCGCCTAGAGGTAAGTGTTGGGTAAGCTGCGCGTTCTTTCGGGTGAGGAAGTCTGTCAAATTTGAGAGATGTATGGCTTTGTGCAAGTACGCCAGCCCGGTAGCCATATTATCATGCAGCAGCAAACAGAAAACTCAACTATAACTGTTCCTGTTCCTAATTATGACGAGCTTCGTGTCCGCACTTTACGATCTATTATTCGCCAGTCAGGATTGCCACGCGCTGTTTTTGAGGTGAATTAGCAGAAGGTGCAGGTTGAGCAATCTCATGGTGGATTAGCTTGTCCCATTTGAGTTATCAGAGCAAGACAAACACAATTTAGTATGGAAGAACTGCTAGAACTTAGGCAACTTCTAGAACAAGGCAAAATCCATGAGGCGCTGCTGTTGGTGGATGAGTTAGAAGAAATGAGCCTCGGTGACAAAATCAATAAAATTGATAGTTATGGTGTAATTCTGCTCATCCATTTAACTTTTCGCGGAAGTCCCCATCTTCTCTGCGTACCCCTCCGGGGAAGCAAGCTACGCGCAGCGTGTCGCAGACAGACGCTAACGCGAACAAGGTACTCCTAAGATGGGGATTGTGAGCGGGTGATGTTCGCGGAGCGTCACGGAGTGAGGATTCCAGATGTATAACGAATCACCTTTTCTGGTAGACTAAGTATCATCTTGACCATCAATGCCATAAGCGAAAACCAAGCTAACAGGTACATGTTGCATCGCCCTTGGCGTCTCCCCTTTGGAGAAGAAGAAGATTTGGGTCTTGGGAACCAGGACTCCTGACAAGAGGAGGGAATGTAAGACCAATAGAACTACGAAGTTCTGGAGGCTATTCCTGATGAATTGGGAAGCCCAGTCCGTCTTACGGCGGGGTAGTTCACTTAAACAAAAGGCCGAAAAACGTTCTACTCGCTCTTGGGATGTTTCGATAGAAAATACAGTCAGTGAAATCAACAAAATAAACAAGCGCCGCAAATCAGGTGGTTTTTACTTGAATCAAGCAGAATTAATGGACATTCTGCAACAAGGATATCAAGTCGCACTGAAAAGAGCGGCGCTAGAAGCTTTTGAAGGGCGTTATGAAGCCCAAGAATTGGCCGCAATGGTTGACCAGCAAGAAACTTTAGCCGAAGCGCTGGAACTGATTCAGCAATAGCCGATCAGTTCGTTGTCAGTCCATTCCAAGGTGTCGCCAATTTTTTCGCCGTCGTGGTAGGCGGCGAGTAAGATTTCGCTAGTTTTTCCCCAAGCGATCGCTCCACTGACATCTAAAGCGATCGCTCCCAAATCCCGTTTGTTCTGGTGCGCTTCTCCAAAGGATCGCTGCATAGCCTCCTTCAGGGACATCCCATCAGTGACACGTACTACAATCCGGGGAGCTAGACACTCATCAATGATATCTTCGCCAATGCCAGTACAGCTAACACCAGCATTACTAGTAGCATAATTACCTGCTGGCATCGCAGAATCACTTACCCTACCAATCCGCTCAAAGCCTTTACCACCAGTAGAAGTACCAGCAGCTAGCCTGCCAGATGCATCTAAAGCTACCACACCGATGGTGCCGCGTCCGGCATTGCTAGTTTCTACTAGTTCGGGTTCTGCTACCACGCCAGCCATTGCGCTTTTAAAATTATCCTGGCGCTCTTGTATCCACTCTTGTAACCGCAAATCAGTTAAAGCGTTATAGCTGGGAATTTGCATTTCCCGCGCCAATTCAGCCGAACCGAAATCTGATAGCACTCGGTCTGGTGAATTTTGTAAAAATTGTGCCAACTCAATGGGATTTTTCACCCGCGAAATATTAATTACACCACTAAACCGCTCTAATGCGCCATCCATCAGAGAAGCACTCATGCGGATTTGCCCATCAGATTGTAGTACCGAACCAGTACCAGCATTAAAGCGGGGGTTATCTTCAAGCATTTGGCAACCATGCACCACCGCCTCAGAGGCAGTTGCTCCGCATAATAGCAGAGAATAGACTTCTTCTATTACTGTATGGAGCGATCGGCGCACCGCCTCCAATCCGCCTTTACCGTGGAGAGAACTACCAGCCCCGCCATGAATAATTAATTTAGGTTGCACCTGTGACTCCATTAATCTCTTGCGCTATTTGCGTCTGTGTTGCGGTTAGTTTCATTTTGAGCTTCAGAACGGCGACGACGACAACGTTCTGAGCAGTATTTCACATCGTCCCAACAATCTTGCCACTTTTTACGCCATGTGAAAGGACGTTGACATACCGGACAGATTTTTGTAGGTAGGTCAGATTTAGAACGAACACGTCCCATATAAATGCTGTGTATATGAGAATTAGATTTCTGAGAGAGATGGAAAATAATTATAACCAGTTTGCTACGAAGGGAGGATACTTTCGGAGAACAAATATAATATCAATCTATCCTTAGACTTGTTTTTGAGCTACGTCTCTAGGAATATAGAACTATGAACAGATGACTAAACGTAAATTTTTCCAGAGAGGGGTTTTCGTAGCATTGTCAAAGAAAAATTTCATTCTATTTTTAGGGCTGTTTTTACGAATCTTTTTGGGAAAAACAATAATTAATTTAGCAACGAACCTACCCCTCAAAAATGCCCATTTTGTAAGAATTAATTCGTAAGCATAAAACGTAACATTTTAGAATGAAATAGGCTTGAAGTAAGCCGACGTTAAAAAATCAACCTATGTGACGAAATCTAAAATCAGCGGACAACTTATAAAACAGTAATTACACAGTTATTACAAAAATAAATATACATAGGTTTTATCGTGCCGATGTAAGGTTTATGCATCTACGAATACTATGGGTGTTAGTGCTGACTAGCCTACTGGTTTTACTAAGACCCTATGATACACAAGCGCTAAGTTTAGGCTACACCAATAGATTAGTAGACACATATTCCTCTACTGTGCAACTGCTGACTGTTAATTCTAGGCAGATATTACCAGTTCAGCAGTCAGATTTAGTCT
>JAHCSU010000411.1 GCA_023522315.1 Nostoc sp. CCCryo 231-06
ATTCTGAGAGTATATAAACAACAGCAATCATCAGAAAGAGGATTTAGATTTATAAAAGATCCTTTATTTTTTGCAGATAGTCTTTTTGTGAAAAATCCAGAAAGAGTAGAGACAATGATGATGTTAATGGGATTGTGTCTATTGGTTTATAATCTAGGACAAAGACAACTAAGAATGACTTTAAAAACTCAAAAAGCCGCAGTTAAAAATCAACTCAATAAACTAACTGAACGGACTACGTTGCGTTGGATATTTCAATGTTTCCAGGGAGTTCACGTTCTAATTACACAAGGAATTCAGCGAATTATTAACTTGAGCGATGAACGTCGTCGAATCTTGCAATTCCTGCCTGCTTCTTGTCAAAAATATTATTTCTTAGCCTAAAAATATCTCATTAATTATTAGGCTCTGTTCTAATATTTTGATAATTGAAGCGAAAATACAAAAAAACATTATTGGATAACAAGCTTTTTTAGCACTGTCTGAAAGCTGGGCATTTATCGTGCATAATTTATTTTTTTTACGCTTACTCAAGACTCCAAATTATCATTTAGAATTTCATTTAAAAGTTAAATTTATTATCAATATGCATACTACAAAATGAAGTACGCAATGTGGGATATTAGCTGCGATCGCAGCGTTACTGTGTTTTATTTTAACGCTGGCGATTAAAGAGCAAAAAAGTATTCGCTCAACTGAGCCAATTTCACTCCAAGCACTTGCAGCTGGTGCTAAATTTGTTTGGCAGAATCAGTTGATTTTAGCAGCGATTACATTAGATATGTTTGCTGTATTGTTGGGTGGTGTGTAGGCTTAGCCCGCCGTAGGCATCGCGTTGCTACCCATCTTTGCCAAAGATATTTTACACGTGGGGCCCTAGACATAAACTGCCCGAAACTAAAGTTTACAGGCTTTTAACTAAAGTACGTTTTAACGGAATCTAAACTTTTCTCAGTCGTCTTAAGACGAATGAGTGCTATTAGACTCAGAATTCATTCTGAGGCGGGCTAGATGAGAATGAAATAGCCCTGATTTTATACCTCAGTTACTTGCAAACTGCTATAAAAAGAAAAATGATAGTCAGATGATAAATTCATAGCTACTACCATTTATTCCATAGATAATATTTGTCCCACCCAAGCAAGAGATAACAATCAGAATATGTTAGCTTTTGCATCAGGTGGGATTTTTAATTAGCGATCGCACATTGCGTAATTAGAAGGTAGACAAACCCAGAATTCTGTTCGATAATTTCTAACTTCAATTCGCCCTTAAAGTTATGCAATTGGCACTAAGGAATTGGGAAACCGCCACCACCAGTACCAAATGGTATATTGCCTCCTTGTGGAATTCCATACTGAGTAGGATCGAAGCTGCCTTCTTGTGGAATACCATACTTAGCAAAGTCGAAACTGCCAGCCGTTGGAATTCCAGAGCTACCCAAACTAAAGCTGCCTTCTTGTGGAATACCATACTTAGTAGGATCGAAGCTCTCAGCCGTTGGGATGCCATACTTAGTAGGATCGAAGCTGCCTTCTTTTGGAATTCCATACTTATCAAAATCGAAGCTGTCAGCTGTTGGGATGCCAAAAGCGCCTCCAGGTGCGAAAGGATCGCTGAGGTTGCTAGCCTGACCACCACCATTAACGGGATTACCAAAAACAGAATTTGTATCAGATGCCATTAGAGTTAATTCTCCTATTAGGATATAAATTTTGCTTCATTAATAAATGTCAAAAAAGCACAAGTAAGCTTCTTTTGTAGCTTTTTGATTGTTTTTTTAATTGCTAATCTTGAGCTTTTCTGACTGAATTACAGAGTGTTTTTATGAAATTTACTGACTAAAAAAACCTGCAATTCACGCTGGTTATGTCAACAAATATAAAAAAGTTAACTTATTTTTACAATGAAAAATCTTTAGATGCTTGTGCCAAATCTTTAGATACTTTTACTACTGGAATTTGCAGGGTAAGATCATTTAAATTGGTATAAATCGCACTTGACAAATGGGCATCATGAGTAAAAAGACAGCCATACTGTTTTAAAAATTTCAAGGAGCAGATTACTTCTATAGCAATCCGATTTGACTATGTGAAAAAATCTAGGTATATGTAGGGTGCGTTAAAGCGGAGTCCGTAACGCACCAAAATCTTTGGACTGTAGATTTATCTTTAATAGGACTTACGCAAAATATCTCTCAAACTCTAGTTTCTCCGTGTCCTCTGCGCCTCTGCGGTTGTTATTTTCTAACTCTTGCGTAATTTAATTTTTAATTTTTTGACGATGGTTAGCAGCTTGTAATAACAGAGATTCGGCAAAAGCGATCGCGTCACTTGCAGATTTACCACCAGCTAACTGTGCTAGTTCTTCCCGGCGAGTATTTAAATTCTCCAAGGTAGTAACTCTGACAACGGTACGCTGTTCGGCGTTGTCTTTTTTATTTTTGCCTTGATTGATAGTTTGCTTATCTACGCGGAAATGGCGATCGGCCATTGCTGCAACTAAAGGCTGGTGGGTAACACATAATACTTGGTTGCGTTGACTTAGCTGGTGTAATTTTTCAGCGATCGCTTGGGCGACTCTTCCCGAAACCCCAACATCAATTTCATCAAAAACCATTGTCCCAGCCACATCAACCTGAGAAAAACAAGCTTTCAGAGCCAGTAAAAAGCGGCTCATTTCCCCGCCAGAGGCAACTTCCGTTAAAGGTTGCAGGGGTTCTCCAGGGTTGGAACTAAACATAAAGGTAATTTTATCTGCTCCGGTGGCAGTTGGGGGAGCAGGCACTATCTCAACCAGAAACTTCACCTTTTCCATCGCTAGGGGCTTGAGTTCAGCGATCAAACGTGATTCTAAATTAGCAGCCGCCTTACTCCGCAATTGAGTTAACTGATTACTTGTTTGGGTAAGTTTATCAAAACACGCCTTTTCTTGCTGTTCTAGACTTTCGATAGATTGTTCGCTGTCGTTGAGTTGGGCTAATTCCCCTTGGATACGTTGGTAATAAGCGATCGCTTCTGTAAGTGTCGGCCCATACTTGCGGCAAATTTGCTTTAATTCCTGAATCCGTTCTTCCACCTCTTCCAATCGCTGCGGATCGGCTTCCAAACCATCCCCATAAGCATTAATCTGCCTTCCCACTTCCATTACCGCAGCTTGCGCGTCCCTCACTAATTCTAATAAGGGTTGCAATTGCGTATCATATTCCACCATGTCATTTAATATCGTCTCACTGTCTCCCAATAAATCACCTGCGGCGGGAGTTTCATGATCGTTTTGATACAAAGCCTGATAAACCTTGTAACTCATTTGTTGCAAATCGACGACATGATTTAGACGTTCCCGTTCTTGTCCCAACTGTTCCAATTCATTAGGTTCGCCCAGATTGGCTGCTCCCAGTTCTTGCACTTGATAAGTGAGCAAGTCGAGTTGTTGTAAGCGTTCCCGTTCTGATGTCCGGCGTTTTTCTAGTGCTAAATGCGCCTGTTGGTAAGCACTGAAACTCGTGGCGACTTTATGACGCTGCTGCATCAGAGAGTCACCGCCATATAAATCCAAGCAATCGCGGACTTGGGCAGATTGTCCCACTTGTACAGTTTGACCTTGGGCGGTGATTTCCACCAAGCGATCGCGCATTCCTCCCATAATCTGCCGATTTACCAACACGCCATTCACCCGCGATCGACTACGAATATTACTAGCAGTGGCTATGATTTCTCGGCTAATGACTACGGAATTTTCATCAAGCAAATCTATTTCTTGTTCAGTTAACCAAGCGGCTAGGGGGGCGTTTGAGCTGAAAGTCGCTTCTACCATCGCCCGACTTGTCCCCGTGCGAATGACTCGACTAGAGACTTTACCGCCCAAAGCGGCATCAATGGCATCCAAGATAATCGATTTTCCAGCGCCGGTTTCACCTGTTAAAACATTTAGTCCCGCGCCAAATTCCAATTCCAGTTGGTCAATTAGGGCAAAGTTTTCTATTCGCAGGCAAAGCAACATCAAGCCAAATTCTCCATGAGGGCAGATGCCAAATACTTCCAACTTACAGGATAATAAGTCTCATCTTTGAGCAACTAGCAATACCTAATACGATTGAACTAGTATGCCCGTTTAAGTGTAGCAGACTAGTGGGGAGTAGGGAGTGGGGAGTAGGGAGCAGGGGATGAGGGAGATGAGGAAGAAATAATTAATGCCCAATACCCAATGCCCAATGCCCCATTCGCAATTCCCAATTTCTAAACATATTGTTACAATACTTAATGTGATCGTTCTGACTGGTGGCCATTCTTCATGATTGTTAAGACACTTCCCCCTAGTTCCCGACCGATTCAGGAGGACAGTAGCAACGGCACAAATCGCCGAGGCAAACTGGACGTTATTGATGTAGTGCCAGAAGATGGTACACCAAACTTAGTTGTGCGCTCGCCAAGACTCTTAGCAGCCCAACAGTTGAGGACAACAGATCAACCTGAGACGCTTTACGATCCCGTGGGCATAGCGGCGCATTACCAAAACAGAAAAGTGCAAGTTATCCGGCGGATTTTCGCCGTGTTGGGGCCGGCTCTATCCTTTGCTTTTGGGTTGTGGTCGGATAATAAACGGGGAATTGTCGTCAAAAATGACCGCCGTAGAGCCACTCAGCTTCGAGTATTGCTGACCCAATTAGGGCCTGCTTACATCAAAATTGGACAAGCTTTATCTACCAGACCCGATCTGGTTCCTCCCGTATACCTAGAAGAATTAACTAAACTACAAGACCAATTACCGCCTTTTCCTAACGAAATTGCTTACCAGTTTATTAAAGAAGAACTAGGCGCACCTCCAGAAGAGGTTTACGCCGAACTCTCGGCCCATCCAATTGCTGCGGCTTCATTGGGGCAAGTGTATAAAGGTAAGCTAAAAACTGGTGAAGAAGTTGCTGTTAAAGTTCAACGCCCCGACTTAAGAGAGGGGATTACCATTGACTTGTATATCTTGCGTAACCTCGCCGCTTGGGTGCAGAAAAAGGTCAAACGGGTAAGAAGTGATTTAGTTGGGATTCTCGATGAATTAGGCGATCGCATCTTTGAAGAGATGGATTACATCCACGAGGGTGAAAATGCCGAGCGATTTTTCCAGTTATACGGTCACATGAAAGACGTATATGTACCGAAAATTTACTGGGAATACACCAATCGCCGCGTCTTGACGATGGAGTGGATTAACGGCACTAAATTAACCCAGACAGAAGAAATTAGCGCCCAAGGTATAGATGCTCGTTATCTAATTGAAGTGGGTGTGCAGTGTTCCCTGCGCCAGCTGCTAGAACATGGATTTTTCCATGCAGATCCCCATCCTGGTAATTTGTTAGCAACAACCGATGGTAAGTTAGCTTATCTCGACTTTGGGATGATGAGCGAGATTAAACCACTACAGCGTTATGGTTTGATTGAAGCGATCGTCCACGTTGTCAACCGCGACTTTGAAGGATTAGCAAAAGACTACGTTAAGTTAGATTTCTTATCACCAGAAACCGATTTAACACCAATTATCCCAGCTTTTGCGAGAGTCTTTGCTGATGCCGAAGGAGCCAGTGTTGCCGATCTTAATATTAAAAGCATCACCGATGAACTATCGGCTTTGATGTATGAGTATCCTTTCCGTGTACCGCCCTATTACGCCTTAATTATTCGCTCCCTTGTGACACTGGAAGGTATTGCAATATATATAGATCCCAACTTCAAAGTTCTCAGCGAAGCTTATCCCTACGTTTCTAAACGCCTGTTAACCGATCCTGCACCGCAATTAAGAGCATCATTGCAAGATTTGCTATTTAAAGATGGCAGATTTCGCTGGAATCGCTTAGAAAACTTGTTAAAAAATGCGCGTAATAGTCAAGACTACGACTTTGATTTAGTGCTGAATCAGGGGATAGAATTTCTGGCATCTGAACGCGGCGCTTTCATTCGTGACAAGCTAGTAGATGAATCTGTTAACGGACTCGATGCTTTAGGTAAAAATGTTTTGCATAACTTCACCTATTTGCTGCGGGAACGCGTTGGGTTGACAGCAGTTAATAAAACTCCGGCGGCGACAGTTGAGCAACAACAAACCTTAGAGCATATCAAACGTATACTAGGTATTCTCCAAGAAACACGAGGCTTTGACCCAGTGCAACTTGCACCCAAAATTGCCCAGTTATTGGTAAATTCGGATGTACAGCGTTTGGGTCAACAAATTGCCAACCGCTTCACGCAAAAAGTTGTAGCCAGGTTAATTCGGCAATTATTGGCATCGTAGCAAAAGTTATGAGTTAAAAAAAGTTTTTAACTCATAAATCACTGATTTTAGCAACTATCAATTAGAGATATGAGTGAAAAAGAATAGACAAGATTGCAAAAGTCCCTAACACCCCACCCCCAACCCCTTTTCAACAATCAGTCTATTTCACAGGAACAGGGATTTTAAGAGTACCAATATCGTAGATTCCAGTTTGTTTAGGAGGAACCTCGAAGTGGATGACATTCTGTTGATTGCTATTTATGCGGAGTTCGTACTTACCAGGCTTAAAACCATCCAAGGCAAACTTACCCACTTTGTTAGTAAACAAAGTAACCGGCTGCCAATTTGGATCGGAGAGTGACTTGACTTCAGCCGCTTCCAATGCAACAGGTTCTCCCTTTGCGTCTAGCAATAGGCCTCTGAGAAAAACAGTAGCTTCTGTACCGATACGAATTAAAGTGCCACTTTTATAACTAGGTAAAAGGTTGTAAATTTCTCCACCTAAATCGTATCCTAGCGGCAAATCTGACGCATCAATTCGTAGTGAGGAAACAGAGTAGGACGATAAATCGGGAACAACTGCCGAACCAAGGCTATCAGCACGAGCAGTATAGCCGCCTCCACTTGGATTAATGCCAATAATCTGACCTCTCAAGTTTTGATTAGGAACAACTAGAGCAAAGCTATTGTTAATAGGACGCGACCATCCAAAATGACCATCCGCAAAAACTAGGGCTGTCCCAAACGTGAGTTTAGTTAGATTGCCGATACTTTCATTCTTCCCTCCCAAAATATTTAAATCATGAGAGAGGTTAGTTGTGAAGCGATAACCTGTGTAATCCAATCGGCTTGTAATGCCGTAATTATTGGAGCCTAGCAACGCACCGACACTAGCATTGATGCCACCAATTGTTTTACGCGAATTGTAGTTCCAGGTTACTTGGTTGGTAGGACTACCTGTAGAGTTGATATTGGTTGAAGCAACAATAGACTGTCGCTGTCTAGGCAATGAGTAAAAAAGATTGAGGAAAACTCTTTGTTCATCGTTGCCTGTGTCATTTTTTCTATAGCTATAATTTAAGTTGACGCCTAGACCATTGCCAAAACCCTTAGAAAGTCCTAGTGACACTCCGTAAGTATCAAGTACATCTGAGCGACCAAACTGGTAGTCAAGACCGAATGGCACTAAGAAAAGGCGAAACGCTTATCAATTAAGCAGTTTGCAATT
>JAHCSU010000412.1 GCA_023522315.1 Nostoc sp. CCCryo 231-06
TTGGGTTTCGCAAAGCTTCAACCCAACCTACAATATTCTTAACCGAACCGTATTGGGGGTGGGGTGATTCGGGTTTAATAAATAATCAAGCGGACATGATATTAGTACTATTCTCTGCTGGTTCTTGTAACAAAGATATGAATTAACACTCAAAATGAAGCATAGATAAATAATACTTTTTCAAATCTTTAAATATTAAAAACTTTCTTTATCCAATTTTAATGTAGTCAATAATTATGTAAAGGAAAAACATAAAGGACATCCGGCAGATTAGTAATTTTTATTTAAAAATCATCAAAACTTTTATATTCCTTTAAAAAAGATATATCAATATAAATGTTTAAAGAAAGTTTCATAAAGAAGATAGACATAACACCCTGATCTATTGTCAAATGGGAAATTGATTGATCCCGTAATAAAGAATAACAATGTAAATATATTACTTTAGCTACTTAGATATGTATCTGCCCCGATTGGGGTTCTTTCACCTCAAGTTCATGCACCTACACATCAATGAGATTAGAAGCTCTCAAGAGAGGTAATTTATAATTTTTGATTAAATTCACCAAACTTAATTTACATTCATCACAAGTCAGAAATTTGTCGAAATAAAACAAAGATTTATAAGGACTAATACACCCTTGAAGTAATCTCTGGTATTTATTGTCATACACATTTTTCTATATTAGGACTTACGCAAAATATCTCTCAAACTCTCATTTCTCTGTGTCCGGTTATTGAGCGAAGTCGAAATACTGCGCCTCTGTGGTAGCCTGCGGCAAGCCGCTCCGCGTCTACGTTATTCTGTAACTTGTGTGTAAGTCCTATATATATCTGCTTTTAAGGAAGATAAAGCAAGCTATATCACTTCATACTGTTCTATTTTAAGGTTGATACAAACAGGATAGATAGGAGGGCTATTTCATTCTCATCTAGCCCACCTCAGAATTCATTCTAAGTCTAATAACCAAAGTCGTCTAAAGGCAATTGAAAAAATTTTGTAGTCAGTTTTAATGGACTTTAGCTATAACAGAGGAACTTTAGTTCTGGGCATTTTATGTCTAGAACGAAATAGCCATAGCATAGCTATTAGTAAAGTAAATTAACAAAAGAGTAGAGAGAAAATAAAAAATTGTATTAGCAATTGAGTGAAATAACGTCAATATTTACAAGTATGAAAATCAGCTAACTATTGTTTTTTTATTAATACATCTGCAACTAAAAGTGTTAGGTATTTTTTTGAAACTATTCAATATAAAACTGATTATGGAATTACTTTTAGTACTATTGTGAGGTATATATTTCAATGAATGATTCACAAAATAAACCGTTGTCAACATCTCTAAGTCCAATAATTGGTGCTCAATCATCTCTACAAAGTATTGATCAGAGACAACCCAGTATTTCCGCTAACGCCAGCGTGCTATCTCAAGGAGATGGACTCAAAGCAGAGTACTACGACAACATCGATTTCACCAACTTGAAGCAAACTCGCACAGATTCAACAGTTAACTTTAACTGGGGTCGTAGTTCTCCAGATCCATCCATTGGTGCAGATACCTTCTCAGCACGTTGGACAGGTCAGGTAGAAGCCAAGTACAGCGAGAATTACAACTTCTATACCACTAGTGATGATGGTGTGCGACTGTGGGTCAATAATCAACTACTGTTCGATAAGTTTGTCGATCAATCTGCCAAAGAATACAGTGGCGCAATCGCACTGATTGCTGGTCAAAAGTACGATATTAAACTTGAGTACTATGAAAATAAATACGATGCCGTTTCTCGACTGTCTTGGTCAAGTTCTTCTCAGACCAAAGAAATCATTCCTCAGTCCCAACTGTATAGTAAAGTCAACACACCTAGTAATGGCAACGGACTCAAAGCAGAGTACTACGACAACATCGATTTCACCAACCTGAAGCAAACTCGCATAGATTCAACAGTTAACTTTAACTGGGGTCGTAGTTCTCCAGATCCATCCATCGGTGCAGATACCTTCTCAGCCCGTTGGACAGGTCAGGTAGAAGCCAAGTACAGCGAGAATTACAACTTCTATACCATTAGTGATGATGGTGTGCGACTGTGGGTCAATAATCAACTACTCATCGATAAGTTTATCGATCAATCTGCCAAAGAATATAGTGGCGCAATCGCACTGATTGCTGGTCAGAAGTACGATATTAAACTTGAGTACTATGAAAATAGATACGACGCCGTTTCTCAACTGTCTTGGTCTAGTTCTTCTCAGACCAAAGAAATCATTCCTCAGTCCCAACTGTATTCACCAGCTATTCAAACCGCTATCACATTAGGATCATCTTCCACAACTGTCAACGAAGGTGCTGATAGCGTTACCATAACGTTGTTGAGAACTGGTGATTTAAGCAGCACATCTTCAATCAAGTATGCAACCATAGCTGGTACTGCCACAGCAGGAGTTGACTACGGAAGTGAAGGCACCGAAAGCGCTGGAATACTTATTTTTGCGCCAGGACAAAGCAGCAGACAGATATCCATTCCGATCAATGACGATTCCTTAGCAGAAGCAGATGAAACCTTTAGTTTCGTTATTGATCAGGCAGGCGGGGCAACACTAGGACTCCAAAGAACTATCGGAATTACGATTCAAGATAACGATCGCTCTAGCCTCGATTTTACTCAGCCAGTAGTTAATGAGGGTGACGGTACTGCTACGGTGACAGTTACACGGGGTAACACTTCGGGGGCTGCTAGCCTCGACTACACAACTGTGAATGGGACTGCTAAAGCTGGCTCTGACTACCACGATGTATCTGGAACCTTGTCCTTTGCAGCAGGACAAGCCAGCAAGACCATTTCTATAGTCCTTAAGGATGACACGGTTGGGGAGGTAAATGAAACATTTACTTTGAAGTTTAGTAACGCAGTTGGAGTGCAACCAAATACTCAACAGACAACTATCACTATTATTGATGATGACGCTGGTAACTTTGCTTTAGAGACGGTAGCTTCTGGTTTGAATCAACCCACAGCTTTTGACTGGACATCTGACGGTAAGCGCATGTTCATAGCTCAGAAAAATGGCGTAGTGCGAGTCTTGAACAACGGCACTTTATTATCAACACCATTTATCGATATCTCTGGACAGGTTAATGATACGCGCGATCGCGGTCTTTTAGGCATTGCCGTACATCCAGATTTTGGCAAAGCCACAAACCCCAAAAACTACGTTTACTTGTTATATACCTACGATCCACCAGAAACCAATCCAAACAACCCTAAAAACAATCCCAATAGCACATTAGATAATCCCGATCAGATTGGGAATCGGACTGCACGGCTAATTAGGGTAGAAGCTGACTCCAAGACTAATTACACTACTGCTATTGCTGGCAGTGAAGTTGTGTTGCTGGGTACTAATGGCACTTGGGAAAATATCAATCGCCCAGATGGAAATAGCACAAATGTCTCACTTGGCTACGCACCATCAGGAATTCTCAACAAAGATACTGGTAAGCCGTTTACCAGCTTACAGGATTATCTCAATAATCAGGGTAAAGTCCAAAATGTCCAGAATTTTATAGCCAACGATAGTGAATCTCACTCAGTTGGTTCTGTGCGCTTTGGCACCGATGGTTCTCTGTTTGTGAGCTTAGGAGATGGCACTTCCTACAATGGGAGAGATCCGCGAGCAATTCGTGTCCAGGATGTTAATAATTTGTCCGGCAAGATCCTGCGGATTGATGCGATTACCGGTCACGGCTTATCAAGTAATCCTTTTTACAACGGTGATCCTAATAGCAATAGTTCCAAAGTTTATAACTTAGGTTTGCGTAACCCCTTCCGTTTCACAATTGATAAAAACACCAATACCCCCGTAATTGGTGATGTTGGCTTCTTTCTTTACGAAGAGGTCAATATCGGAAAACCAGGAGCTAACTTTGGCTGGCCATTCTATGAAGGTGGCCTTGATGCAAATGGCAACATCGTCAGCCTGAAACAACCAAGCTATTCTAGCCTAGATGCAGCAAAAGACTTCTATAGTAGTGGCACAACTGTTACAGCACCAGCTTACACTTACCAGCATACTGATTCTAATTCGATTGTTTTGGGTGACTTTTACACAGGCGATACTTTCCCCGAAATCTATCAAGGTGCGTTATTCGTTGGTGATTTCAGTCAAGGAACTATCGATGCTTTGACATTCGATAGTCAAGGCAAATTTGTCTCAGTTAAGCGGTTTGCTTCTCAAGCAGACAGGCCAAATTTAGGAGTCACTGCACAAATCAGCACTGGGAAGGATGGTAATCTGTACTACGCAAACTTAACCGGGGGTGAGATTGCTCGCTTCCTACCTGTTTAGATAACAATTATTAGTTATCAGTTATAGCGTTTCTCGTTTACGTGAGGTACAGCCGTAGGGGCACGGCACTGCCGTGCCCTTATACTTCGCAATATAATGTTGTACTGCATGTGAATGGGAAACGCTATATCAGTGAACAGTTGTCTGACTGTTCACTGATTTTGGTCAAGATAACTTTGTTAAAAATCCCAACAATTTTTTGGTATTTGATGTCAGGAGGGTTCGACGATAAGCATCAGCGGCTTTTTTAATAGCTTCGGCTTGAGTGGGATAAGGATGAATTACACTGCTTAACTTACTCAAACCGATTTTATTCACCATTGCCGTAGTGACAACTGATATCATCTCACCCGCGTGACTAGCGACAATAGTTGCACCGATAATTTCATCAGACCCCTTTTTATGGTGAATTTTGAGAAATCCTGATTCTTCACCATCTGCGATCGCTCGGTCTACACTACTAAAAGGTATCTTGATTGTCGTCACCTCAATACCCAATTTCTGCGCCTCGTGTTCGTATAATCCTACGTGGGCAATTTCTGGGTCAGTGTAAGTTACCCACGGCATCACCAGACTACTGAGTTTCGAGCGTCCTATGCCAAAGGGAGAAAACAGCGTATTTTTAATCACAATCCGCGCCGCAGCATCAGCAGCATGGGTAAACTTCCAGTTCATGCAGATATCACCAGCCGCATAAATTTTGGGATTCGTCGTCTGGAGATAATCATTTACCTTTACACCTTGGCGCTTGTCGTACACCACCCCCACTGATTCTAAATTCAAACCTTCCACATTTGGCGATCGCCCCGCACCGACTAAAATTTCATCTACTGTCACTGAATCTCGATGGCCATTGGAGGAAAAGTAAAGCCGTTTCCCCTCAGTAACTGTTACCACTTCTTCCAACTTGGAATTCAACACCACGCGAATTCCTTCCCTAATCAAAACCTTTTGGAGAATTTCAGCAGCTTGGGCGTCTTCTTTATTCAGAAGATGAGAACCGCTATGGAAAAGTACCACCTCAGAACCCAAACGCCGGAAAGCTTGCGCCAATTCGCAACCAATGGGGCCGCCACCAATCACCGCTAAACGTTCTGGTCGTTGAATTAAGGAAAAAACCGTCTCATTAGTTAGATAACCCGCCTTTTCAATTCCCGGAATCGCCAATTGTGCGGCTCTTGCGCCAGTAGCAATTACAGCTTTTTTAAACCGGAGGGTTTTGTCGCCAATTTCCACGGTATTTTTAGTTGCAAATCGACCGCTACCCAAAAAGACATCGACACCCAAATTTTGAAACCGTTCCGCCGAGTCATTAGGGCTGATACCAGCCCTTATCCGCCGCATCCTTGCCATGACTTTGGGAAAATCAACATCAATATTATGTTGGGGAATATTAACTCCCAAGTCTTTAGCATCCCAGATTTCGCCAACGACACGGGCAGACCGAATAATAGTTTTAGATGGTACGCAACCAACATTTAAGCAATCTCCACCCATGAGATGCTTTTCAATTATCGCCACTTTTAAACCCAAATCTAGACCCGCTGCACCCGCAGCCACCACTAACCCCGCCGTACCAGCCCCAATTACTACCAAATCGTAAACATCTGCGGGTTGAGGATTAACCCAATTTGGCGGATGAACGTAAGACACCAACTTTTGGTTATACTCATCCGTTGGGCGAACTGTGACTCTCTCTAAATCTGAATTGGTCATTGGCGAAACCTCTTTTAAGAATTAAAAATGCTAAAGTCAACTGCCTTTTGGGGGTATTCAAAATGACGTTCGCAGGCTTCACCCTGCGCTAACAAAATTAAGAATCCTGATAAACTTAGGCGGCTCAATCTTTTATTTTTTATGCTTGTTTAACAACGAATACAGCCTTTGAATTGTTTTATCCGTTTGGGAATTGATAGATACGATTGAAGCTTTCCTGTATATAGCGGTTCTCGTTTACGTGAGGTACACCCGTAAGGGCACGGCAGTGCCGTGCCCCTACCCCTGGCAATATAATGTTGTACCGCATCTGAATGGGAACCGCTATAAACATTTTAACAATCGATAATTTACAGCAATTTGCAGTTGAATTGACCACACTAAGGGCGCACAAATGTACACCCTTACAATTCCTCTTCTAAAGCTTTGCGTGCAATCCGGGTGACATAAACTGTCACAGCTACTGTAGCAATCAAACCCAAAATCCGAATTGCCCATTGCAAAGTCGGGTTGGTAGGTTGAGCTTCAGTACCAATCATGGCAAGATTACCTGCAAGTGAACCAATATAAACGTACATAATGGTTCCAGGAATCATGCCTACAGAGCCGATGAAGTAGTCTTTAAGTGAAACTCCTGTGATGCCAAAGGCATAGTTTAATAAATTGAAAGGAAATATTGGGGACAGCCGCGTTAACAGCACAATTTTTAATCCTTCTCTACCAACCGCTTGGTCAATGGCGGCAAATTTTTTATTATCTGCGATTTTCCGAGCAACCCAGCCCCTTGCTAAATAACGTCCTACAAGAAAAGCAGCAGTAGCACCAAGAGTTGCACCGATAAATACGTAGAGAGAACCCAAAACTGCGCCAAAAATCACACCAGCCCCCAAGGTGAGAATAGAACCTGGGAAAAAAGCAACGGTAGCGATAATATAAAGGGCAATAAAAGCTATTGCTCCCACAGTACCAAGGCTATCAATCCACTGCAACGCGTTCCGTAAAATGGCTTGGGGATTGAAAGAATTTGGATTTGTAGATTCTTGTGCAAAAGCAGGGTTTGTGTTTAATGAGAAAGCACTCACCAATATCAGTAATATTAATACACTTAGGCTAAAAAACTTTTGCAAATTTCTGGCATCAAGAATTTTCAATATCTTAATAATTGTTAGTTTTTTCATCGGTTGTTATTTTTTCTATTGCCACACTTTGAGCTAATGCTTTTTGAGCAACTTTTGTTATATATACAGTTACAGCAACAGTAGCAATTAACCCAACTACTCGCATTACCCATTGCCAGACTTGAGTTTCTGGAGTAATTGGTTGATAAGAGGTGTTAATCATGGCAAGATTACCAGCTAAGGAACCAATATAAACGTACATTACAGTACCGGGAATAATGCCAAAGGAACCTAATATATAGTCTTTAAGAGAAACCTGTGTTAATCCAAAAGCATAATTCAATAAATTGAAAGGAAAAACGGGACACAGACGAGTCAGCAAGACAATTTTCCATCCCTCTTTGGCAACCGCCAAATCAATCGCTTTAAATTTAGGATGTTTGTCCATTTGTCCAGAAACCCAATCTCGTGAAAGGTAGCGTCCGATAATAAAAGCCAAAGTTGCTCCGATTATTGCAGCAATTAATACATATATTGACCCCCAAAATACTCCAAACAGACAACCGCCTTTGAGTGTTAAGAGGGAACCGGGTATAAACAGTAATGTTGCCAAGTTGTAAATGACTATGTAGGTGATAGGCCCTAAAACGCCAAGACTCTCAACCCAAATCACTAAGGTTTGTAAAAGTCCCTGAAAGTTGAATTGTTTAGCGACAATTATGAAAGTGACAATTAGGCAACTTAGGAATAGTATTTTGAGTTTGGAATTTAATAAACGATTCTTCATTTTTAGAAGTTTCACCTTTTGAGGCTCGATGTTGACCTTCTGAGGCTCAACTTTGAAACTTACACCTCAAATCTAATGACTTTAAGATATACTACCCAAATGAGAAACAGCTTAAATTCTCTTAAATTTTTCTCGCCGATACCAGCAACGAATTCGCTCAGGTGAAACGCCGAGTAAATAAGCAATAATTACTATTTGATTAAGTAGCGTAGTTTTAAACACTCCCTTTTGCAACCATCTACGGGCTGAGGTAACAACTGGTGTGGGAATAATTACAATGCGTCCAGTGCGTTTTAACCGACGCATGAGTTCAAAGTCTTCCATAATGGGCAATTCAGGAAAATTGCCAATTTGCTGAAATACTGCTTTTGTTAAAAAAATTGCTTGGTCGCCATATGGCATTTGGTAAAAATGCGATCGCAAATTTACACCCAACTCCACCCATCTTAAACTCAAAAGTGGTGCATCAATCCGCAACTTAAATGCACCAGCCACAGTCCCAGGTTGTTGTAGCGCCGTGCGAACCATGTCATCAAACCCAGTTGGTAAACAGGTGTCTGCATGGAGAAACAGCAGAATCTCCCCGGTAGCCGCTACAGCACCCGTGTTCATTTGCACAGCACGGCCGGGAGATGATGAGATAACTTTGACACCTAAAGACTGAGCTATTTTTATGGTGTCATCTTTGGAGCCACCATCTACTATGATTACTTCTATATTTGTGTTGAGTTGAGTAGTTGCAATTGCCTCTTTAATATTTTCTGCTTCATTAAGAGTCGGAATAATAATAGAAATTCTAACTGCGTCGATATTCTGACTCATGATTGCTTACAATTTAGCTAAAGTTGATGTCATCTTCAAGATAATCCCCATGACAGCTATTACCGTCAACTTGAACCCCATCATTCAACTCACCTACAACCAATTTTATCAACTCTGTCGGGAAAACCCAGAAGTCAAATTTGAACGGAATGCAGAGGGAGAACTACTAATAATGCCACCGACAGGCGGAGAAGCTGGAAATCGTAACTCAGAAGTTAATGCTGATTTTGTGATTTGGAATCGCCAAACTCAACTTGGAATTTGCTTCGATTCTTCCACCTGCTTTAAACTTCCCAATGGTGCCAACCGTTCTCCTGATGTAGCTTGGATAAGAAAAGAGAAATGGAATGCACTCACACCCGAAGAACAAGAAAAGTTTCCGCCGATCGCACCAGATTTTGTTTTAGAGTTAATCGAAGCAAGCGATAGTTTGCGAGAAACGCAAGCGAAAATGCAGGAATATATCGATAACGGAGTTAAATTAGGCTGGTTAATTAATCCAGGGCTATTTCGTTCTAAACAGAAACCGCCCAGAACTGAAGTTCCGGGCTTTTAGCTAAAGTCCGTTAAAACGGACTATAACATGAGTCTCAGTCGTCTTTAGACGACTTTCGCTATTAGACTCAGAATTCATTCTGAGGCGGCCTAGATGAGAATGAAATAGCCCTGTTAATTAATCCGAAAATACTTCAGGCTTAGACATTGATCAATACCTCAAGATGTGGTATTCTAATTATAGTGGATAAGGTGATCAACCACTTAAAGCCTCGACTCCGCTCGGCTTTAACCCTGAGCGAAGCCGAAGGGTTAAAAAACCTTGTGGCCCAGAGGCAACGCTGAACCTTCTCCCAAGGGGAGACGCTAACGCGAAGACAATTAAATCTATGCGGTTCTACTGCATTGTTCTAGTTTCTTCCTAGCAGTAGGTAAAAGATTTATAGGAGCTAGACTCGTGTTGAGCGAAGCGATGCACTGAGCTTGCCGAAGTGTCGAAACACGACTCAGAATTTTGAAGCATTTTTGTTTCAAACTAAACAGGACTTGCACGGCAGTTGCTTCAAGTCGGCATAGCCGCCCAACGCACTGCCTCAGCAATGCAACTAGGGTAGGGCATACCCGAAGTAACGCTTGAGGAGAGCCTCACCTCTGATCTGGACAACGCAAGGAATCCAGGTTAAGTGATCTCGTTGATTCAAGAATCCCCGTCCGTTCACGGCGGGGAGTGTCAAAACAAGTTGCCGTTACCATACAAACTTGTGTTTTTGATAGCATTGACATCGTGGTATTTATGGAAACCACCAGTTACTTCTATTGCTGTAAAAGTGAAAGCGTCCAAAGCCGAGGAATTGTCCGTGGGATTTCTCACCCACCGGAAACGCTGTTACACCCAATAAGTAGACACCAGAAAAGCTGGGATTCTTCACAGGCCGGAGGGCGATTGTAACTGTCTGTCCCGGAGTTACAGGCGGATCAAAATTCACATTAACTGTTCGTGTCTCGCGTTCTGCTGTGACTGGGCCTAGTGTTAGCCGAGATTCTTTGCGTAGGCGTAGCCCGCCGTAGGCATCGCTCGTTCCGACAAATGCGTGCGTATCATTAAGATCATACCGGATGTTTTCTGCTCCCTCCCTCTGTGCGATCGTTACCTTCTGGAGGGATTCTCCAGCATTTTCCGGCACATTAATCGTGAAATAGTAAGTTGCGCCCCAAACATTCACATCTTTATAAGTAGTCGTCGCGTCAACAAGTTTCGGCGGTTGGACAAAGTAGACTGTGCCATCTCTAAGCTGCACCGCTTGAGTTACCCGAACAGCAACTCCTCCAATACTGATTGCTAACGAGAGTGTTATCCCAAACAAAGTTGCAACGCGCATAATTCAAATATAAAAAAACGCACTTATTTCAATTTTAGTTCTTTGGGAATGAGCGACTTGGGAATAATAGAAGCTTGTTTTTCCCCATCATAAGATTTCGTGTACCACCAAGCCCAAGCAATTAAAACTGCTTGAAACGGAAGTCTGACTACGTGTACCCAAGGTGAATTTGGTATATGTTCAATCTTAATAAGGTTAACCGCCATATAAATATTGGCAGGGTAGACAGCAATAAAAAGAGCAAGAAGTCCCCAAGCAGCAGCTTGACTTAAAGGCGGGACTAATAAGCCGATACCACCTAAAATTTCATAAAAGCCACTGAGATAAACTAATCCTAAAGGGTAAGGTAGTTGCGGCGGCACAATTTTGACATATTCTTTTGGAACAACAAAGTGTGTCACTCCAACCACAATGATGCATATAGCAAGGATGACTCGTAAGATTTCCTTATATTTATTCATGAGTTTTGCCTGATTATATACTTGTCCCTATTACTTCAGTTTGATTTATGGATGTTAATCTGTCTTGAGTCAACAGGAGGAAAATTGGCAAAATTTTTTAAAATATCATTTAATTAAGATATTTATCTAAGTAGGTAGGCGTAATTAAACATAAGATCAAACCTCACCCTCAATTCCTCTCCGAACTCACGGAGAGGGAAGCCGGAGGCTGGGTGAGGTTTTATATTTAATTTGACCCACTTACTTAATTGTCCATCACATCTTACAGCGATGTGAGCGATTCTTTAATCTTCGCGTCGCTTAGTATAATATCATCTCAGGTTTATTTGATGGTAATAATTTAGTAGTCAATTCATTACCTGTTACTAATTATCCATGAAAAACATGAGCGATGCCTTTAGCCGACTTGCACCCTTCATCCAAGAATATATTTATCATCACCAGTGGACTGAATTACGGCCAGTTCAAATTGCCGCTTGTCAAGTTATATTTGACACCGAGGCTCATTTGCTAGTTACTGCTGCAACTGCTGCGGGTAAAACAGAAGCAGCCTTTCTACCAGTTTTAACTTTATTACATGCCAACCCTGCTGCAACTATAGGGGTATTATATATTAGTCCAATCAAAGCTTTAATTAACGATCAATTTGAACGCCTCAACGACTTACTCAAAGAAGCAGATATTCCAGTTTGGCACTGGCACGGTGATGTTTCTCAAACTCGAAAAAACAAACTTTTAAAAAATCCTCAAGGCATTCTACAAATTACACCAGAATCTCTAGAAAGTTTGTTAATCAACAAAAATAACGACCTAATTCGCTTATTTGGTGATTTAAGATTTGTCATCATTGATGAGATTCACGCCTTCATGGGTTCCGAACGCGGTTGTCAAATTATTTGCCAATTACAACGTTTAGCAAAGCTGACGCAAAAGCAACCGCGCCGTATTGGTTTGTCAGCAACTCTTGGTGATTACTCAATAGCGGAAGATTGGTTGCGTTCTGGAACAGAAAAGCCAGTGATTACACCGCAAACTGATGGGATAAAACGCCAAATAAAACTAGCTGTAGAACATTTTTATATTACAGACGAAGTAGATGAATCAGAGGCGACAGCTTATGAACAATATATTTTCAACCTTAGCAAATCTCGCAAATGCCTGATATTTGCTAATAATCGCACGCAAACTGAATCTGTAATAGCATCTTTGCGACAAATTGCCACAGAACAAAGGCTACCAGATATATATCATGTGCATCATGGGAGTATATCTGCTAGCTTGCGGCAAGCAGCTGAAAATGCGATGCGTGAACCTAACAATCCAGCAGTTACTGCCGCCACTTTGACTTTAGAATTAGGCATAGATATCGGTCATTTAGAGCGAGTTATTCAGTTAGAATCACCCTTGTCTGTAGCTAGCTTTTTACAGCGCTTAGGACGTAGCGGCAGAAGAGGTGAAGCTGCCGATATGCGCTTTATTTGCGCCGAAGAGAAACCATTATCAGAAGCTTCTCTACCAGAGCAAATACCCTGGCAACTTTTGCAGTCTATTGCTATCATTCAACTTTATTTAGAGGAAAAATGGATTGAACCAATCAGACTGATTAAATATCCTTTGAGTTTGCTTTATCACCAAACAATGAGTATTTTAACAGCAGCAGGGGAAATTTCACCTAATGCCTTAGCTAAACAAATTTTTAGCTTGCCGCCTTTTGCTGCTATTTTAAAAGAAGATTTTCAACTATTGCTCCGCTATTTAATTGATATTGGTCATATTCAGCATACTGAGCAAGGTAAATTAATCCTGGGTTTGGCAGGAGAAAAGATTGTGAGAAAATTCCAGTTTTATGCTGTCTTTGCTGAACAGCAAGAATATATTGTTAAGCAAGGTGCAACGCAAATTGGTAGTATCGTCACGCCGCCTGCTGTTGGAAATCAATTTGCTTTAGCTGGGAGAACTTGGGAAGTCGTAGAAGTTGACTTTAAAAAGAAGGCTATTTTTGTTAAACAAGCCGAGGGGAAAGCTAGTATTTATTGGCGTGGTAGTGGTGGGACTATTCACACCAAAGTTTTACAACGAATGCAACAGGTTCTATTTGAAAATGTCGAGTACAGCTATTTGCAAAAAAATGCTTTGCAACGTTTAAGTAAAGTTCGCC
This sequence comes from Nostoc sp. CCCryo 231-06, assembly GCA_023522315.1. Taxonomy (GTDB): domain Bacteria; phylum Cyanobacteriota; class Cyanobacteriia; order Cyanobacteriales; family Nostocaceae; genus Nostoc. The sequence continues at coordinate 13,282 of JAHCSU010000412.1, forward strand.
AATTGGTGCAGCAAGTTGGATTAGATAAACAAAATATCTTGCAATTAGAAAAAGGTAAATGCTGCATTTTTCCCTGGATGGGTACGGTTGCTTACCGCACTTTAGAAAGATTACTCAACTCTTACTGTCGAGAATCTTTGGAAATTATAAGTATTGGCGGAGTAAATCCTTATTATTTAACAATTAAATTAGGCAAGGATAAATTTAAATATCTTTATCATGAAATTGCTTCATTGTGTGAGCAAAGAATTACCTCAGAAGATTTACTAAGTACTTCAGAAGCACCGGAAATTCAAAAGTATGATCAATTTATTCCTCATTCACTTTTACGAAAAGCTTTTGCTAGCGATTCTTTAAATATGAGAGAACTCCAACAGCAAGTGGCACTTTGGAGACAAGAAGAGATAGCATAATAATTTAATTACTTGGAAATTTCTATAATTTAGAAAAATCATAATTAGGTAATCCAGTAACATCAGTTTGGAGAGCAAACAAATCACCAGAGGAGAAACTTTTTTCGATCTCTGCTTGGCTGAGTCCAACTGAAGCAGTGGTGATATAGAGTGTTTGCAAATCTTCGCCGCCAAAAGTACAGCTAGTTGGCACTTGTACAGGTAGCTTTATCCGCAATATCTCTTCACCCTTGGCATTGAAACGAATCACACACCATCCATCCCACATAGCCGACCAAATATGTCCTTCACTGTCTATTGTCAACCCATCTGGATGGAAGGATTCATGAGTTAAATCAATGAAAATTCGACGATTACTAATGTTTCCTGTTAGCGAATTAAAGTCGTAAGCATATATTTTTTGCTGAGGAGAATCTGTTAAGTAAAATGTCTTTTGATCTGGACTCCACCCTAAACCATTAGAAATAGTTAATCCTGTTTCCATTACATGCAATGAACCATCATTGTCATAGCGATAGAGGCTAGCCTGTGGTTTTTCCAAAGAACACATTGAACCGAACCAGAAACGTCCTTGAGAGTCACATTTACCATCATTGAAACGATTATCTGGTAGATGTCCTTCAATTTCCAAAATTGGAGTAACTTCACCTGTCTGGGTGTTGAGAAAAGCCAGGTGATGGCGCAGTGCCATTATTAATCTATCTGCACCTGCTGTTGCGATCGCACCGACGACATCTCCCACATCAAAAAAGTAGTTTTCCCCAGTAGCAGGGCTGAACTGATGCACCCGATGGTTATAAATATCGACCCAGTACAGTAGGTTTTTGGTTGAGTCCCAAATGGGGCCTTCACCCAAGCGGGCACGGGCTTCTACAACATTGTGGAGTGGATATTGTCCCATAAGCAGTTAATTTAAATATTAAACCTTCAACCGCTATACCATTTCCGAATTCCTGTTCCAGTAAAAACTAAAGACGTGATAAATTGCATCTTTCCCAGGTATAAGAAAAAATATTTTCTTTTGACTTTTGTCAAACCTTTATCGTGATCCGTTAACTTAAAATTAGTCAGTCAGGATTCCCCTTATGTACCAAACAGACCCTCCGCGCCCTGCAAAAGAAACCCTACCCACCATGTACGATCTTCCTAGTGAATACCCGGAGGACTCTGGTTTGCCTGACGAATTTCACCTTTTTCAACCCCAACTTCTGCGCGAAACCTTCTGTCCACCTAACTATCCAGCAGAGGAGGTATTTGTTGCCACTGACTTAAACCTTTACTATGACCTCCGGCATACACTGTGGTACAAACGCCCGGACTGGTTTGCTGCTGTGGGAGTTTCGCGTCTCTACGAACAGCAAAACTTGCGTCTGAGTTATGTCATCTGGCAAGAAGGGGTTGCTCCTTTTGTAGTGGTAGAATTGCTTTCTCCTGGCACTGAAAAAGAAGACTTAGGACAAACTTTGCGGGAGGTTAACCAACCGCCGACCAAATGGGAAGTTTATGAGCGGATTTTGCGAGTTCCTTACTACATTGTGTTTGACCGCTACACTGACAAACTCCAAGCATTCCAATTAGTTGCAGATAGTTACAGCGAATTAGACTTGACTACCCCACGGGTGTGGATGCCGGGTTTGGAACTGGGCTTAGGACTTTGGCAAGGTTCTTACCAAGGAATTGAGCGGTTGTGGCTACGTTGGTATGATGCATCTGGGAATTGGCTTCCCACGCCGCTAGAACGAGAAAGTCAACGTGCTAACAGATTAGCAGCACAACTGCGAGAGTTAGGCGTTAACCCTGATTTGTGAAGGTGCGATCGCATCATTAGGGGTACACAGCGATGCGCCCCTAAATATCTTTACTCACAACGCTTGTAAAATCTCCTCATCTACAGAGAAATCAACATCAGCTTTATCTTTTGCATTAGCCAAATAGTCATTTTCTAGAGAATCTTGTAACCCAGAAATCAAATCATATTCAGGATGCCAATTTAATTCTGTTTGTGCTTTGTTCACCGAAGCAAAGAAATGCTGCACTCGCATCGGAAAAGCTTTGCGCTTGCCAAAATCAAACTTTTTCGGGTCATAATGGACGATTTTTACAGCATCAGGTGATTTACCAGCCGCTACAGCACTAGCACGGGCTAAACCGTCAAAAGTGACAAAGCGATCGCCAGAGATATTATAAATCTGTTTTATGGCTTGTTTATTACCCAAAACCTTAACCATTGCTAGTGCCAAATCTTTTACATGACCAAACTGGGTGATATGCAAGCCATTTCCGGGGATGGGAATGGGGCGATCGCGCACAATTCTGTCAAAAAACCAGCCTTCTAACTCATTATAATTACGAGGCCCGTAAATATAAGTAGGACGAATGGAAGTAAAAGGTAATCCCAATTGAGTCAGATAAGCTTCTGTTTCATGTTTACCCTTATGGCGACTTTTAGGATCTACTGGATCACCTTCTACATGGGGCAATTGGTCAGATTTGAGATATACTCCCGCAGAACTCATATACACAAAATGTTGCACTCGGTCTTGAAAAATCTCTGCTAGTGGTTGAGTATCAGTAAGTTCCCGCCCGTTATTGTCAAAAATGACATCAAAGTTTTCTTGTGATAACTTTGCTTTTAATTGAGTAGCATCTGTGCGATCGCCTATAATTTGTCCTACTCCCTCTAAAGAAGGCGCTGGCCGATTTCCCCGATTGAACAGCACTACCTCATGTCCTTGTTCCACTAGTAGTTGAGTCAAATAGACACCAATGAACCGAGTACCACCCATAATTAGAATTCGCATAAATTCACCATTTCTATATCAGTTGTCGTTAAGGGAATAGGGAGTAGGGGAAGCAGGGGAAGAATAACTATTGGTCATTTCCCATTTCCCATGCCCAATGCCCCATGCCCAATGCCCCATGCCCAATGCCCCACTCTGAGATTATCAGGTTGCAGCATCCATCTGGAACCTCTAAGGGAAAGATTGCGTCTTATGTGCTAATCTGGGGCGCTTCCCATTAATTAATCACAAGGGAAGACTTTTCAGTTAACCTCATCAAGTTGGCCTTTGTAATTTCCATTTATTCAAGTTAGCTGTGCCCTTGAAATATGCTCTGGTTCATGAGTGGCTGACACCCAAAGCCACCGGTGGTTCAGAACTCGTTGTACGAGAAATTTTGAATCATATTGATGCTGATTTGTATGCTCTCATCGATTTTGAATCAAGTAATCCTGAAAGTTATTTATATAAGCGTCAAATTGGCAAGACGTTTCTCCAAAACTTTCCTTATGCCCGCAACGGTATACAAAAATACTTGCCTTTGTGGCCTTTGGCAATTGAACAACTTGATTTACGGCATTATGACGTAATTCTGTCTTCATCCCACGCTGTTGCCAAAGGAATTCTTACCACTCCCGAACAGATGCATATTTGCTACTGTCACAGCCCTATGCGCTATGCCTGGGACTTGACTTTTGATTATCTGCGCCACAGCAAAATGGGCAGTGGTTTAGCTGGGTGGGTGACGCGATATTTATTACATCGTTTGCGTCAGTGGGATGTATTGAGTGCCAATCGCGTTGATTACTTCATTGCCAACTCGCAGCATACAGCTCGGCGGATTTGGCGTTGCTATCGACGAGAAGCAACAGTCATTTACCCACCAGTGAATATTGCGGAATTTCCATTTCTGTCTGAGAAAGAGGACTTTTACCTGACAGTTTCCCGTTTAGTGAGTTACAAGCAAATATCGTTGATTGTCAAGGCTTTTAATCAACTAAAACGACCACTAGTAGTCATTGGTACAGGAGATGAAATGAACAAGATTCGAGAGATGGCAAACTCTAATATCCAAATACTGGGATGGCAACCCGATAATGTGGTAAAAAAATATATGTCTAGGGCTAAGGCGTTTGTATATGCAGCTTGTGAAGATTTTGGTATTGCCCTAGTGGAAGCACAAGCCTGTGGCACGCCAGTGATTGCCTACGGTGGAGGGGGTGCTTTAGAAACAGTGCGAGATATTCACTCTGGTGCGGATACAGCGACAGGTATATTCTTCAGGACGCAAACAGACGCGGCTTTGGTGGAGGCAGTAGAAAAGTTTGAAGTGTGTGAGGGTTCGTTCAGTTCCGAGTATATGCGATCGCACGCCGCGCAGTTCTCACCGCAAATTTTTGCAGATCGTTATTTAGATTTTGTAAACAAATGCAACGAAAAAAGACCATTTTTGCAATGATGGTCTTGAATAACGTCTTATTTTTTTAGGCTTTTGGCAATTTTCCCCAGAAGCACCTCATTTTGGCTTTAATATTGGGACTATGTGTGGTGTGGATTATTAAGGAGTATGATGACTGCCCAGAGCTCACTCCTCTCCGGCAAGCGAGGCGTAAGGCAAGACACCAGAACGTCTACGCGTTTCTTAAAACGCGGTCAAAAAACGAAGACACCAAAAGTTAAACCAAAAGGTTTGTCTTTTCAGGATTTAAACGGAGAGTTTGCCAAACGACTGTTCGATATAGTGTTTTCGCTGTCGGTGTTAATTTTGTTCTTGCCCGTCTACTTAATTTTGGCCTTCTTGATTGCTTTCAGCTCAGAAGGCCCAATTTTTTATGTCCAGGAACGGGTAGGGAAAAATTACAAAACGTTTAATTGTATTAAATTCCGAACAATGGTAAGCAATGCGGACGAAATCCTTATGCAAATGATGGAAACATCGCCCGAATTGCGACAAGAATTTGAAAGCAGTTTTAAGCTAAAAAAAGACCCCCGGATTACCAAAATTGGTCGATTTTTGCGAATTACTAGCTTAGACGAATTTCCCCAGTTCTGGAACGTTTTAAAAGGGGACATGAGTGTAGTCGGCCCTCGACCATTGGTATCAGAAGAACTGCCAAAATACGGTTGTCACATTGATGAGATTTTAACAATCCGTCCAGGAATTACTGGTTTGTGGCAGGTGTCTGGGCGTAATGATATTCCCTACCCTCGGCGAGTCCAAATAGACCTGCATTATGCTAGGTTTAGAAATTTCTGGCTTGATTTATGGATCATCTTGAAAACTGTTGATGTGGTCATTCTGCCCAAAAATAACGGGGCATACTGAGTAACTACTTAGGCTCGATTCTGTGGGGCAGTTAATGCCCCTAAATACCAATTTAGTCCCTAAGACTAAACGATTGTTCTTCTTTATTTATATACTTATCTATAATTTATGCGTTTCTACTTAACTTAGACTTTTTTGAGTGTGTATCTGTGGTTTGCTTTGCTCTTATTCTGATTTTTGGTATAAGTCTAATTTAAAATATTTATTTTATTCAGTCTTCACAAAACCTATTAAATTATGAAGTTTTGACAAAAAAAGAACGTACACAAAAAGAATCTTGAGCAATCTAGTAAAAGAAATATACATAATTATACAATCTTGATATATCTAAGAAAAATGACGTGTTAAATTAATTTTTATTAAGTATATCTATTTAGGGAGAAAGTCTCTTAAAAACAAGAACTCGTAGGTTTCCCATTAGGCAATTGAGCAATTAGCTGCTAGGTTGTATCAGATTGGCTGTAACTTTTTAATCAAAGACAATAAGGGATAATTAAGCATGACGCAACAGAAACGAGCGTTGATTACTGGTATTACTGGTCAAGATGGTTCATATCTAAGTGAGTTTTTGTTGGAACAAGGTTATGAGGTTCATGGCATTATTCGCCGGACTTCTACCTTTAACACAGACCGCATCGATCACATTTACGAAGACCCCCATAAAGAGGGAGTGCGGTTGTTTCTTCACTATGGTGACTTGACAGATGGTACAACGTTGCGACGCATTTTAGAAGAAGTCAAGCCAGTAGAGATTTACAACCTGGGCGCTCAATCCCATGTCAGAGTAAGCTTTGATTCACCAGAATACACGGTGGATGCTGTCGGAATGGGAACGTTGCGTCTGTTAGAAGCAATTCGGGACTATCAACACCGTACCGGAATTCAGGTGCGATTTTACCAGGCGGGTTCTTCAGAAATGTACGGTTTAGTACAAGCAGTACCTCAAACTGAGACAACGCCCTTTTATCCCCGCAGTCCCTATGCCTGTGCGAAAGTTTACGCCCACTGGCAAACTATAAATTATCGTGAGTCTTATGATTTGTTTGCTTGTAATGGCATACTTTTTAACCACGAGTCACCACGCCGGGGTGAAACCTTTGTAACCCGCAAAATTACTAGAGCAGTAGCTGGTATTGTTGCTGGTAAGCAGAAAAAAATTTACATGGGTAATTTAGACGCAAAGCGAGATTGGGGCTATGCGAAGGATTACGTCAAAGCAATGTGGTTGATGTTACAGAAAGACCAGCCAGACGATTACGTAATTTCTACTGGTGAAACCCACTCGGTGCGGGAGTTTTTGGAACTAGCATTTAATTACGTAAATCTCAATTGGGAAGATTATGTAGAGTTTGATGAGCGTTACCTCCGTCCATCTGAGGTAGAGTTGTTGATTGGAGATTCTACCAAAGCACGGCAGAAGTTGGGCTGGGCACCATCAATAACCTTTGAAGAATTAGTTTCCTTAATGGTAGAAGCAGATTTACAAGCATTGGGTCACACTTCACCCAATGGAAATGGTTCGCAATTTCCATTAGATATTGCAACTATTCGTCAACAACTGGGCGCTTTGCACTTCTGATTCGCACCACAGAGGATAAAAATATGACCGGCTTAGAATTAAAAAATAAACGCATTCTTGTCACTGGTGGGTCGGGGTTTCTAGGTCGTCAGGTGATAGATCAACTGTGTAAAGCAGGGGCTGATCGTGAGAAGATTACAATAACGCGATCGCGCGATTGTGATTTGCGTGTTTGGGAAAATAGCCAACGCGCAGTTGACCAGCAAGACGTAATTATCCACCTAGCAGCTCATGTTGGGGGTATCGGTCTGAACCGTGAAAAACCCGCTGAGTTGTTCTACGATAACTTGATCATGGGAACGCAGTTAATTCACGCTGCCTATCAAGCTGAAGTAGAAAAATTTGTTTGTGTTGGCACAATCTGCGCCTATCCTAAATTTACCCCGGTGCCATTCAAAGAAGATGATCTTTGGAATGGCTACCCAGAGGAAACCAACGCCCCCTACGGAATTGCTAAAAAAGCGCTTTTAGTCCAATTGCAATCTTACCGCCAGCAGTACGGTTTTAATGGGATTTATCTACTGCCAGTGAATTTATATGGCCCAGAAGATAACTTTGACACAGGAAGTTCTCACGTTATTCCAGCATTAGTTCGCAAAGTTCACGAAGCCCAAATTAAGGCAGAAAAGCAACTCCCAGTTTGGGGTGATGGCAGTCCCACCCGTGAGTTTCTGTATTCAGAAGATGCAGCGCGGGGGATTGTTATGGGGACTCAATTCTATAACGAATTGGAACCAGTTAACTTGGGAACGGGTTATGAAATCTCCATCCTTGATTTAGTAACTCTAATCTGCGAATTGATGGAGTTTAAGGGTGAAATTGTTTGGCAAACTGACAAGCCTAATGGTCAACCCCGCCGTTGTTTAGATACTGAACGGGCAGAGCAAGCCTTTAATTTCACGGCTCAGGTGGGCTTTGAGCAAGGGTTAAAGAATACCATTGAGTGGTATCGTCAACACGCTGTATAACAATGTATTGGTGAGTGTAGGGTACTTAAGCTGGGCATCGCCCAGCTTATTTGTTTGACGCGATAAATTTTCATGGACAAAGTTAATCATCAATTAAATAAAGTAGAACTACGGCGCACTTTACTTAAAACCCGTCAATCAATGCCCGTTCGAGAGTGGAGAGAAAAAAGCGATCGCTTATGCTCTCATTTACAAAACTCTACTTTGTTTACCCAAGCAAAAACAATACTAGCTTATTTCAGCTTTCGCCAAGAACCCGACCTCAGTCCACTATTTGCAAACACCAAATACCGTTGGGGATTTCCTCGCTGCATTGATAAATCCCTACATTGGCATATTTGGACACCTGAAGATTCTGTCCAAAGCGGCGCTTATGGCATTACTGAACCACACCCCGACGCTCCAATTTTAGAGCCGGCTGAAGTGGATTTGATTCTCGTCCCTAGTGTAGCTTGCGACTATCAAGGATATCGCCTGGGCTATGGCGGTGGATATTACGATCGCTTGCTCAGTTTACCGCAGTGGCAGACAAAGCCGACTATCGGAATTGTCTTTGAGTTTGCCTATTTGTCCGAAATACCTATTGAAGTTTGGGATAAACCATTACAAGCTATTTCTACCGAAACCCGATTGACTCAAAAAGATTGAAGAATTCAGGATAATGAAGACACATCATCAAATGTTTTAGATTTTTGATCATAGGTTACGATACAGCACTTCCTCCTGCTATGAGGTACAGATACTTGGGATGCTATTATGACATACAAACGATAATTCGATCAATTAGTGTACCTCATAACTTCGGGAAGTGCTGTAAAATTAATCAAATTCTTAAGTAATGCCATGTCTGACTCAGTTCAGTATGTCACTAACACACAGCGAGAGAAAGTTGGGGTACTGTTAGACTTAGAAACTTATCAGCAGCTAACTAACTTATCTATAGATTCTGAATTATTGATTGGTTTAAGTCTGGATGAGTTACAAGCTTTAGCAGAAAGTTCTTTATTTCCTAAAACTCAGACACAATTACAGGAGTTGTTAATTAAAAATTCTGAAACTAATTTATCAAATCAAGAAGCTGAAACTTTAGACAGGTTGTTGGCACAAGTTGACCAATTAAATATTATTAAAACTAGAGCTAGATATACATTAAATATTTTTCAAAATAAAGAAAGTTGTAATAAATATTTACAAAACTCAGAAAGTTATTAATCAAATGCTGAACTGTAAAAAATCACGATCGCAAATTCTGCTAATGTATGCGCTATTAGGAGCGATCGCACTGGTGATGCTCTTTCCTTTACTGTGGCTAGTTAGTACAGCCTTGAAATCGCCTACAGAAAATATTTTGCAGTCGCCGCCCCAGTTATTGCCTGCCTCACCTACACTAGATAACTTCTTTAATGTGTGGAACTCTTTACCTTTTGGACAATACCTGTATAACAGTACTTTGGTGTCAGTGCTGACTGTGGGCTTAAATCTGCTGTTTTGCGCTTTAGCTGCCTATCCGTTGGCAAGATTATCATTTGTCGGGCGAGACTGGATTTTTGTAGCGATCGTCTCTACGATTATGATTCCCTTCCAAATCGTGATGATTCCCCTTTATATTTTGACAGTCCAGTTGGGTTTGAGAAATAGTTATTTAGGGATGATTTTTCCGAGTTTAGCTTCTGCCTTTGGCATTTTTCTGTTGCGCCAAGCTTTCATGAGTGTCCCCAAAGAGATAGAAGAAGCGGCTCGGATGGATGGAAGTTCGGAGTTAGGTTTGTGGTGGCATATTATGTTACCAGCAATTCGCCCAGCATTGGTAACTTTAGCTATATTCGTATTCATTGGTGCTTGGAGTGACTTTTTGTGGCCTTTAATTGTCATCCAAGATGAAAATTTATACACTCTTCCGTTGGGAGTCGCAAAGCTAGCAGGTACATTTTCTCTTGACTGGCGGTTGGTAGCTGCTGGTTCAGTAATTGCGATCGCCCCAGTATTATTACTATTTTTGTTTTTGCAACGTTACATTGTACCCACGGAAACTGGTAGCGGCGTCAAGGGTTAAAAATCTCTCTCCCAATACTTCGGCTTCTCTACGAGACGCTACGCGAACGCTCAGTACAAGTGCCCAATGCCCCATGCCCCATGCCCAATTCAATAAGCCCCAGTCTTTTTCAAGACTACCTCAATAGTTTTAATAATCAGACTCAGGTCATAAGTTACAGACCACTTACGTTGATAATCTATATCCATCTTGACAATGGTTTCAAAGTCTGTAATGCTAGATCGCCCATTAGCCTGCCATTCTCCAGTAATGCCTGGTTTGACTCGCAATCTATCCCAGTGGTGTGGATCGTAATTGCTGACTTCATCAGGAGTGGGTGGACGAGTACCAACTAAACTCATGTCCCCTACCAGAACATTCCAAAATTGGGGAAATTCGTCTAAACTAGTGCGCCGCAAAAATTTACCTACAGGAGTAATGCGAGGATCGTCAACAGATTTAAAGATGTGACCTTTGGCTTCGTTTTCAACCAAATGCTTGAGTTTATCGGCATCAACGATCATCGAACGGAATTTCCAGATGCGGAAAGTTTTTCCGTTCAAACCACAGCGAATTTGGGAATAAAATATTGGACTTGGCGAATCTATAAAAGTAACAATTGCTACAGGAATTACGACAATAAACGTAATTATCAACCCTACAATGGCTCCAACAATGTCAATTAATCGTTTTCTCACACTTAAGGTTGACGGGTGGAAAGGCTCTTGCGAGCAATTAACTGAATAAAGATAAAGATGATTCACAATGACTAAACTTATCTACAACAGGACTTTTTGAATCAGTAGTGTAGACATGAACATAATTCTTAGGCGATTTTTACTGCTTTTGTCGCTACCACTGAGTGTTAACATACGCAAAAACCAAGCAATATAAAAACCGAAAACCTAAAGTTTACAGAATCTTTTAATTAAGGTGGAAAATTGTAAAATTACAGTATTCCATGCCATCAAATAGAAAAGATAGTGTTGTCGGTACACATCCAAAATATTACAGTCAAAATATTAAGTAGATCGGTGCAATTAAAGCTAACTAGTGGGGGCTGTCATTTATCCTTTGTCATTGTTCATTGGTAAGAGTTTTAAGCCTGTTTATATTTCGTAACATAGTTGGATTTATTTCTGCCGACTTACCTAGATCGGAGAGAAGGCTCCCGCCATAATCTTTGATTTGGCGGCGAGATGAATCGAGGGCGAAAAATGTTAGCGAAGCGGTAGCGAGTCTTGTCTGCGAGACGCTACGCGAACGAGCGTCAACATTCCCTGACCATGACTGACTGAAAGTCAGTGAGGGATGGGAATAGTTGAGTTTTTCGCAAATCCATGTTATGATTTACGTTAGTATCTCTGACGTAAATATGCTGGTATTTGAGGCAAAACTTGATGGACAAGACTCGCAGTATCAATTGCTTGATGAAGCAATTAGAACTGCGCGTTTCGTTCGCAACGCTTGCCTTCGGTACTGGATGGATAACAGAGGTATTGGCAGATATGAGCTTTCTGCCTACTGCGCGACTCTTGCTCAACAATTTGAATGGGCAGGAAAACTCAATTCGATGGCTCGTCAAGCCAGCGCCGAAAGAGCGTGGTCTGCTGTTGCTCGGTTCTTGTCTACGACACGCTCCGCGAATGATAATTGCAAAAAGGGCAAGCCTGGAAAAAAGGGCTATCCACGCTTCAAAAAGGAACAAACGCACGGTTCTGTTGAATACAAGACTTGTGGGTGGAAACTTTCTCTTGACCGTAGAAGCATCACGTTTTCCGATGGGTTCAAGGCTGGAACTTTTAACCTCTGGGGAACCCGTGACTTGCATTTCTATCAACTCAAACAGTTTAAAAGAGTGCGGGTTGTACGTCGCGCAGACGGGTATTATTGCCAATTTTGCATTGATCAAGACCGGATTGAAAAACGAGAGCCAACGGGTAAAACTATCGGTATTGACGTGGGTTTGAACCATTTCTACACCGATAGTAACGGGGGAACTGTCGCCAATCCCAGACATCTTCGCAAGAGCGAGAAGTCTTTGAAACGGTTGCAACGCCGGATGTCCAGGACTAAGAAGGGTTCTCAGAATAGAGCCAAGAAGAGAAATAAACTTGCGCGTAAACACCTCAAAGTAAGTCGCCAACGTAAAGACTTTGCTGTAAAGACAGCAAGGTGCGTAGTGAGGTCTAGCGACCTTGTGGCATACGAGGATTTGAAGGTGCGAAATATGGTGAGGAATAGACACCTCGCCAAGTCGATTAGTGACGCGGCATGGACTCAGTTCCGTGAATGGGTTGAGTATTTTGGCAGGGTGTTTGGCGTGGCAACTGTTGCAGTCCCTCCCCACTACACTTCGCAAAATTGCTCTAACTGTGGTCAAACTGTGAAGAAAACTCTTAGCACTAGAACTCATGTTTGTCCTCATTGTGGACATACCCAAGACCGAGACTGGAACGCAGCCCGTAATATATTAGAAAAAGCATTGAGTACGGTGGGTCACACCGGAACTAACGCCTCTGGAGACATCGACCTCTGCATGGGTGGGGAAACCCCTCCAAGTAAGTCGGGTCGTGGAAAGAGGAAACCCAAAGAGCGATCTTTGGAATCCCCCACTATATTCGGTACTCCGAATTAGTGGTGGGAGGATGTCAATAATAGTGTTGAGAGTAGAAAGCCCATTAGGATGTGACCAACTCAGAAAGACACATCCGTAATGTACTAATCTCAATGATTAACCTCTAAAGCGAAATTCACTAAGTATGCTTCCTCCAGTGATTGCTGATTACTAGCCTTGATTGCATCTAGATAACGACGCAAAGACAACAGTTGTTGGGAATTGGGACGATATGTGAGATTCCCTTGTTTTTCAAAAAGTGGTGCTGTAGCGATCGCCTGATAGTCAGGATTTTCTTGCGAACTCTGAGTCAGCCAAGCCGAACCTGTAACTGAAGGTATCAAACCCGAAGGCAGTTCACCTTCCAAAAAAGCCAGGAGGCGTTGCTGACAAGTGCGAGTATTAATCCCACGACCCTCAAATAACTGGATAACTTCACCGAAAGATAAGGGTCGGTCTGGTAGCAGTCGCAGCAATTCTGTAAATAGGAAATAATCAGTGTATTGTTGCCTGGGTATATCTAATATTTGCGGATGCAGAGGCAGCATTGCCAAACCATAAGCAACCCGACTGCAATTAGGAGCGCCGTTTTCGCCAAGATATAAATCTTGAATAATCTTAGCGCTGGGGAGTTTTTGCCGTAGCCAACGATTCACTGTCCCCACACAAGCTACCCCACCAGTCAGGATAGCTTGATTAATCGATTCTGTGGGGATACCACGAGCTACCAATAATTTGTTGAGTTCTCGGTTCAGGCGACGGACAAAGGGGATAAATACCTGGCTTTCTAAATCTCGTCGCTGCAAAATCCACTGCTGATCGGCTAATTCTAGGGTAAAAGAGTCTTGGTGTTGCAAAATCAGCTTTAGAGCTAGTGCGGCATCTAATACCGCCTGTCCCAGTAGGGAACTTTCTAGACGCTGCTGGAGGCGAATCCGAGCGGTGATATCTGGCTCTCCAACTCTGGGTAGTTCTAATTCTTCTAACCCTAAACTCTGCCAACGCATTTGGTCTAAACCGGGAATTGACGGTTGCCATTGCCTAAGATTATTGGTGATAGTTTTGCCATCGTTTTGTGTTTGTGGGCGTGATTGCCGAGATTTAGGTGGCAATAGCAGCTGACAGATTATATCTTGTTCAATTCCCTTACCAGCATAAGCAAAACTGTGGAGCATGAAATCATTGTATGTCAATTGCTGCAAGGTTTCTGGGAGATTGACCACCAACATTTCTGTGGCAGTTGTTCCAATGTTAATCACAAGGGTATTGCCAACAATGGGATGTTCGCTGGTTTTTGCAGGATGAGAACCCTGATGTTGGCTTAATTTTACTTGCTCACCGTTAGCAGCATCGAGTTCTGGGAGTAAACTAGCGATCGCTTCTTCTACAAAAAAGACTTGCTGCGGATGTTGAATGAGTTTACTGGTGAGTAAAGCTTCCCGCACGTTGAAGCGGTATTGTTCCGACCAACTAGATGGACAGGTGCAAATTACACCAGTAATATTATTGATAATCTTGGGGAAATCTTGTTCGCTGATCCCCATAGCAGCAGCCATTAAACTAGGGGTGGTACAAGTTTTTTCGGATTTGAGGGTTAATAGTAGCTTAGAGAGCGATCGCACAACCCAAATCAAAGGGCCTGCGGAAAATTCATTTAATTGCAAAACAGGTTCCCATTTCTGCCGTTCACTCTTGTAGGGAATGGCTACTTGTAAATAAGGCTTCAACTGCGCCGAGTAGAGATTATTTGTCGTCACATCTGCTGTTGATCTCCGTGTTGCAGGAGTGGTGGCCGAGCGATCGGGCACTTTATCTTGGGCAACAGCCGCAGGTGCAGTCCGCTCATGTACTTCGATACTTTCGTTTTCTCCTTGGGGTACAGAAGCTGTAGGCAGATAAACCTCTGTTGGTAAACGAAATGATTGCTGGAAGGAAGTTGTTCCCGGCGGATTTTCTGCTGACCAGTAGATAGGATGTACAACAAAAGTCGAGCTATTTAATAATGTAGCAGAAATTCCTGTTGTACCTAAATCAATACCTAAATACCAGACTGATTCTATAACATTGAGCGATTCTGGATTGTTGATTGAGTTGGAAATTGGAGGTAAAGAACTTTCTTCAACAGGAGTAGTGGCTTCCTTTTCTTGTTCAGTTTCTATCTGGGGAACTGCCAAACTAGAAAAAGCAGCAGTTGAGGTATTTTCTTCTACTATTTGGAGATTTTCTGTTGGCGGCTCCGAGAAAGTTATGGGAATTATGTCTTGATTTTTCTCAAGTAGTTCTGAGAAAATATCCAAGTTGGTAGCTGGCTGCGACTCAGAATTTAGCTGCCGATCAAAATTAGCCAAATCCTGATCTAATTGCTGCAATTGTTCTTCATCTAAAAAAATATCAGGTACGGCTGGAGCCTGGTTTGACTCAACAGAAAGCAAGTTTTCTTGTGCCGAAGCAGCAATGTAATTATCTGAAGACAGTTCTGCTTGATCATCATTAATTAATACTTCTGGTTTGGTGATACCTTCTCTGCGAGACGCTTCGCCAACACTAGGCTTTGCCAACCCGATTTCCGAAATTTCTGCAATTTCCGCTACATCTGGAGTAACTGGTGCTGTAGTTGTGCCATTATCCTCAGAAAATGACACTTCCAGCAGTTCCTGCTGATTATTTGTATCAGGCAATAGCTCAGTTAGAGTATTAATTGTATCAACACTAGCTGGCTGATTACCGATCTGCAAGCTGTCTGTTGCCGAAACTGCTTGTGGCGTAGAGAAACTAACAAGCTCTAGGTCTGTATCTTCTTCAAAAAATAGTTCTTCTTGTGAATCTGATGAATCTGTAGTTTCTACTGGAGTCTGTTGGGTTGTTTGTGGGTGGTTGCTCAGATCCAACAGATCCGTATCTGCTGTCACAGCCTCAGAATCCCCAGTTGCAGGGACAGATTCGCCCTCAGCGATGTTCAACGTTGATTCTGAGGCTGTGGAAACCTCAACACTTGGATTATTAACATCACCAGTACCAAACAAGCTGGCGTAAAGTTGGTCTACTTCATCACCAATTAACGCAGAAATATCTTGCGGTAATTCGGTCTGGTGGGAAGATTGAGAGGAGTTTATACCAAGCTGCAACAGCGCTGCATCTAAATCTTCTGCGATGTTAGTATCCTGTTGCTTAGGATCAATTGTGAGTGAAGATGTTTCTGGCTGTATAAGCTCCAAGGGTTGGGGTGCAACTCCAGCAGTAATCTCGGCTGGATCAGGCAATGATGGTGATGTATCAGATTCTACCTCAAGGAAAGATAGCTGGGAACTAGGCGATCGCTCCTGCAAATGCTGGGTCAAATTGTTGAGAAAGCTGGCCATCAACTGTTCGCCTTGCATCCCCTTGCTATGCATTCTTGCCAATGCTTGCGACAGGGACTCGTAATAAGTATTAATGTTGCCCTGTAGTGCATCAAATACTAGATTTACAGTTCCATCTAGTGATAATAAACGTTGATCCAACTCTCTGGCCAGGTGAGTTAAACGCTCCGCAGGGTCTGGTGATTCTAATAACGGTTGAGTTGCAGAGGTTGCTGGTTCTGAGTTTGCACTATTTGCTCCTGAAGAAGTGGCGGAATTTTCTCGCGTCTGTGCTAGCAGTGGCGTTAAAGTTGGCACAAGACGACTCATGAGTACCTGTAAAAACTCGGTAATCATCTGCTCCTGGTTTGTCAACTGCTGCGCTAAGGAGTAATTTTGTAATCGCCTTTGCTCTAGCTGCCTAATTTCCTGTATGAGAGTGGCTCGCTCTTGCAAGAGCAATTCTAATTCCGATCGCAATGGCTGGATCAAGCTCGAAAATTCACTTTTTAATTGTCCTGCGCCAACAGTACTATGTTCCTGATTGGGTTCGGGCCGGGGTAGTGGATACTGCTTATTACCTTGCTCAATAAATTTTGTTAATAAAGGCGATGGCTCCGCCAAGGGCGATCGCGGTTCTTCAGAAGGCTGATTTGGGATGCCGTTCTCTAATGCTTCTTTTTCTTCTAGCCTCACCAAGAAGTTGCGAATTCGTTCTAAAACTTCTTTAGGCTCTTGCGCCTGACCAGACAGAAATCTAGACAAGCGCTTGCCACCACTGGCAAGTAAGTTGTCAATGTCTGCGATCAGCTTTTGAATTTCGTCTGCACTGGAATTCACTTTTATTACCTTACCTAGAGATATATGTCAACTAATCTGACAATTACTTTACAATCACCGTACCCCCTTGGGGAAGCAAGCGTCGCCCATAGGAGAAGTTTTGAGTGGCAAAAGCCGCCACTTGGATTTGTGACTGTCATTATGTTATGGATTACTGGGAGTCGTGGCAATCTTCAGTCAGCGTTTGTGTGAGAAGCTTAGTTTTACAGATCATTAAATTGCCTATTTTTGAAAATCGCTAAAATACCTGAGCAATAATTTACTCCCTTTAGTATCATTAATGTTGTTTGCCTATATTCTGAACTAATCAAGTTTGCAGTGCAGCTAGCCCCTAAGCAATACAATTGCCGGCTATAAACTACTTTTTGCAAAGCTTTTACCCCGTTTAAACTTATAGGTAATTATTTAGAAAAACGTTCTTGTCGCTTTCTTATGTAGCATAGTTTAGTTTTATTTTTGAAAGGGAGCTGTGCAATGATAGCTTAGGCTGAAAATGACGCTCTTGTTTGTTGTGTGTATATAGCAGCTTTGAATAAAGATGTCGTAATGGAAGATCGATATAGCTTGCAAGCACAGGCTAATTCCTGGATGATCACGTCGTCGGCTCCCTTTTTTCAAGGGTTGCCAGAAACTGCTGTAGAATCAGCCCTCATGCATCTTGTTACCCGTACTCACCCAGCCAATCAGGTAATTCTGCTGGAAAATGACTGGGGCGGTTCTGTGTATTTTATTCTAGACGGATGGGTAAAAATTCGCACCTACAATCTGGAAGGAAAAGAGATAACGCTGAATATTCTTGGCAAAGGGGAATTGTTTGGTGAAATGGCGGCGCTAGATGAAGTGCCTCGCTCCACAGATGTGATTACCTTGGCCCCGACGGTAATTGGTAGTATGCCTGCTCAGGATTTTGTCAAGTTACTTCAGAGAGAACCCTTAGCGGGAGTTCGATTGGCGCAACTAATGGCACGACGTTTGCGGCAAGTAAATCGCCGATTGCGGTTGCGGGAATCTGATAGCCAGTCACGGGTGGCAGATACGTTGGTTTTTTTGGCAGAAGGACAGGGAAAAAAAGGGCAAGCAGGAACTGAAATCCCCAATTTACCTCATCGGGAATTGAGTAGTTTGAGCGGACTGGCGCGAGAAACTGTGACAAGAGTGTTGACAAGGCTAGAAAAAAAAGGCTTGATTAAACGGGATCAAGACACTATTTGTATTCCCGATTTGTCAGCCTTAGAAAGAATGATAGTTTAAAAACTTGTCAGATATGAGTATTTTAGATTCTCTGCCAGATGAGCCGGAGAAAAATCCATCCCCTGAGTCTCCAACTCCCCACAATCATTGGTTAGACAAAGAACAGCAGTTAATGCCTCCTCAACTCAAGGCTGATGCGCCATTGAGGATGGTGGAAACGGCGTTTTTAGCCAGTGCCGCTAGTTTAATTTGGTTTATTAATTTCTACTTTCCCTTAGGCCCAGTTTTGCGGATATTTTTTCCGATACCGATCGCTCTAGTTTATCTGCGTTGGGGCAGGCGTGCGGCATGGATGGCAGCACTCACCTCCGGGTTACTGCTGACGGTACTGATGGGGCCAGCCCGCAGTTTGCTGTTTGTCATGCCCTATGCGTTCATGGGCGTGCTTTTAGGAGCGACGTGGTATCGTCGTCGTGTTCCCTGGATTGTTTCTATCAGCTTGGGTACGCTGTTGGGTACTTTAGGAGTCTTTTTTCGGCTGTGGTTGCTGTCTGTGTTGTCAGGTGAAGACCTGTGGATTTATGTAATTACCCAGGTGACAGAGTTCATAGAGTGGGTATTTTTTAACTTGAGTTTGTTGACGAGTCCCAGTGTGTTTTTGATTCAAGTGGGAGCGATCGCTCTAATTTTACTCAACAACTTTATCTACCTTTTTGTGGTACACCTAGCATCATGGTTTCTTTTTGACCGCCTGGGCAACCCTATTCCCCCTCCACCACGCTGGGTACAAGTCCTCATGGATTATGAAGGATAGTCATTAGTCATTAGTCTTTGGTTAAATGATAAGTCCTAACTAATACCCAATTCCCAATGCCCAATTCCCAATGCCCAATTCCCAAATTCGCATTTATACGCAAAAAGAACAGGGTGAAGAATGGCTACAACGATATCGTGGCTGTCTACCCGTATTTGCCTGTGTTTTAGGATTTACTGAAACTGGTTTAATTCCAGGTATTTCAGCAGCCGGTCGCACTCCAGAGGATCGGAAATATACTGCGTGTGCCGATGCCGAGTTTTTGTACTATGGCCCGGAACATAAAGCCCAATATCCCCTACCACCATTAACGGCTGGGGCTTCACCTGTGCTGATTTCCCGCGCTGTCTTTGAGTCACTAAAGATACCAGTTCATTTGTTTAATGCTGGTTTACCCCAGCCTCCTGCTGTGCCAGTAATTGATTTAGGTGGCAGAACTGCTCAGTGTTTAAGTGGTGGTGCTGCTATGGAAATCACAACGGTACACCACTTGTTTAAACAAGGGCTACTTTGGGGAGAACGCCTTGCTGCCAATAACCAACATAAGTATGTGATTCTCGGTGAATGCGTCGTTGGAGGCACTACAACTGCCCTGGCAATCTTAACTGGTTTGGGTATAGATGCTGCCGGAAAAGTTAACAGTAGCCACCCTGTTTGTAACCACGCGCAAAAGTGGGCATTAGTGCAAACTGGGCTGGAGAAGATGAGGGGGAGCAGGGAGCAGGCTTGCCGTGAGCGTAGCCGAACGGGAGCAGGGGGAGAAAATTTTACTTTGTCCTCCTCATCCTCCTCATCCTCCTCATCTTCCCCAGTTAACCCCTTGCAACTCGTCGCAGCTGTGGGTGATCCGATGCAAGTGGTGGTAGCTGGGATGGCGATCGCTGCTAGTCGGAGTTGTGGTGTAATGCTCGCTGGTGGGACGCAAATGCTGGCGGTTTATGCGCTGATCAGTGCGATCGCTCAAGCTTACGCCTTATCATGGCAACCAGAAGAAGTAGTTGTAGGCACAACTCGCTGGGTGGCAGAAGATCCTACTGGCGCTACAGTTGACTTAGCCCTCAGCTTAGAAAAAGCCAGCTTAACTCAGAGTGGAAGAACCCCTCCCCTATTAGCAACTCATCTAAGCTTTGCTCATTCTCGTTATCCCCAACTCAGAGCTTATGAGCAGGGCTTTGTAAAAGAAGGTATGGGCGCTGGAGCAGCTTGTATAGCCGCCCATCTTAGCCAAAATTGGCAGCAACACCAGCTTTTGGCAGCCATTGAAGCCCAACTTGAACGGCTAAGTACAGCATTTCATTAATTGATAGCTAATGAAATTCGGCAAGACTCTGCGCCCCACCAAAGTTATAGGCGGAGGTTTCCTTTGCTCATACCTCTCTCTCTACGTTTAAAAGCGCTACAATCTTACGCAAACCTTTACTTAGGCAAATCAACAGTTAATAATCTAATCGTTATTCAAATTGCATCTGCGTGTTTCACGAACTTTTGCTCTCAGGAAGCCAGAAACTCCTGACTTCTCTGTGCGTAAGAGTGTCTTTCTAGCAATTTGAACTATGCAACTTTGTTTACCTTCTTGTTTTTTAGGAGAATTATCTGATGAAATTAGTAAAAAAGCTTGGTATTGCTACCGCTAGTGCTGTTATCAGTATCACTGGTGTCGGTGCATCTTCTACGGCACAAGCTGTACAGCTATTTGATTTTCAATACTCTTTTCCCAGTTATGAAGCAAATGGTACAGGGATTTCCGCTAGCGGCACTCTTACCACCACCGATTTAGATCCTATAAAAAACAATTACACAATCACAGGAATAACTGGAACAAGGACAATTCAAGGAATTTCCGAGACAATTATTGGCATACTCTCAGCAGGTACATACGGAATCAATGATAATCTGTTGAATGCGAGTACGCCGATGTTAAGCCAGAACGGTTTTTCTTACCTGGTTTCTGGAAGCGGAGAAGACAGAAATGGAAACGTTAACGTATTCTATAGTAGTTTCAATGAAGGTTATTCAGAGCTTTCAAGCGATGTAGATTATGGCAGCTTTAGTGTCGTACCACGTCCTGTTCCCGAACCCTACACAGTAAGTGGTTCATTGGTTGCTCTTGGTTTTGGCTGGTGGATGAAGCGAAAGCAAGCAGTAGCTTCCCAGAAGAAGCCCCATAAAAATATCTATCTGTTAGATTCATAGTGCATCTGCGTGCATCTGCGATCTAGATTGCATTAAAATGTGCCTGCCATCTTACTTTTACTTAAAGTAATACCAAGTCGCCTTCATGATCCATCACTAGACGACTTGGTATTAACATAGGATATCAGCCGTAACTAAAATTAAAAACTTCCAGGATTGTCATCAAGTGCTAGCAAGAAATTAATCAGGTCTGTTTGCTGGTTGGAATTAAACCCAGCCTGTCTATCTACGTAGAAATAATGACCAGTGCCATCAAGGTTACTACGCACTAAACTAGGGTTAGCTTTGTTAGCTTTCACAACTTTTGCACGAAGATCGCGATCAACCAAGGCACGCAAGCTGCTAGCTGGATCGGCAGGTATACCTTGACTGAGAGTGCCAGAAAGCCCTAAGCCAGTCTTGTCAACAACCGCGATCGCATTTGAGTCAACTTTCAGGCTTCCTGCTCGTACTGCTGCACCACCATCATGCAAATATGGTGCGCTTAAATAAAGACCACGCAAGGAAGTAGTTTTGTAACCGCCTTTTGGCAATATACCTTTGGGTAGAGTTGTGGGAGTATCGGAGATACCCTGCGTTGGTACATCCAGGACTTCAGCCTTAGCAGGTATGGGAACGGGAGTGTTGAAAGTGTATAACTTGGGTGGTACTAACAAATTACTCAGCCCCAAGCGAGACTGGGCACGAGCAGGGTTAGTACGAATTTCATCAATTGGATGAATTTTGTTGTCAGTGAAGAATGGTGGAATATGGCAAGTTGCACAATTGGCTTTCTCAAATATTTTTGCGCCACGCTTAACAGAATTGCTGTTTAACGCTTGCCAGTTTTCTGAAGTCTGGTTGGCAGGTGGTACTAAGCTATTTTGAAAAGCAGACATGGCGTTGTTAGCAAATAAGAAAGGGCCACTGGCAATATCACCAGGCTTTCCAGTATTTGGGCTGAAAACTAAACCGTTGTAAGTAAATAAACTGGGACGCAGGTTTGGGTAAGTTCCTGTGCCAGGAGCAGAAATTTGGTCTTCTAATTCTGCTTGTGTAGGATTCGGTGCAAGCTTCCGCAGCCACTGTGAGGGTTTTACTGGAAGTCCTTCTGGTAAACGGAGGCTGGGAACGGCAGCATTTTGCAGTAATGTACCAATATAAACTTCTGGGTCAATGCCAAGGGTTTCTGAACTGATTTGAGCGGCTGCGAACAGATTGATTTCCGAGGAGTGAACAGCGTTGTTAACAGCGCTGAGTCCTGCAAACGGGCCCACAGCAAACTGTCCATCAGCTAAATAAGGATGATCTTTAAAGGTGAAAACACTAGGGATTTGAGTAGTGTTTCTAATCCCATCCGGTGAACTCTCGAAATTACCGAAAGGTACATCTAAAACAGCATCATCGAAAGCTTTTTCAAACTTTTCAGGATCAGGTAATTGTACTTTATTACCTTTACTGTCAATAATAGTCTTACCATTGCCTTTGTATTGTGGGTCTAGAGGGTTAAAGTTTAACCGTGTAAACCCTGCGGCCGTATTTGGTGATAAGGCAATCAAAAGCGGGATGGCAAGTTCACCGTTAGGTACTCCTGTAAGGATTTTGCCATCCCTAGAAAGGGTTGCATGACAGATTGCACAGGTAATGTCGCCGTTAGGTGCGTTTCCTAGTGCGACAACTTGTCCCTGTTGAATTTTTAAACCTGTAGGAATAACAGTCCCTTTGGGAAAAGTTCGACTACCTATAGTTAAATCCTTCTGGAGGGTAATTTTTAGGTTTGTCGTTGATTGTCCGTGCAAATTAGCGATCGCTGCACCTATTTCATCTGATAGGATATTAAATCCTTGTCCAAAACCAAATACCCCTTGTAAACCAAATCTGTCGCCAATCTTGCGATTTAAGAATATATCTTCACCTTGGGCGATTAATTCTTTAGTAATTTTAACTGCCCCTACCCGTTGATAGGAAATGGGGTCATTAGGATTGAGTCCCTTATTTGCAACTAGTTGTGATGCTTCTTGAGGGCTAAGTAGTTTGCCGAAATAGTCGTAATAGCCTAGCGGTTGAGTAGGAGCAGGTTGCAAAAGGTCAATCTTAGCTAAAGCTGTCTGGCTTGTCATCAACCAATTTGATAACAAGATGCCAAAAACACTAATGATAAAAACGCAGATTAATAAGAAAAGCTTGGTTTTTGAACCATACAATACCCTAATAGCACCAGCATTAGGATTGTTTTTTTGTTTCATAGTGAGGTACTCACTAAAATCTATAACGTAGATATATCATACTCTTACGTAAATATATGTAATAATGTGTTTAAGTTTTTTATCAATTTTATGACTGGATTAGTTGCTTATACTTATAAATATATAAACCTATCCTACTAATAATATTTATTGCTAAAAAGCTTAAGCTTATTGAGAACTAAAAACAAAAAATTAAGGTTTTCAAGCACATTTTACGAAAAGAAGTAGGGATTTTTAGAATAGTGGGATAGGTTCATGGACATAAAGCCATGATTTGACATTGAACCTAAAGGCTTGGCTTCCCTACCTCCAGCCATTTTTTTAATTCGTTGAACTCAGGTTAAATTTAATGGATTCTCTCTCTGAGTAATTGTTCTTCCAAGGCAGCAATGCGATTGTATGCTGCTGTTAATTGCGCTGTCAGTCGTTGTATTTGAATTTCTGGTGTTATGTTATCTCCGCCTTGACGATGCATGTCTAGATAAATGCCATCTGTCAATACATCCTTGTGTTCCATTTCTGGATTTAAATTGTTACGTCTGAACTGGTAGCCACCAGCTGCGCCATTTTCCTGATAATTATGCTTTGCTTGTGTATTCGCTAAAGAACACTCTGAGAAAGCTTGAGTGACTTTACCATCAAGCTGCTCAATCACTTGGCAGAGGGCATCTAGTTTTTCGCTTAAAGTCAGGATTTGCTTCTGTAATGGCTCCATTTAATACCCTCATCCGTACATTTTCTTTATGTTATTCAATTTACTCTCAATGTTAACTATACTTAGGGATTATTTAAGTATTAATAATTTTTGGTGCAAATGTGACATTTAAATCATTAATTCTAAATATAAGTAAAGTTTGATCATAAGTACTAATGAGGAAATTTATGGATAAAAATTAATCTTTAGGTAGTTATTTGCCCAAAAAGGCGCTATTTTGAGTTAAATAGTCCAAATTGCCGCTATTAACGAGGAAAAATACCGCAAATTTTCTAACTAGACTTTTTCAGTTAGTCAGCCTCTGGTGAATCTCTGCTTAATATTAGGTATAATCAAAAATCTCAAATCCAAAATCAATGGATCGACGGTCTTTTTTGCTAGGTACAAGTACACTGGCACTTTCACAACTGCTTTTTGGCTGTGGTGGAAACAACCAGGCGCAACTAAAAGTACAGTTATTAAAAGGTTCTATACCTGGTCAGGTGGTTAATCAGTTCCGCAAAGGTTTGCAGCAACAGGTGCAGTTAAAGTTTGCTCCAGTCGAGCAGATACAAGATTTATTTCAGCAATTACAAAATTGGCAGCAGAAACCAAAAGCCACCGATGAGCAGGGATGGAGACGCTTTATACCCTTTAGGCAAGGTCAAAAAACGGTTGATGCAGACCTAGTAACATTGGGAGATTACTGGCTACAAGCAGCTATTGAGCAGAAACTGATTCAACCACTTCAAGAGGTACAGGGAAACCAATTAAAGCAGTGGTCTACTTTAGATGAAAGGTGGAAACAACTGGTAACGCGCAACGACCAAGGTAACTTGGATACTCAAGGGAAGGTGTGGGGTGCGCCTTATCGGTGGGGTAGCACAGTGATTGTTTATAACCGTGACAAGTTGCAAAAATTGGGATGGACGCCCAAAGATTGGAGTGATTTGTGGCGAGATGGAGTGCAGCAGCACATTTCCGTACTTAATCAACCACGAGAAGTTATTGGTTTGGTTTTAAAGAAGCTAGGAAAATCTTATAATACAGAGAATCTTGACCAAGTACCAGACTTGGAAAAGGAATTACAGACATTAAACCAACAGGTAAAGTTCTACAGTTCCAATAACTACTTAGAACCTCTTATTATGGGAGATACTTGGCTAGCGGTTGGTTGGTCAAGCGATGTATTGCCAGTTCTGGGACGTTATCCGCAACTTGGTGCAGTTATTCCCCAGTCAGGAACAGCAATCTGGGCAGATTTGTGGGTACGTCCCGCAGGTATTACTACTAAGGGTACTTTATCAGATCAATGGATTGACTTTTGTTGGCAACCAAGCACAGCTAAACAAATTTCGGTGCTGACCAAAAGTAATTCGCCAATTTCTACAAATATTGCCGCTTCCGATATCCAAGAAGCATTACGGAGTATTTTACAGAGCGATGTTTACGACGGGCTACGCCTACGCGAAGTTTTTGATAAAAGCGAATTTTTGCTTCCCTTACCCCCATCAGCAATAAAACAATATGAGTCTTTATTCGCCAAAATTAAGGTTTAATAGGGAATTGGGAATTGGGCATGGGGCATTGGTCAATAATTAATAGTTATTCTTCCCCTGCTTCCCCTGCTTACCCTGCCCCCTAAATTATTAGAGTGAACGGTGTAACCCTATCTTGTTCTTAACACTCGTTTGGATACTGCATAAAGCTGGACTTGTACTAAAGTTGCAAGTGTAGGTTGCTAAGGGTTCTTTTTGATAGTTAAATACCCGGACGTTGTAACCAAAGTTACGTGCAGCGCTACCCAAGCGATTTACGAAGTCGTAGCGCTGTATAGAGTCTAGTAAGCTCCAAATTTGCTGATTCACGATCAAGTCTACTCGTGCAGGTTCTTTTTCAGAAGGTGGATATGCTATCCAATTATCCAATAGCTTTGTCTCAGAGTTTTGTTGTGCCCACCATAAACTGGGAACGGTTAATCGTTCTGGGTTTATGGTGTTAGCTGTGATTACATAGTCTTTTGGCTTGGTCAATAAGTCTAGTTCCAGAGGCGCATTAGAAGGCGATGGTATTGGGGGGGTTTGCGCTAGCGAGGGCGGGACTAGTAAAGTGGTGAGGCTAATGGTTAGTAATAATGAAAATAATCTCTGGCGTTGGCTACGCCCGCCGCAGGCATCGCACAATTTAGGTGTATGCATAGCTAATTCCTAATTCGTAATTCGTAATGACGCTCTCTACGAGACGCTAAAAGCGTAGCTTGCTTCTCTGTAAGAGTACGCGGACTCGCTTTCTCGTGTCGCTAAGGTAATTAAGGCATAAGTCAAAATTCGCACAATTTAAAGTTTAATGGCAACGATGCGAATTCTTCGATAGTCTGCTGTCCAAGTTCCTTGTTGATATAGCATCGGCTTGAGATATTCCTCCACGACGCGAATTATTTGTATTTGTTGCTCACTAGAAAGCCCTGCTAAAAAACTACTAGCGAACATCTGAATCCAGTTTGCCATACCTGCTTCTCCTTCTGCTAAAGGAGTTGGACGAGCAAAAAGCATGGCATGAATAACATCAAAGCCTTGATGTTCTAGTAAGGTGGCGTATTCACCAATACTAGGGAAATACCACGGATTTAGGGCTTGTGTGGGGATATTAATTGCTTCTAAGGCGTTTTCTAAAGCTGTGGCGATCGCTTGCACATTTCCTTTACCACCAAATTCTGCCACAAAAAGTCCTCCGGGTTTTAGGGATTGATGGATGGAAGCGATGCCTGCGGCGGTAAACTACGCACTATCTGCTTCTTTCACCCAATGTAGTGCAGCGTTGGAAAATACAGCATCCAATGGCTTGTCTACGTGAAAGTTCGTAGCATCGGCAACATCAAAGCGGATATGAGGATAGTTTTGTCTGGCCTTTTCTATCATCGTGGATGCATAATCAACTCCCATTACTTCAGCCCCAACTTGGGCAATTTTTTCTGTGAGTTGTCCAGTACCACAGCCGAGATCCAAAATCGATTCTCCTGGCTGAGGGTTGAGTAATTGCAATAAGTCTTCGCCATACTGCCAGACAAAGGCGTGTTTATCTTCGTAAAGGACAGCATTCCAATTATTAATTGTCGAAATATTATTCATAACGTAGGATTTTTCAATGTGTAGAGACGTTGCAATGCAACGTCTCTACATTAAACTACAGCGATTGATGGTTTACTTTCTACCAGTCAACTTATCTAAGAAATCCATTTTTACTGCAAAGTTAATAACATCTTGACCTGTGCGAGGAATTGTAATCTCACCATTATTCAGGGCAACAATATACGGCAGACCATCAATTAAATCAATAATTGGCCCACCTGAAGCACCGGCTGCGGTGGCGCAATCATGATAGAAATGGTTTGACTCCTCACCAACAATGCTACAACCAGCTTCATAACTCGCTGTCCAGCCTTTGCCAGCAGTCAAGGATTCATAGCCTTCTTTGCTGGGGTCTGGGTAATCACTAGAGTAACCAACAAAGAAAAGTTGTTTTTGCTTCTGCTTAATCAAAGTGGAAGCAGGCACAGATTGCCATCCTAAATAACCATATTTACGACCCAATGGCTGATTAATCCCGATCAATGCCCAGTCATTGCTTTGATTTTGGACGTTATCAAAGCCGCCATTCTTAAAGTCTGTACCATAAAGTACGTTTTTCGCAATATTTTGTACTGTAGCAATATCTTTAGGACTTTGGGACTTGCCATTAATAGCATTGGGTATAAACCGAAGTTCTTTACTGAGTTGATGAGTCTCAGGGTCAATTACACAGTGGGCGTTTGTCAAAACTATATCACTAGCAACCAGTGTGCCTGTACAATAATAGCTTTTAGCATCGGCTGCTGTGCCTTGCACTCGTCCGATAGTTGACCAAGGATAATTTCTACTCAACATGGGGATACGGTTATCTATACCTGTGGGGATACCGCGATCGCCATCAAAAGGTTTGTCCGACTGTTTGAGATCATCAGGTTTGAAGGGTTTACCATCCCCTACCAAATTCAACTGTTCTGTATTTGGCGATATCGGTGATTTTGTTTCTGCTTGGACTGATATCCAACCACCTAAAGCGGTAAAACCCACAATTCCGGCGAGAAAGAAAGCAAGCAGTTGTTTGTAAATAGACGGTTTACGCATTGATTTTACTCCTGAGTTAAAAGTGAAAATTTGAGATTAAGGATTTCCAAGAAATAATTGGATATTTTTTTATTTGGAAGTCCCCCTAGACCCACAGGTGTCAACTTAAGGGAAAATTTGCTTTGAGAAGAGGTTTTGCCCTCATCCCCTAACCCCTTCTCCCAAGTTGTGATAAGGGGAACTGGAGAATTTGCTCCCCTCTCCCAAAATTGGGAGAGGGGTTGGGGGTGAGGGTAACCAGCGCTTGCCAAACCTAGCTTCTACGTTAAGTTGACACCAATGCCCTAGACCTCTTTCTTGGGAGGAGATAGGCTTTAAATTGCATTTTCTTCCAGTTCTCTCTCCTTTTAGGCTACGGTGTACACACAAGTCTTTTCGTTCACAACACAAAGACTTTCGTTCACAACACAAGTACTTTCGTTCACAACACAAGTCTTTTTTGAGCCAATGAGGGAATGAAACAGCTTTGCTTTTCAAGAGAGGTTGGGGGGATTAAAAGTCTGTGGAGCCACTCTAAAAGACTTGTGTGTACACGGTAGCCTAAAAGGAGAAGGTCAATTAAGTATTCACCGCCACTCACCTTGGAGGGTGAAAGCCGCCCAATAACGGGGATGTTTCCATTCTGGATTTTTCAAATCGTTTCCTTGAAAATCTTTCCCTTGCCACATTTGGCGTTGAGCGACATTAAGGGCGGCGGCAGGAGCTTTTTTTTGTTCCAATATTTGTTTGTAAAATCCAATCATTAACTCCTTGGTAGATTGATCGTTCACCTTCCACAGAGACACGGTGACTCTAGCTGCACCCGCATACATAAAGCCTCTTGTCAAGCCAACCAGCCCTTCACCTTGGACATCATCGCCTAGTCCACTTTCACAGGCACTTAGCACTATCAACTCTGCTGGTAAGTCGAGGTTAAAAATATCATTGAGCCGCAGGAAGCCTCTGGTTTGGGGTTTACCTTGTTTATCCACCAGAGACAGCACTATACCTGATAAGGCTGGGTTCACAGGGTCGAAAATACCGTGAGTGGCGAACAGCAGCAGGCGATATTGGCTCAACTGTTTGCTAGTTGCAAAGTTGTAGTTGGCATCAAAATTAAAGGCGGAAAGTTTTTCACCAGGAGAATTCACCAAGCTAAGAATCGCCTCTCCTTCGTCTTTTGTACCTGGGAGTGGGTCTAATTTGTCTCGATTGATGTTTCTCAAAGACATTTCTAAAGCTGAACGGTCGAGGTTGTTTTCTACAGTTGAGGGTTTATCATTGTTCAACCGTGCATCATCAACACGAAACACAGGATTAGCGAGAACAGCTAGGGTTTTGGGTGCAATTTTGCGTCCTTTGAGTTTCTTTCTGTGAGTTGCGAGGCTAGATATTGAAGGGAGGTTGACAATTTCATGATTCACAACTAGGGGTTGATATCCTGCGCTGGCTGGCGATTTTCTGGGTTCGTTTAAAGCCGCGAATGGCACTTGATGCAAAATCCCATCAGCAACGATAACTAAACGTTTGTTCCCCAACTTCCCAGCTACAGGTGCGAGGATAATTTGACTAAGTGCGTCTGCGGCTTTATCTGTATTTGCAAAAGTTGGGGCGTTGTCTTCTGGGGTTCCTCCATCAATCAGTTTTTGCGTTAAGAGGCTATTAAATTTCTTTGCAGCTTTCGCTATCTTTTCTTGTCCGGGAAGTTCGTAGCTTTGTAGAGAATTAGGAGTGGCTACCCACAGATAACTGCGTTCTTCACCCAAGGAATATTGCAACATTACGGTATCTTGATCTAGTTGTTGTTGAATTTCTGACAATTCCAGTACGTCTTTTGGGTCAATTAATTCTGCACGTTCTGGGTTAGTCGCCCTGATTTTTTCAGAAATTGATTGCGATTCTTGGATAATATTTGTAATTTCTTGTTTGGTTTTTGTGATCAGTTCGGTGGGTGGTTCCTTTCGACTGAATAAATCTGATAAAAACTTATCTTTGGCATTCAATCTAAAATTTAAACGGCGTTCTTCTGCTAATAGTTGCGGATCAACGTCTTTACCGAGATTGACATTACTTTCTTTTAACAGTTCGACTAATACCCTGGCGCGAGAACGTTCGCTAATGTGCAATGCTAATGCGTTGTATCCTTTTGATGGGTCTTTTTTGTGCAACTGCATCAGCAAGTCAATGTAGAACTTGTAATAATCTTGCACTGTGGCGAAGTAGAAAGTACGTAAATCATCGCTGTTGACTTTGTTGCGCGTATTCTCAATAATGTTTATGGCTGCTTCTATGTGCGTCTTGGCTTGGTTGAGATTTCTTCTGTCGCGCTCAATGATGGCAATCTTATAAAGTGGATGAGTTTGTTCGGATGTGTCGCCTATTTGCTGTCCTAGCTTTAATTCTTGGTTGTAAGCCTCTATCGCCTGCTGCGGCTGCTTCATAGAGATGTAAATCTTACCTCGGATTTTATAGAGGGTGGCTTGTGATGTTAAATCTCCTAGTTGCTGTGATAGCGACAAACTTTGTTTGCTAGCATCAAGGGCATTTTGATAATCTCCTGCACCTTCATAGGCGGTGCTTAAAAAAGCAAGGGCAGTCCTTTCAGCTTCTTTGAGATTTTTTTCCCGAGACAGTTCTAAAGCTTGTTTAGCCTTAGCAATAGCTTTGGGATATTCCTTTAATAACTCATAAATCTTGGAAGTAGAAGTAAGAATATAATTTTTTATCAAGTATCGTTCACCGGCATCCTTTAACGCATCCTCAAAATATTTCAATCCTTGACGGCAATCTTCTGCTTTTTTTTGAGAAAAGCACTTATCTAGATAAACACTGCCTATGCTAAAAAAACCAGTTACTATTAAACTCGGATTGCTTTGCTGATATATCTTCAAAACTTCCTTATACTTATCAATGCTTAAGTCATAGGCTCCTAAATTTTGGTACACATTAGCTATCTCATTGAGAGTCCTTGCTTCTATACTAAGATTTTGCTGTCTTTTAGAAATTTCTAGTGCTTGGTTAAAGAGTATATCTAGGGCTTGTTGAAATTCTCTTGAATTTGTATGAATAGAGGCAATGCTTACAAGTGTTTCAACTTCTCCTTGAGAATCATGAATGTCCCGTTGAAGCTTTAGGGCTTGATTGAGATTTTCAAGAGCTTTTTGTGTCTCACCTAATAGAGAGTACGTATTACCAATACTGGAAATAAAATTTGCTTCCCGATGGAAATTACCTAGCTGATGAGCGATAGTTCTTGCTTGATTTAAGTAGACAATCCGCTGCTGTATATCACCCAGATATAAGTAGCCAGTGGCAATTGAAGAGAGAATCCTCATTTGGCTATCAAAAAAATCTCTACGACCAAGTGGATTTTTTGGGTCTTGCTGTATTTGTCTTGCGATTGTCTTTAGTAACTCTAATCCCTGCTTAAAAGATTTCTCGGCTGAAGAGCGATCGCCTTTGAAACTGTAGACTGAACCTATATCTATAAATGTCTCTGCTTGTCCAAATAAATCTTTCGTTTGGCTGTAGATTTTCAGTACTTGCTGATAGGAATCAAGGGCTTTATTTGTTTCACCTAAACCTTGGTAGTTTCCAGCAATAACCCCAAGCGTCTTTGCTTGCCCTGGTAAATCATCATTTGCCTTTTGAATTGCCAAAGCTCTTTCTAAAAAGTCACGCTCTTTTTTCGGTTCGCCAAATACTTTATAAAATACAGCAATGCTAAACAGTACATCAGCCTCTTTTTTGGGTTGTTTGTCAGCATGATATAGTGACTGTGCTTGGTTATAAGCATCAATCGCTTTTTGCTTTTCCCCTAAATCTCGATAAACAACACCAAGGGATGTTAATATTAAAGCTTTCAATTCACGAGCCTTTGATTCCTGCGATTCCTGCACAATAGCTAATGCTTGCTCAAAATATCCCACAGCTTTTGTGTCTTCTCTTAGGGTGATGTAGATAGTACCAATGCTAGAAAGTGTAATAGCCTCGAGAAAAGGTGCTTCTTGAGGTTTTGCTGCACGCACTTCTGGTAATCTCCAGATTTTCAACGCTTCTTCGTATTTAGTAATTGCCTGTCGTACTGCTGCTGCTGATGGTTGATTCCGTAGTTGATGTCCTTCTTCTAACAGTTGGTTTGCTTTATCCCAAAGCGGCTTGATTTTAGCCTCGGCTTCACTTGGCGCAGGGTTTGTATTTTGTGGTTTTGCATCTGGCGACTGCGCTATTTTGACGTTAGCAGAGACTTTTTTCCCTATTTTTTCTGAAAACGAATCTGTATACCCTTGTTCTACCGCAGCATCAATTGACTTTTGCGAGTCAGCTTGCATCTGTTGTGTTATCTGCAACCATCTACTTATCGATGTTGCACCTACGGCATCAGACAGAAAAAGCACACTCAGTAACACAGTTAAACTATAACGATAAACCTGAGAAAATGAGCAGCAAAAATTACACTCAAATTTAGCGTTATTCTTCATGCTGAAGCCTCAATAACCTTTCAGATATTTGGGTTTAGATATTTATGCTTGAATTCTTTAAGGAATCTTTCTGTGATTCCAATGTTGAGTTTATAACGTTCATTCACCTGAACTAACATTGTTACCAAAATAGATACAAAATTTTGTCAAATCTTCCAGATTCCTGGTTTTGGCCTTATCTAGCTAGGTTTTATCTAGAATCGTAGGTTGGGTTGAACGAACGCGAACAGCGTCCCATAGGGAAGTGAAACCCAACAAACCGAGAAAAAAGTTGGGTTTCGTTCCTCAAACGCCACTTGCTACCCTTCTCCTAATGGAGACGCTGCGCGAACGGGAACGCCAAGGGCGGGCGAACAAGTCGGTAAACCGCAAGGAGTGGCTCCTCAACCTACGCAGGTTAAGGTTTTTGGCTGAGGGTCAAGTGAGTAATACTAAGTAATTTGCTAAACTCTAAATCATCATCAGGAGTAAGTGTGATGTTTCAAGCCTTACCAAAAATAATCACTTTTGAAGAATTCCTCAATTGGAAACCAGATGGCGGATGCTATGAACTACACGACGGAGCAATTGTTGAAATGCAGCCAGTAGGAGATCATGAAGAGATTAATGGTTTTTTAGCTAAAAAACTAAACGTAGAATTTGAACGGCTGAGTCTCCCCTACCTTATACCCAAGCAAGCATTGGTCAAAGTTCCTGACAAAGAGTCTGGTTATTCGCCTGATGTGATAGTGATAAATCAAAAGAATCTTTCATCAGAACCGATGTGGAAAAAGTCTTCAACGGTTACTCAAGCTGCGTCGGTTCCCTTAGTTATTGAAGTTGTCAGCACTAATTGGAAAGATGATTATGCACACAAACTGGTTGACTACGAAACTTTTGGCGTTCCTGAATACTGGATTACTGACTATTTAGCTTTGGGCGGTAGAAGGTACATAGGTAATCCCAAACAACCTACTATTTCCATTTACTATTTGGTAGATGGTGAGTATCAAGTTAACCTGTTTCGGGGAAATGATCGCATCATATCCCCTACATTCCCAGAATTAAACTTGACATCTGAACAGATTTTCCAAGCTGGGCGTTCAGAATATCAATTATGACCGCAGTGCAGATACTCCCATAGGGCCACGAGTTACGCCCAATTGATTTTGCAGTTTCAACTCGCGCCAGAGTTGGGAACCTGTAATCTCGCCTTGCAATAATTGACTGTAGCGATGTATTGTTTTACTCACTTGTTCTGGTGTTTCATTGACAAACTCGATGCGAAACTGACGTAATCCCAGTTTTATGAGACGCTGTACGGACTCGGCTCCGGTTTGAGCAGTGCCGTTAAATACAGTATTGCGGCAGCCTACATCTGCTTTGAGGACGTGTTCGCTACCAACGCGATCGCGCAATTTCACTTCCTGCTTTTCACAAGGTCGTCCACAGTTTGTATAGTCAGTACCCGTTGATAGAAAAGCACAAAAAACACAATGTTCCATGTGAAACATCGGTATATGTTGATGGATTGTTACCTCAAACCATTGGGGTGGACAACTGGTTAGCAGGTCTTGTAGTTGGGTAATATTCAGGTCATAGGATGCCGTCAGCCTTTCTAAACCAAAGCGCTGTTGAAAGTAGTCTGCTGTGAGAGGATTGGCAACATTCAGCGAGAAATCTCCGATACAGCGATCGCTCCTAAAAAATTCTAGTTGATCATAGTTCCGCACTAGATAGCCATCTGCCTCACAAGCACGCACTTGCTGCAAAATCCAATTTTCTCCAGGTTTAGTAATTCGGGGAGGTGCTACCCAAATAGTAGGGAGTGGGGAGTGGGGACTTGTACTGAGCGTTCGCGTAGCGTCTCGTAGAGAAGCCGAAGTAGTGGGGAGTAGGGATTGTTGTCTTTGTTGATGTACTAGCTGTACGGCTTCTCGGTAGGCGCGGGGGTCTTCAAATTCACAGTACAGCGTTTCAATACCAACTTGAAGGGCGGCTTGGAGTTGCTTGAGGTTTCGTACTAAGACTATGAGTGAAGGAGATGTGGCTTTAGCTTCCCGCAGGGTGGGAGATAAGGGGGATGAGGAGGGAAGTAAGTTTTGGAAAGAGACATCAGAACGTAATTGCCAACGTTTGGGTTGACTTCGCAATTCTTCCATCTGCGCGACAATTTCCCGCCGCATCCGGTTCAACTCACTTACGGGTAGCATAATCGCACCACTCAGGTGGTTGGTTAGCTTTCCCAAACAGAAAGGGGTGTTACCTAAACGACCGAACTGTTCTTGTAAACGGTCTGTATCTAAGGGTTTTGTGTGCGCCTCAACCAGTGAAATTGCAGATTCTACTTGGACAATATTACCGAGTTGATCACGAGCGATCGCTATCAATGGCTGACCAACTTCTCCATAAATTTCTATATAAATGGGACGTTGAAATTGTGGGTTCTCGCCAGCAAAACTCTGCCGCAGTTGCTTATCGAGTTCTGGATCGCTGGTTTTCCAAATGCGATCGCCTATATGCACTCGGCGCAGGTTCAAGTCATTTCGACCAAAGGTCAGCATTGCTTCTTTACCTTTGGACACCACAGCATAAACCCGGCCGCCTTCTTCCTTCGCTTCTGGATGACCGCAGTCAAATACAATTCCATCCCCTGGTTTTACAGGCGCTTCCAGTTTGATTGTTATCTGTTCGTTGTGAATGCGGGTGACTTCACCCAGGTAAACGCCGCGTTTTTTACCAAAGCGGGCGTGAACCAGTTCTTGATTATTAATCCCGCCAAACCAGCCCGTGTAGAGTCCGCGAGAAAATGCCATTTCTAAGTTGTAGTGTTCTTGATCTGATTTACCTCTCCCCCAACCCCTCTCCGAAACGGAGAGGGGAGCCTTTATTCCCCCTTCCCTATGAGGGAAGGGGGTTAGGGGGTTAGGTCTTTCCAATTCCGTCATCACCCCATCTAGGGCTTGCCGATAAACACGGGTGACATTAGCAACATACTCTGGAGCTTTCAGGCGACCTTCAATCTTGAGACAAGTTACTCCTGATTTCACCAAATCGGGCAAAACATCTAACCCTGCTAAGTCTTGAGGACTGAGTAAATATTTGCGTTCTTTTAAATTCACAATTTCCCCATCAGCGATTAACTCGTAGGGCATCCGGCAAGCTTGGGCACATTCGCCTCTGTTGGCAGAACGTCCACCTAAAGCCTCGCTAGTCAAACACTGACCGGAATACGCTACGCACAAAGCACCGTGAACAAAGACTTCCAAAGGCAGTGAAGCTTCTTGTAAGGCAATCTGCTGCTGTATTTTATTGATTTCCTGAAGAGAACATTCACGCGCCAGCACGACTAATTGACAGCCGAGGGATTTGGCAAATTCCACCCCAGCCGCACTGGTGATAGTCATTTGGGTTGAAGCATGAATGGGAAAATCGGGTGAGAATACTCTCTACAACCTGCTCAAGAAAATTAACTGTATCACCAACCAGTGATTCGTCGATATACCAGCGATTACCTATGTTGAGGGTAGGATCTATATCTGCTTCATGAGCAATTTTATTTCTACGATCCACAATTAAGGTAAGTTGTTGCTTAATATCTTTAGAAGGCTTACTCATTTTAGTAGCAACTTCATCCCACAATTTTTTATCCGAAATTTGCCTAATTGCATCAGCTATTTTGTCAGGTTGCTGAAAGCTTTGATAACTTAGACGTTCTCGGATCTCGTCTTCTAACCATGAAGTATTATTTAATCTGTTCAAAATACTATTTGATATAGCTGGAATTAAACCAGAAATAGTATGAGACTGCTGTAAAAAGTTAGCTCCATAAACCTGCTGTATGTCACTCTCTATCCAAGAAGCGATATCTATGGCTATTCTTCTATCCTCACGAGCGCTTCCCAACGAAACTTGAAAACGGGAAAAGGCTGATTGAGTTGTATTAGCTGAAGATACTGGTTCAGCACGTTGTCCTCGATGAATTTCCAGCATACCCAATGTGACAACCTCATGGATATAATAATCCAAGGCACTAACAGTTAGAACTAGGGCAGCTCGTAAAATGTCTGAAAGATCCAGAGCAGCAGTAGCTTGAGCCTTAACGGAAGTATGAAGAGCAATCAGATCCCGAACACGCTGAATACTAATGCGAAATTGGTCAAGCACTGACTGCATAACTGGATGATAGTGCAATAATTTTATCTGCTAAGTCAGAAAAAGTTTTTTGAAATTCCTTTTGTTTTGCTTGATTATTTTCGCGTACTATACCAGTTTGTCTTAATTGTTCTGTTGTAAGCGCATAAACAGGTGTACTGTGTTCCTGTGATAGAGCAATTAAACTGTTAGAATTAGAAATCTTTGTCAGAGTCCAACTACCATTCATACCCTGCTCAGTATAGACCTGCTTAGGTAATAACAAATCATTTTTATCTAGAATTGGTACTAGTTTATCAATGACTGTATCCTCAATTTTTTCTATCCATGTTTGAAATGCTGCTGTTTCTTTACCCCTAATAATTCTATAGTTTTGAACTATGGTTCCTAAAAATTTCAAGGTAAATTCTGGAAATGGATAAGCAGCTTCCTTTAATATAGGGTTTGCACTTGCCATCTTTGCCCAACTACACCACTTTGATAAAATTCTCGACAGAGAATCAATTGCCATCACAGAGAAAAAATCAGCAGTTGTAGGCACTAAAAAAAAGTCACTTGTCATTAGTAAGTTCTGATTTATTGCTCCTAAACTTGGACTCATATCAATCAGAATATAGTCAGCATTAAATTTATTAGCAGTTTTTTCTAAAAGATCAGAAATAGCACCTGGCAAGTTTTTGAGTGTCTGAATTGAGCCACTGAGTTCTTGCGCGATACCTAATGTTACTTCGTATTCACCAAAGCCAATATGACCAGGTAATAAAAATAAACCTTCTTGTCCTTCTATCGAAATACAATCTACAGCTTCAATAGCTCGTGGCTGTGACTCAAAAGCAGGAGCCAATCCAGTTTTTATATTTGAAACAGTATTATAGATGTTTTCTATTCTCGCTTCATCTTCTTCTGTTTCCTCTTTTAGAGCCATTCCTGTTAGATTGCATTGAGGATCAGTATCTACAAGGATAACTCTCTTACCCTTTGAAGCAAGCATCCAACCTAAGTTAAAAGTCGTTGTAGTCTTACTGACACCACCTTTGTGATTGAATAAGGCAATTTTGTGAACCATCTTAGTTTTGCTTTTGATACTTCTAATTTTTTTTAATCTAGGTATAATTTTATAACCTGCATGACTTAAATATAGCTTCTAAAAAGTTTACAGAACAGCAAATTATTTAACGCGCTTTACCCCAATCCCTCAACATTAGCACTTTCGCCTCCCAACTCAACAGACTCAAAGTTTACCTTGTTGTATATATCTTGTAGAGAAATTTCCAAGGGTACGGTTACAAGTGCGTAGGCGTAGCCCATCGAAGATATCGCTTCATCTTCTTCATCATATTCACGAAGCGTCCATTGCTTTTTCCCGGTTTTGGAAAATTGATCTACATGAATCCGTGTTTGGTCAATTAATAGATATTCTTGAAAAGTAGAAATACTTCGGTAAGCCTGAAATTTATCTTCGTTATCGTAGCCTTTTGTCGATTTTGATAAAACCTCAACAATGATTTGTGGGTTCAGAATTATATCCCTCCGGTTGTTGAAATACTCCGGTTCACCTGCCAGAATCATCACATCTGGATAAGTGTAGGTACGCTTTTGGGGTATCCATAGACGAACATCACCCATGAAAACCCGGTAGTTCTGCTTTTTAAAAGCAAAATTCAACTCAGTACTTAAGTTAAGTGCTATTTGATTGTGATTTATAGTCCCACCCGCCATAGGAATTATTTGCCCGTCAATATATTCACTTTTGTAGTCAGCAGCTTCTTCTAGCTCTAAATATTCCTCTGGAGTATAGTATCGCTTTTGTGTGATTTGCATAGTTTTATCCGGTAACAATGTTTAACGATACGGAGCGTCTAGCCACTAAAGATATTTTATCCATGTTGACCGAACCTGTTAACAGGTTAGATAGAGGTTTATGTGCTTTCTACAAAGTGAGCGTAGGCGCAGCCCGCCGTAGGCATCGCTATCTCAATTCACAAAGATCCTATTGATAACCGGCTGCTTGCAACAAAAACAATTTGGCATAACGTCCTCCTAGCTGTAACAGTTCTTCGTGAGTTCCCTGTTCTATAACTTCCCCGTTTTCTATAACTAGGATTTTGTCAGCCATTCGTACCGTTGAGAAGCGATGGGAAATCAAAAGTACCATCTGATTTTGAGTAATAGCGCGAAAATGATTGAAAATCTCAAACTCAGCTTGAGCATCTATTGCTGATGTTGGTTCATCTAACACCAAGATATCTGCTTGCGATCGCATAAAAGCACGAGACAGCGCAATTTTCTGCCACTGTCCGCCAGAAAGTTCCTGTCCTCCCTTAAACCAACGACCAAGCTGAGTCTGGAAGCTTTGGGGTAATTGGTCAATAAAAGATTGCGCCATCCCTTTTTCAGCAGCAGTTTGCCAACGGTTTTTGTTTTCGAGATGTTCTACATCACCGACGCCAATATTTTCACCTACAGTGAATTGGTAGCGGACAAAGTTCTGAAAAATCACACCAATCCGACGCCGCAATACATCCACATCCCATTCTTGCAAATCCAAGCCATCTAAAAAAATTCGCCCAGAGTCAGGGGTGTAGAGTCGGGTAAGTAGTTTGATTAAGGTAGTCTTACCGGAACCGTTTTCACCGACAATTGCTAGTTTCTCTCTGGGTTTCAAGTGCAGCGAAATGTTTGTCAACGCTGGTTTGGAACTTCCTGGATAAGTAAATGATACGTTCTCAAAACGGATGCCATCTTGAGGATTTAAACCAATAGTTGCTTTACCCCAAGATGTTGGTACTTCCTCTTCCAGGAAATCGTAGAGATTTGATAAATATAGGTTGTCCTCATACATCCCTCCAATAGAAGTAAGGGCATTTGAGAAAGTAGACTGTCCTTGGCGAAACACAGTGAGATACATTGTCATATCTCCCAAGGAAATCTTACCTAGCACTGTTTCCAGTACAAT
Organism: Nostoc sp. CCCryo 231-06; assembly: GCA_023522315.1. Classification (GTDB taxonomy): domain Bacteria; phylum Cyanobacteriota; class Cyanobacteriia; order Cyanobacteriales; family Nostocaceae; genus Nostoc. The sequence continues at coordinate 53,008 of JAHCSU010000412.1, forward strand.
CCAAGCATAAGCTAGGTAAAAAGCACCAGTACTAACTAAACCCAGGAGATACCCCCACAGTCCTCGCCGCAGAGTTAAATCGCGGTCTTCGCCATAGAGTTGATGAAACAGGCTGCGGTAACGCCCTAGCAGCATCTCTCCCAGTTGGTAGAGTTTAACCTCTGTGACAAAATCTTCTCTTGCTAGCAGATTTTCTAAGTAGTGCTGTTGACGAGTTTCTGCCGCCCGCCAACTAAACAAGCGAAAGCCTTCTCCAGCAAACTTTGTTTCGGAAATAAATACAGGCATAGCTGCCAAAATCAGCACCACCACCGCCCAACCTGAGAAATTTACTAACAAAATACCGTATGTGAAAAGGGAAAGAGCATTTTGCACTAACCCAAAGGTGCGGTTTACTAAGGAAAGGGGACGAACTGATGCTTCTCGTCGGGCATTGGTCAATTTGTCATAAAATTCTGAGTCTTCAAACTGCCTAAGATCAAGTGTCAGCGCCTTTTCTAAGATGAGTACATTCACTCGCTGACCCATTAGCGCCCGCAATAACGACTGACAAATGGTGATTCCTCGCTGACTGCCTGCTAGTAAAATTACAGCGATCGCTTCTAATCCTACATAAAATAGCGAGGGATAAATATTGACAAAACCATTGTTTTGTGAGTTAACTTGAGATGCTAATACCACTGCATCCACAATTAACTTACTGATGTAGGATATCGCCGCCGGTAAAAGACCAGCAACTATTGTTAAACTAGCCAGAAGAATAGTAAGCGATCGGCTAGTAGTCCATACTAGGCTTACAGCCCGTCCACTGTAGCGGAAAACCGTCAGTGATTGGCGCAGGATATTTCTTTTTTTTTAATTTTCATCTTTCTTGCCGCGAGATACCCCAGCTTGGGCGGATCTTCCTGACTCTATTAAATCTTTATTAATTTTACATTTTTCTAAGAATGTTCGCTGAAAACCCCGAAGTTAAAACCTAAAAACTTTTTGGGGTTTTTATGTTTCGGGGTGGTCATACCATTTCAGGAAATAATTGAATTGATAAGCTAAACCACATCTAGTTTGCATATCTAAAATTTTTATAACCCATGTGGGGTGGGTATCTTGCCCGCTCTAATCATGCAATTTAAATGTGGAACAAATTATAAATCACTTTTTTTGCCTCCCCTGCTTCCCCTGCTTCCCCTGCCTCCCCTGCTCCCTGCCCCCTTGCCTCCTCCTCAACCCCACAATCTCCTACCTGCTTTGCCACTTAATTTTTGGTGAGTATCTTCCAACAAAGCTGGAATATCTAACTTTTCTGGACACCGAGGCAAACAGTCACCGCATTCTGTACAACGGTTGCCTTTCATTCCAGGGAACCAATGACCGGCATTTTCAAACATTCCGTAACGATATTGCCCATAGTCAGTCATATCGTATGCCACTGCAAGATTTCGTAACCGCAACACCTCTGGAATATTAATATTTGCTGGACAGGGCAAACAAGCATAACATTGGCTACACTTATCAGTTTCTAAAGCAACTTTTTGGTGATTTTCTAACCGTTTAAAAGCAGAATTTTCGGCTGATGTTAACTCTCCATCATCGTCAGCGATTCGCAAAGGTTCCCTTAATTCATCTGGGTTTGCTGGGCCGATACTCAAAGTAGTAATACGGGTATCAGAAAGCAAGAAGCGATAGTTTAAGTCTAAGGGTAAATACGGTGAGCAGAGGTCTTTTAGAGTTTGGGGTGGTGTATAGAGGCGTCCCCCCTTATCAGCAGGGGAAATAATGAAAATACCCATGTCTTTTTCGGCAGCTAGTTGAATTGCTGGTGCGTGCCGTTGAAAAAAATAGTAATAATGCAGATTGACAAATTCAAAAAAATCTGTATTGATTGCAGCCTGAATTACCTCTAATGGGCCGTGGGTGGAAAAACCAACGTGTCGGACTCGACCATCAGCAACAGCTTCCTCTACGGCTTGCATACAGCCATTTTTGGCTTGCACCCTCTCTAAATGTTGCCAAGTGTTCAAGCCATGAACTCCCAAGCAATCCAAATAATCTAGCTGTAATCGTTCTAGAGATTCGTCGATGCAGCGACGCATGGTGTCAGCATCTGCTGTGGCTGAGATTTTAGTAGTGACATAAAGCCTCGTTCGGGGTACTGACAACCCAGCTTTTAGCGCCCTACCAAGATACTCCTCACTTTTGCCGTAACCTCTGGCGGTTTCTAGATGATTAATTCCTAGCGCTAAGGCTTGTTCGATAGTCTGGTGGGCATTTTCAAAATCAGCCAAACAGCGCATTGTTCCCAGAGAAAAAACCGAGAGGCGCAGATTCGTTTTCCCAAAGCGTCGGTATTGCATCTTTAACAAAGTTAGGAGTTAGGGAGTTAGGAGAGACGCGATGAATCGCGTCTGTACAGGAGTTAGAAGTTGAAGGAAGTAATTCATAACTCTTAACTTTTAACTTTTTTTGCTTAGGAGTTAAGAGGAAGCAAAATCACTCATAACTCATAACTCATAACTCATAACTCATAACTTTTTTAACTGTCGTCATTACCAAAGCGCTTGATCAAATCTTCAGGACGGAGATTGGAAATAAATTCACGGAAGGCTTGCTGTTCGGCTTCATCTGCATCGCGGTCAACGGGGATAGAAGCATCGGCAATCACTTCTTCCATTACCCAAATGGGGGTATTTGTACGGAGAGCAATAGCGATCGCATCGCTAGGACGCGCATCAATTTCTTTTTTGACCTCGCCTTGCTGGACGATTAAGGCTGCATAAAATGTATCCTTTTGCAGGGAATGAATGATCACCTTTTCTAGAGTCATATTCCAAGTCTCTAGAAGATTCACAATCAGGTCGTGGGTTAAGGGTCTGGGAGGCTTCTGATTCTCCAGCGCACCCATAATTGCCCTAGCCTGTTCCTGACCGATGTAAATTGGCAAAGCCCGCCGATCTGAAGAATCTTTCAAAAGGACAATCGGGCTGCGGGTTATGGCATCTAATGCGATGCCAGCGACTTTCATTTCAATCATTGCCTAAGCCTCTACAATGCTTTGAAAGCCTTGGATGCTGTGTAACAAATAGTACCCCTTTTTAGGCGGTTGAGCGACAGGAATAAACATAAGCATTCGTTCTCTATAATTGCTTCTATTAAACTCCGAACTTGTGGTGAAAACCAGAGTAAGTCAAATTGGTCTTCTTAGACAATAACCTTCTTACCCAAGTATGCCCTGTGAAGGATGCTAATGTGTTAATATCCCTATACGAAAAAAAGTCAGAAAATATACTTGGATGTTGGAGATTTCTGTGACAATTACCAATTGATTTCAAGCAAAAGTAAGCAATAAATAGAGTTAGTTTGACAAAAAAGCCGTGTTTACAGGATTAATCCAGGCATTAGGAACGATGGAACCCTTAGGGGGCGATTCTTGGCAAATTACTTGTGTAAGCCAGTCAGGTGAAGTAATTATGCAAGATTTAGCTTATGGTGACAGTGTTGCAGTAGATGGCGTTTGCTTGACAGTAGAAAAAGTTTTAAAAGACGGGTTTATTGCTACTGCTTCACCGGAAACTCTACGCCGCACAACTCTCTTAGGTGAGCAAACGCAACAGAGATATGTCAATTTAGAAGCGTCGCTAAGAGTGGGCAGTAAAGTTGGCGGTCATTTTGTGATGGGTCATGTAGACGGCATTGGTCGATTGCTAGTGGCAGAACAAACTGCTAGTTCTTGGGAAATGACCTTTATTGCATCCGAGGCGATCGCACGGTATATTGTCCCCAAAGGTAGCATAGCTGTCAATGGCATCAGTCTTACTGTAGCCGCTTATGAACCAGAACTCTCTCAATTCAAGGTAGCGGTAATTCCCCTCACATACAGCGACACAAATCTTCGCTATTTGGTTTCTGGGAGTTTGGTGAATTTAGAAGGGGATATTCTCGGCAAATACGTCGAAAAATTCCTTTCCCCTGGCAAACCACACACCACCACTGATGAAACTAGTATGGATGGCATTACACCCGTATTCCTAGCAGAACACGGGTATTTGTAACTAAAAAAGTTAGAAGTAGAGACGCGATTAATCGCGTCTCTACAGGAGTTAGGAGTTTTAAATTCATAACTCTTCACTCCTCACTCCTCACTCCTAACTTTCTTCTAGCTTCCTGGTAGCTGGCTTACCTGAGCAGTTTGCAAACCTCGCACTAACTGGCTGAGGGCGCTTTGTAATTGCACGCCTGGGTCAGTAGCAACCCACCCGTTCGGTGTCAGGTGGCGGACTTCAAAGTGCAGGTGAGGGCCTGTGGAGTTCCCGGTGCTGCCAACTCGCCCGATGACAGTTCCAGGTTGTACCCACTGACCGGGTTGAACAAGGATTTCTGACATGTGACCGTAAAGAGTTTGTTCAGCCGATTTGTGATTCAGGGTAACAGTTAAACCATAACCGCCCAACCAGTTAGCAGTTTCCACTTGACCAGCAGCAGCAGCCAAAACTGGCGTACCTGTAGGCGCACCTATGTCTGTACCAGCATGGAAACGTTGATTACCTGTGATTGGATGAACTCGCCAACCAAATACAGAAGTAATGGTAGCAGGTATAGATAATGGATACATCATTCCCGTACCACTATATGCAACTCTCGACGTGTAGGGGATTTGCGGCAATACTGATGCTAGTGAGAAGTCGTAAGCTACGTTGCTGGGACGGGGTGCAATGTTGCCATCTGCCATTGGTGGAGGTAAAGTACCGCCACTGGGTGCGATGGGAGTTGCACTCACTGTTGTGGGGCTGAACTCGCCAGGACTTGGGATAAACCGATTAGGGCGAAATGCGCTCTTGGTGACACCGCTAGAACCAGTTTGAGTTGGAGTACCACGCCATCTGCTGGTGTTGCCAGTAGATGCAATCTGCCGCACAGGTGAAACTACTGGTAATTGGGCATTTTGACTTCTTTTGAGCCAATTAGGTGCTGGTTTACTATTAGAATCAGCAACACTCCTTTGCGGTACTTTGGCGCAAACGCCGCCTAATACACTTTGTCCTGATGGCAAAATGGCTCGACAACCACTGGAGCGTTCTGTGAGAATTACAGAATTTGGTGCTTGATAAGTACCTGTAGCACCACTGTCATAACTATTAGGATCAATATAGGCGTTATTATAATCCTTGGTTTTCCCCGCCGTTGCACTGACAGGGCTGTTCGAGTTATTTGATGGTTGAGCAACTTCTGGAAGTTTTTCAGGTAAAGAGCGGAAAGAGGTATTGGGTTTTTCCTGTCTCACCCGTGCAGGAGTAACCTGGGAGGCTTCTACCTTGGGTTTTGACTGTCTGATAATCACAACAGGTTGGGCAGCTTCGATTTTGGGTGTAGACTGCCTAACTGGCTCTTTTAATTGAGCAACCTCTGGCTTGCCTAATCTCTTTCTGAGTCTGGCTCGCCGTTGGGAAAATTCCGGTTGCGCTTGAGCGGCTTCGGGCGCAACAGCCTGCTTTTTCAAGCCGAGCGGAGTCGTTCGCGTAGCGTCTCGCAGAGAGGTTTTAACTGGATTTGTAACTGCTGTTGGCTGGGAACTTTCAACTGTGGGAACGATGTTGTCTATTTGTGTTTCAGTTTGGGCAAACACAAAGCCGCCGCTAAGGAGGCTGACGCTACTCAGCCAACAGAGGCTCTGAGCTGGTAGTGTTGAGGCAAAACGTTTTTTTGTTAGACCTTGCTGCCATAAGTAATGCAAACGATAAGGGGCAGAATTTTTGCGCTGCGTCATTTGTTCTCTCAGTTGTGTGTAATTAGCCTAAAGAGATGATGCTAGTGGTTTGTCTTGCCCAAAGAGCGGAATTTTGAACAAACCTCAAATTTAAACGGAAGATTTATGGTACCCCAAACTGATTGTACCGGGTTCAATATAAATTTCCGGTGTAATTAGTTCCTTTGTATTGTATGTTTCTAAATCAACTCGTAAATTTCCTTGAGGAGTCACCCCAACTACTTTACCTGAAATATTGTTGACGTAGACCCGATCGCCCATGTTTATCAGCAAATCTAAATAGCGAGACAAGAGTACCTTTACTCCTTCTTGGCAAAGGCACTCCATACCGGATTCTATTCCCAGCAAGACTTTAGAGGTTAGCATTTCCAGACAAGTAATTGGTCTGAAATCTTGGGAAGCTTGCCACGATTCCAGATTGATTCCAGTTTCGGGTACTGGGTTTGTCCAGTTAATACCAACACCAATTACTGCTTGGGTGATTTGTCCTTTATTTACTTTGGTTTCTGTCAAAATGCCGCCTAGTTTGCGACCATTTAAAACTAAATCATTGGGCCATTTTATCCCAACATCTATACCGCATTGGCGCAATTGAGACGCAATTCCCCAAGCAGTAGCGAAAGTTAGCTGGTAGCTGTCAGTAGCCTCTATTTTGTGGTCTAAAGAAATCGCTACGGAAACATATAATCCGCCAACCGGAGAAATCCACTGGCGGCCCCATTGTCCCCGCCCAGCAGATTGCACAGTTGCGATTACTACTGTTCCTGAAATTGCCCCTTGGTTGAGTAAGTTCCAGAGGGTTTGATTTGTTGAAGAGACACTTTCAAAAAAGTGGAGGGAAAATGGTAAATATGTATACTTACGCTCTGCCTTCAAGGCTGCTTCCAAGTTTTGCAAATTAAATCCCACAGCAGTTAACCCAAATTCCGTTGTTCAAGTTAGCATTGATTGGCTGATGAGTGATTTCTGTTTAGGTTTGGTTGAAGATGCACACTTGGCACTGGCACAATTGGGAAGGACTGCCCTATCTAACTTGTAGTATTCTGGAACGTTGGCATCACGGTTTCTTTACCCAGCAGTTTTGGCCGCGATCGCCACAAGTTATCACAGAAGTATTGCAACCAGAGGCATCAGTCTATCGCTTAAAGCAGGTTCATGGCAATACTGTTCTCACACCCCAAGAAGTTGAGAGCTTCTTAAGCACTGCTGGGGAGGATTTAGCATCGGCGGATGGTTTAGTTAGCGAACAACCTCTCCAAGCCGTTTGGGTAGCTAGTGCAGATTGTACACCCGTGTTAATTGGGGATGTGCAAACTGGGCGGGTGGCAGCATTACACGCTGGCTGGCGGGGGACTGCCAAGAAAATTGTCCCATTAGCGATCGCTCGATTACAATCTCAAGGCAGTAAACTCGATGATTTACGTATTGCAATGGGGCCAGCGATCGCTGGTGAGGTTTATCAAGTCTCTATCGAAGTGGCTGCCGAAGTCGGGGCTAGTATTATACCATATAACGACGAAGAAAAAATTGTTCAAGCATTGCATGAATTATCCAATTCACCTTTGCTAAAAGATCCTAATCCGGGAAAGGTACGGCTGGATGTCCGGCGAGTGAATGCCTTACAACTGGAAAATATGGGGATTAGTGCAGAACAAATTGCGATCGCACCTTATTGTACTTTCCAGACTCCAGAGCATTTCTTTTCTTACCGCCGAGAGAAAGAGAAAAAAGTTCAATGGTCTGGGATTGTCAGTGGCAAAACGAATCAGTAACCCCTATTTTCAAATTAGATTCTCATCTAAGATCGGAACTTGGAGAATGGAAAATATTCTTGCTAAGTCTTGACTCAATTGGTTTAGGGAACTTAACTGCTCACCAATATCTCAAGGGTTAATAAACATTTCGGTTTGTTAACGACCAACTGCATTATGTCCAGCCACAAGGAACCTATGATGGTATCCGGGATATCATCTCCAACATGAACCGGAATTACAAATTCAGTTCCGTCAATGATGAGTTTGCCTTCATAGATATCAAATCGTGCTTCCCCTCGCGCTGTCTGCATCTCGATTTGTGCGCTCATTAATGACCACTTCAATACTTCCAAGTCTTGAGTATTGATGGCTAACCACCCATCTGTAAACTCGGTATCGAATAAAGCTTCAACAGAAAATTTCTCATCATTAGCAGCAACAAGCTCAATTTCAAATAGTAGCTCGCCATTATCCCCAAACGAACCTGCAATCATAACCTGCCGCAGGTTCCTGTATCGTTGAGTCGGAATATGGTGAGTTTTACTTCGTTAGTATTGCCATAAGCATCATGGATTTTTTGCGTTATTCCTAAGAATGTTGGGTCAATGAGGTACTGTTCTGTTTTAGGATCGATGGCAATATGCCAGTTGTAATGCGTTTCAATCAGAGTTGGACGTAAGCGCTCGAAAACAGCACGACACTTTATAGCAAAAGCATCACGTTGTTCCTGATAGTGTGGTACTTCTTCAGATACTAAGGTTGATGCTTGTATAATACGGGTGCGTCGTGGGTGCGATACCTGTGTCATATCAAGAAAATCTACGCGCTTGTGTGATTTTATTATGGCGTGATTTCGAGTACTTCCCACAGACTATCTAGATTTAGGTTTTCTTCCTGCGCGTAGCTTGGCACCATCCACCAAAGATTGCATTTTCTCTAATCATATTTCATCACTTGTTTTTGACGGAGGGAACTAATTGCTAAGACTAAAATACTTAGGGTGATTCCTAAAACCGCATAACTCGGTAGGGCGAAGATAGTTATTTTCATAATGTATGGCAATTCCCCTGCTTTCACGTTCCATCGGTTTGCTAGAGAGTGGATGAGCCAGCCATGAATAACTGCTGTTTGCACTGCAAGACAGCAAACCCCTGCTAACCAAACAGACATTCTGATCCTAGAGAATTTACAATGCCTGATCTGATACAGCAAATCATTTAGCAAAAAAACAACGGCAGGTATTAACATTACAGAACTAGTTTCCTGCGAATAGGTGATGCCAATACTCAAGCAAGAAACTATTGCCATTTCTGCTAAATATATATTTTTTGACCAGTTGGTGATAGATTGTTGTAGATACCAATACCAACCTGCCAAACCAAGAAGTATCAGAACAATTAAGTTTGACAAAAGCTTGGCAAAGAATGGGTTATTGGGAAGTAATCTCGGCCCCACAACCATCAAATCGAGACGACTAATCGATATATAAGGGCTAACTGCGGGATCGTTTTGCCAGAGAGAAAATCCACGAAATGCATCCGACACGAATTGTGTCAAAGAATTACCTGTCAAGGCTAGACCTAAAAATGCTAGACAAGTTACTGTGATAACAGATATAAAGACTATAGAGAACCGTCTTTTAAGTAGAAAAGACAGAACGAATAATGCAGCTAATGTTGGTTTAAAAAGGGCAAGCCCTAAGCAAATCCCTGCTGGAATATCCTGATGTTTTCTAGCGAAGATAAACATCCATAAGATAAGAACTGCAATAAAAATTGCAACATTACCAACTTGAAGATCGCGAATTACGCCATAAATTAAGGCAACCGAAATTGTGCAAATAGTTCTGAAGGCTCGTGACTTAGACTCTAGTAATATATTCGCTCCCCATAAGGCTAAACCGATTGCTAATATATGCATTAAAATCGAGATTTTGAATGCAGTATTCATCGAGAAATAAGCGAGAAACCAGATGAGAGGAATAATATTAGGTGGATAGACAAACGGTGGAATAAAGCCACACACCGTAGTTATGGTACAGAAACTTTGATTAAAAATCTCGACATTAAAAGGACTCACATGCTGATGAGCCAATTTACTCGCCACATAATACCACTGAAAATCCCATAAAGGTGGATTTGGCTGGTTTAGGAAATAAAGTAGCCAACCTGTATAACAGAGGAATCTTGTAACGACTAATACAACACCTGCTTGGACGAGAAAGTTAACAATTGGTTGACGAAAAAATTGTATCAACCTTTGGATCACAGGAGATTTTAAGAATAAAGAATTTTTACAGGCTGCCTTTTCTTCATCTAATCGCCAATTATTTTTCAGAACTAAAGCAACTAAAATTATTATAATCAGGTTCCAAAAACCAAAGCTTATCATTATAATTATTTTTGCATTTAGTAAATAATATCGCTAAAGTGAATCTGGATAATAAATACTGAGATATTTTTATAACTACTTCATAAAATTTTGACAATTACTCCCTTACCGCCGAAAGAATGATTAATAAAAGCCGGAAAAGAGGTATTTCCGTAGATACACAATATGCTTCTTTTGTACAGTGTATAAGTTTTGCATTTTCTTCGCTCTACTTGTTTAATTTTACTTATTACATAAAGCGTCGCTCAACAACTCGCGGTGCATTAATGCTCTATCTACTAAAGATTGTATTTGGTCTGGTGATAACGGATCACCATTAGCGTAATGCTCCATCCAAGTCAGACTAATCAAATTGGGGTCATTGGGTAAACTAGCTAAATCCCATCCAGGCATTTCCAAGTCTTCCATGAGACGATTTACCTTAGGATCATAACTGAGAGCAAAGCAGCGACAACCTTCAGCAGCAGCCATAATCAAGCTGTGCAGGCGCATCCCAATTGCCATTTCAACCCCACGAAACACACCTTTCAAAAGTTGCGGATCTTCCAGACATAAAATCTTGCTAACATCTTTAAGGTGTGGTTGAATGGCTTCGGCAATACTTAAATCTTCACTTTTTTGAAATGGCAGTAGTAAAATAAAAGTTTGTGTAGCTTTTTGAAAGTCAACCAAAGCACGAGTCAAGTTTGCTAGGCGTGTTTCTGTAAGTTGGGGATGCGATCGCAACGTTACCGCAACTCTGGGCGCAGGTAAATCCCAAAGTCCCGGTACTGGTTTCGACTCCAACGCCCAAACCGGGTCAGGAGCTATAATACAAGGAATTTGCCAATCAGATAATAAAGCAGCACTGGCGCGATCGCGGACACTAATTTTGGTACAATTACCAAAGGTTTGCCGTGCCAACCAACTAGTTTGCGGACGCACTAACGGGCCAATACCCTGCGCCCAAGCAACAGTTTTCAAACCCATTTTCTGCGCCAATGCCATCAGTCCGCCATAATAAAATGGGCTGATGGTACTGGTAATATCCTGAATGAGACTCCCGCCGCCCCAAATCAAGGCATCACTTGAGCGTAAAGCTTGCAGTATAGGTAAGGGAGCCATGCGATCGCAAGTTTCTACATTATAGCGATCGCGCGTTTCCTCTGGATTCCCCGAAAGTACCACAGGCGTTACGTAAGATGGTAACATTTGCAAAAGCGTCGCCAACAAAGCTTCGTCACCACCATTACCTTTACCGTAATATCCAGACAATAACGCCCGCATCTTGACCATTTTGGATTTTAGATTTTGGATTTTGGATTAATAGTTATTGTTAAATGAATCTCTATCCCCGATACAGATGGTAAACTCATTCCCAAGTTTTACTTTGAATAGTGCAGAAGATAGTTAGAACCCCCTTTGAACTCGGAAGTTGAGCCTTTGAACTCGGACGTTGAACCTCTGAACTCGGACGTTGAACCTCTGAACTCGGACGTTGAACCTCTGAACTCGGAAGTTGAACCTCTGAACTCGGA
>JAHCSU010000413.1 GCA_023522315.1 Nostoc sp. CCCryo 231-06
CCCGACTGATTGATTCTGACTCCTGAATTCTGACTTCTGAATTCTTCTTCAATCTGTGTGGAACTGGAGAATGCAGAGTCGGGAAACTACGAGAATAACCCATTACAAGTAAAAATTAATACTGTCAGTATAAATGAAGGATTTACTAAGAAACTTTACAGTAATTTAAGTTTTACAATGCTGTTATAGATATTTATACTGATTTTGATATGGTTAAGAGACAATTAATAAAAAGGATTTTACTTAAATGAACACTTCAAAATCCCCCAATCGTTTAGGCGAATCTATAATTATGGGCGCTTTAATGATGTTGACCAGCGCTAGCATTATTACAATAATGAACTTTTTCTAAGATAAAGATTTCTAATTTTAGCAATAAAACTTCACATAGTCCTGCTCAAAACTGAGTGGGGCTTTTACTTTTTTGCTCCACATATATCAGTGTATATTAAGCCTCTTCTGTGATTTCCGGGAGAGAATAATCTTAAACCTGTGTTTTTACGTAGTTTTGCAATCAGAGAATGTGAACGAGAACCGCTATATAACTCCTAACTCCTAACTCTCCATTCCCCATTCCCAAATTGTTAGCAAAATAACTTTCCATCATAGGTCATAAATGAGATGATGGAGAAATTAGAGAAAAAGGTAAACAATTGTTATTTTTCTCCTTCCGCTTCTGGTTGCAGGATGGCATCACAGTATTGAATGAGGGTTGTCAAGCGATCGCTAATCGTTTGAAGTCTCGTTTGTGCAGTAGATGCTTGCCGCGCTCCTTGCAAAAACATCACATCTATTGCCAACAAGCGCAGTTGCTTGCTCATTTCTGTTTGATAAGACTGCACTCGCCAGTTTTCATCAGCCAAAGGTACAATCTCTTGCCCAAAGAATTGCTGCAACGAGGCTACACGCACTCGCAGTTCGGACGCAACGATTGGGGTAGTTGTGGCATCAGAGCGTAATTGCTCTAGCAAGGTTACGAGTGCCAAATATTTCTCAGGGTTTAAAGACATCCAGTGCTAGTTAAGATAGTATTAATGTCAAGTAATTTTTCTTCTACAATAAACTTCTCTTTTACACTTATCAGCACTAAAAGCCTCAAATTATGGTTTGAGGCTTTGTTTGCCATCAATGCATTTTCAAGCTTATGATCCTTGAACCTCAAATTGGATGACTACCGTCGGCAATTGGAGAATCAATCCTTACACTGTTTTTTCTACCCGTCTCTGGGCGACAGCATCTTCTTAAAGCGATGCTGCCAGTTTTATTTATCATTCACTTAATCTACCGATCCTATCTCAACCCAATTGTATGAGCAGTCTAGCTATAAATTCATCAGTTGATATAACCATTCCGGAATGGTTAAAGAAATGTTTGAAGGAGTCATCCACAAGTAGCGGCGCAGCAGAAGATGACCGAAGGCACAGTGATGCAGTTTTAATTGGTCGCGCATTTGAATTTGCTTACCAACTGCATCAAGGTCAATACCGCAAATCGAAAGAACCATACATCGCTCATCCCATCGCTGTAGCTGACTTGCTGCATGACTTGGGAGGCAGTGCTGCTATGATAGCAGCTGGATTTCTTCATGATGTCGTTGAAGATACAGAAGTAACAAGTCAAGAAATAGAAGAACGCTTTGGCCCAGAAGTACGGCAATTGGTCGAAGGTGTCACCAAGCTTTCTAAAATTAATTTCACCAGCAAAACCGAAAGCCAAGCCGAAAACTTCCGGCGGATGTTTTTGGCAATGGCGCAAGATATTCGGGTAATTGTGGTGAAATTGGCAGATCGTTTGCATAATATGCGAACTTTACAATATATGTCAGAGGCCAGCCGCCGCCGCAGTGCCCAGGAAACGCGAGATATTTTCGCACCTTTAGCCAATCGCTTGGGGATTTGGCGAATTAAATGGGAACTGGAAGATTTGGCTTTTAAGTATTTGGAACCGGAAGCTTACCGCCAAATGCAGGAGCTTGTTTCCGAAAAACGGACGGCGCGAGAAGAGAAATTGGCTAGAGCTACGAATATGTTGCAAGAGCGTTTGCAGCAAGCGGGAATCCGCTTTCAGGATATTAGCGGTCGTCCCAAGCACCTTTATGGCATTTACCAAAAAATGCACCGACAGCAAAAGGAATTTCATGAAATTTACGATTTGGCTGCGTTGCGGATTATTGTTCAAAGCAATGAGGAATGCTATCGGGCGTTGGCGGTGGTTCATGATGCTTTTCGCCCAATTCCTGGGAGATTTAAAGACTACATTGGGCTGCCAAAGCCTAACCGTTACCAGTCGTTGCATACTGGGGTGATTGGACTAACTGGCCGTCCTTTAGAGGTGCAAATTCGGACAATCGAAATGCATCATATCGCCGAGTATGGGATTGCCGCCCATTGGAAGTACAAAGAAACTGGAGGTTCTAGTATTAGCCATTTGACAGGGACAGATGACAAGTTTACTTGGCTGCGACAACTGCTCGAATGGCAAACTGATCTCAAAGATGCACAAGAATATCTTGATAGCATCAAAGATAATCTATTTGAAGATGATGTCTATGTCTTCACCCCTAAGGGGGATGTTGTGCCTTTAAGCCCTGGTTCTACCACTGTAGATTTTGCATATCGCATTCATACGGAAGTGGGAAACCATTGTTCAGGGGCGCGGGTGAATGGGCGAATGGTTGCACTATCAACGCGGCTACACAATGGCGATATTGTAGAAGTTCTCACCCAAAAGAACTGTCATCCGAGTTTGGATTGGTTGAACTTTGTGAGAAGTTCGGCGGCGAAATATCGGATAAAACAATGGTACAAGCGATCGCGCCGAGAAGAAAATGTTGCCCGTGGACGGGAATTGTTAGAAAAAGAACTTGGTAAAACTGGTTTTGATAGTCTGCTAAAGTCCGATGCGATGGAGACTGTCGCCCAAAAGTGTAATTACCACAGCGTAGAAGATTTACTTGCTGGTTTGGGTTACGGAGAAGTTACCTTGAACCTCGTGTTAAATCGTTGGCGAGAAGTGGCGAAGGGACAACAACCAGTTTCTACTGTGTCGCCATTTATCCCCAAAGAACCAACTACATCAAAAGGTTTGCGAGATGCACCTCCAACTATCTCCCGCGCCAGCGATTCGCCAATTGTTGGGGTAGAGGGGTTGGTGTATTATTTAGCTGGGTGTTGTACCCCGATTCCTGGCGAACCGATTATTGGTGTGGTGACGCGAGGTAGGGGGATTTCGATTCATCGCCAAGGCTGCCATAATCTAGAGATTGTGGAGTATGAGCGCTTAGTACCAGTTAGATGGAACCCAGCCGCCGAAAATAGTGGTCGTCCGCACACGTATCCTGTGGATGTTCAAATTGAAGCTCTTGACCGCGTAGGGGTGTTAAAGGATATTTTGTCACGGTTGAGTGACCAAGGGATCAATGTCCGCCATGCTCAGGTGAAAACCTCTGTTGGTCAACCTGCATTAATCGACTTAGGAATAGATATACGCGATCGCTCTCAATTAGAGCAAGTGTTTGTCCAAATTAAGAAAATGAGCGATATTTTGAATATCCGCCGCGTTGGTCAAATTGACGAGTAGGTAATTGGTGGGGTGCGTTAACGGAGTTTGACGCACCAGTTTAGGATAGGAGTCGAACCGCAGAGACGCAGAGGACACAGAGAAAGAGAGGAGGAAATGACTGTACTGTGTTATTGCTTAGATAAGTGTATTGTATTTAATCACCATGCAACAGCTATTTCCCGGAGAGGTATTTGCCAACACTGCTGATTTTGACACTGGTATTCGCCAACTGTTACCGAGATACGATGAGATGTTGGAGGTAATTACGCGTTGTGTGCCTTCCACAAGTCGGCGTATTTTAGAATTAGGTTGTGGTACAGGCGAACTTAGTCTCAAAATACTCAACCGTTTTCCAAATGCCCAAATAATTGCCCTAGATTACTCACCGCGAATGCTGCAATTTGCCGAAGATAAAATCACAGCAGCAGGATATCAACAACACTGGACTGGTACACAAGCAGACTTCGGCGATTGGGCAGATAATCCAGAGAAATTTGATATTGGTAGCGAATTTGATGCCTGTGTCTCATCTTTAGCAATCCACCATCTCCAGGATGAGATGAAATTGAAGTTATTTGGGCGAATTGCTGCTAGCCTCAGTAAAGACGGCTGTTTTTGGAATGCAGACCCGATTTTACCGGAATCACCAGCCTTAGCAGAAATTTATAAGGCGGCACGAGAAGAATGGTCAGTTCAACAGGGAACTAATTTAACAGATATTCGCGCGAAGCTTGGTGCAAGCATCACTCAAGGTTACTCCAGTCAAGACCAGCTAGCTAGCTTAGATGCTCATTTAGAAATGTTGACCAAAGCTAGATTTAAGACAGTTGCAGCGCCTTGGAAATATTATGGTCTGGCGGTGTTTGGTGGCTGGCTGTGAAAATTTTAAATTTTGGATGCCTGAATTTGGGATTTACCTTTCCCCAATCGGTATTTATAGCATTAGCAGCGTTACGGTAACAAAACAGCAATAAATAACATTATTTCCCTTGATAGAACTAATATATAAACACGTTGGATCTGTGAAGAAGGTCTTGCTAACTCACCCAAGAATTTTGGCTGAAACTTTCGATATCTAAGCCATCCTTGTGTTTTGATGCAATATTTCCACATCAGAAATACCCATAACGGTACTATCCATCCTCCACAGACCGAACCGAAAATACAGAGTATAAAATTTTCTTCAGAAAACAAACCAGAGACACGCGATTTGGATTCGTTTTTCTGCTCCTTTGTTTGCCAATACTTAGTTTCAAAAGGAGAATATCTTGGATGGCTCGAAATAAAAAGAAATCAGCCGGGTTCAAGTATGAGCATCCACTTGACTCTAGATGCCCTATTTGTTGTATTATCCCGCCCCACATGCTGGAAAATGTCGTTGTAAATGGCAACCCCCAGCAGCGTAGTTGGGC
This sequence comes from Nostoc sp. CCCryo 231-06, assembly GCA_023522315.1. GTDB lineage: Bacteria > Cyanobacteriota > Cyanobacteriia > Cyanobacteriales > Nostocaceae > Nostoc. The sequence continues at coordinate 4,974 of JAHCSU010000413.1, forward strand.
TTTTCATACATTAAATGTTTCGGCACAGCTTCGTGGACGGAGAGATGTTGTAGGTAATCTCTCATTTGCACCTTCTCCGGGTGAAAAGCGACGCACTATCTACGATGCAAAATATGGCCAGCAACTTCCTGGCACACTAGTGCGCGGTGAGGGAGATCCTCCCAGCAGTGATGAAGCAGTGAATGAAGCCTATGATGCTGCTGGTGCTACTTATGAATTGTTTTATGAGATATTCGATCGCAATTCCATCGACGACAAAGGACTACGTTTAGACTCTACGGTGCATTATGGCGTTAAATATGACAATGCCTTTTGGAACGGTGACCAAATGGTTTATGGTGATGGCGACGGAGAACTGTTTCAACGCTTCACGAAATCAATAGATGTGATTGGGCATGAGCTAGTTCATGGTATAACCCAGCATGAAGCAGGTTTACAATATTATGGTGAACCTGGGGCACTGAATGAATCCTTTTCTGATGTCTTCGGTTCCTTAGTGAAACAAAAGACCAAAAATCAGACTGCACAAGAGGCAGATTGGCTGATTGGCGAAGGTCTTTTGGTAGCGACTGTCAAAGGTGTTGCGCTGCGATCGCTCAAAGCGCCGGGAACAGCATACAATGACCCAGTATTGGGTAAAGATCCCCAACCAGGTCACATGAAAGATAAATATACTGGTGTTGAAGATAACGCTGGAGTTCATATCAACTCTGGAATTCCTAACCATGCCTTTTATCTAGCCGCTGTTGAGATTGGTGGCTATGCCTGGGAAACAGTTGGTAAAATATGGTACGTAAGTTTACGCGATCGCTTGCGTGCTAAAGCAGATTTTAAAAAAGCTGCCAACGTCACCATTCAAGTTGCTGGCGAACTCTATGGTAATGACAGTCATGAGCAAAAAGCTGTGCATAACGCTTGGCAAAAGGTGGGAGTTATTTAAAGTTAGGAGTTAGGAGTTAGGAGTTAGGAGTTAAGAAAATCACAGCTTCTAAACCTCATCTATGTTGAGAACCGTAGTTTTTGCCCTCACCCTAAATCCCTCT
>JAHCSU010000414.1 GCA_023522315.1 Nostoc sp. CCCryo 231-06
TCTAGCTGCGAAAGCCTTTGGAATGCATCTAACGCCTGTTTATCGGTAACACTGTAATATTCGGCGCGACCAAGATCCTTTAAATAACTATGCTCAGGGCCAACGCCGGGATAATCTAATCCGGCACTAATTGAATGGGCTTCGATAACTTGACCATCATCATCTTGCAATAAATAGCTCATTGCACCGTGCAATACACCTATTTTCCCTTTTGTCAAGGTAGCAGCGTGTTTTTCTGTATCTACACCTTCACCCGCCGCTTCGACTCCAATTAGGCGCACCGAAGGTTCATGCATAAACTCATGAAACAAGCCGATCGCATTGGAACCTCCACCCACGCAAGCCAGTAAAATATCTGGTAATCCTCCCCATTTCTCCTGAGCTTGAGCGCGAGTTTCTACACCAATTATCGCGTGGAAGTCACGGACAATCATTGGGTAGGGATGAGGGCCAGCAACAGAACCGAGGATGTAATGGGTTGTTTCTACATTCGTCACCCAATCCCGAATTGCTTCGGAAGTTGCATCCTTGAGAGTTCCCGTACCTGCCTCCACTGGCCGAACTTCTGCCCCCATTAACTTCATCCGAAATACGTTCAGGGACTGGCGTTCCATATCGTGGACGCCCATGTAAATTACACATTTCAAACCAAACCTAGCACATACAGTTGCAGTTGCTACGCCG
>JAHCSU010000415.1 GCA_023522315.1 Nostoc sp. CCCryo 231-06
AAGGATGTACAAACAGTAGCCAAGTTCTTAAATGATGCGTAAATATACTTGAAAAATTTGGGGAAAAGCAATAATGGCTCAACAATTCCAACACCCTATGCTACCGCAACCCACTCACGACGAGTTGGCACGCCAAAATTTTGTCCAAAGTTTGAGAATGCACATTTTCAGGAATATCTCTCCTGGTAATAAAGTACTTTATGAAAAACTAGCCAAGCCTAAGTTTGAACAAGAACATCAGCGTCCTCCCCAAAATCGTTATGAAATTCGGGAAGTAATGCAGCATGAACCCTACTACCGCTGGACTAGTGCCCTCAAGCGAATCAACCAGGAAATATTATGGGATGCTGTAAATTCCAGTGTTGACAGACAACTGCCAAAATTGATTGAACGTGCCAAAGATCAGGGTAGTGAACTGGGTACTTTAACCCTCGACCCAAATTTTCAAATACCTACTCATCAAAAGGCTGTAGATATTCACTGTATGCCCGGAGGATATCACAGTGAATTCACAGATGATGATGTAGCTGCTGGTGCAACTTACGATCGCGGCGCTTATGTTTATGGTCTGGGTTGGTTGGGGCCGCTTAATGATGATATGGGGCTATCTATAGTTCAAAACTATCTCCTACCAGAGTTTCCCGATTTTCGACCGATAAAAATTCTCGATATGGGATGTTCTATCCGACATTCCGCACTTCAAGATGTAATACATCGATATTCAAGAATATTTCCTAATAATGCTCAATTATTAAGTATTAATACTGAGAATTATTGGGGATTTGTGATTGCTATTTAACCAACATTAGCCAGATGTTGGAAATCCTCGTGTATTACACGATGAAGTGCGGAAAGTGGGTTCTATCGGCAATAGCACATTACCCTATGTGGATGGTTTTCCAGATGCAGAAGTCCATGCCATAGATGTAGGCGCACCGATGCTGCGTTATGCTCATGCAAGAGCAGAATCCTTAGGCAAACGGGTACATTTCTCTCAGCAAAATGCCGAGCAAACTAACTTCCCAGATGAATCATTTGACTTAGGGCGTGTCATCACATTCTGCTGCATGAAATTCCCCCGCCAGCCGTCCGTAAAGTTATGCAAGAATCTTATCGTCTACTGGCTCCTGGTGGCATGATGCTCCATATAGAAGCACCCCTGTATCGTCACATGGATGTTTATACGCAGTTCGTTTATGACTGGGAAACCGCTAACAATAACGAACCCTTCTGGAGTGCTGTACGCGATTTGGATTTGGTAACGCTAGCTATTGAGGCTGGTTTTGCAGCAGATAAGACATTCGAGAAATTTGTCCCTAATGGGGCATGGAAAGCAAACGTAACTAATAGCCTGTTTAAAAATGCTAACTCAGGCAGCCAAGGAACTTGGTTTGTAGTTGCTGCAACTAAGTAAGCGTTCGTAATTCGTAATACTCGCCTCCGGCGAGAAGCAAGCTACGTAATGAGAAAGTCAGATTTTATCTGGGTTTCTTTCTTTTGTATGTCTAGTCTTATTTTGGGAGAATTGGTATTAGGATGGCAAAAATAGCTAAGGGTAAACGACCTGTTTACTTAGACAGTCCGCAAATTGATAAATTGTTAGCGATCATCATGGCTTTGACTGGTGAGGTGTCCGTGGTGCATGAGCGGCTAGACACCATTGAACGGTTGCTAGAAATTAAAGGTATTTTATCGCTTACTGAGATTGAAGCTTACGAGCCGGATGCCAAAGTAACTAAGGAACGGGAACAGTGGCGTGCAGAATATATTGCGCGGGTATTGCGTGTGGTACAGGAAGAGTTAGAAACCTTTAACCAAGACTAGTTGAAATCACGCAGAAATTTTACTGAATAAATCCGTACTATTTATATCCTAGATTTTGCACCCTTAACTTTCACAATCGGTTTTTACTGCTTTTTAGACAAAAACAAAGCTATTGAATATACCTAAAACTAGTATAATAGCTGAACTTTAAACATGGATAAGCATGATATAGAACTAAAAAAAGTAAAAAACCTAGTAATTACACTGTGCAATTACTTAAGTGTTGTATGTAGTTATAGAAAATAATCATACTAATGGTAGAAGATAATTAGCTATTAAACAGTAAGATTTTCTCGTAAGATTGTGAATTTAAACGTTTGCTGGTAGTTTTTGAACAGAAAACGGCATAAATAGAGGTATATATATCTAGAGTCAATTTGCCACATTGATATTAGTTGGTTACATTGTCTAAAAGTTTACTTCCAGCCAATGATTAAACCAATAATATACAGCGTTGCTTTGGGCACTATCATTCTCAGTAGTGGAGCGATCGCTACCCCTATAACAAATCTAACTTTTACACCAGAATCTTCACATGTGTTAAGTGATACTGGTTATATTGCAGCTAGCATCAATACTGCTGCTCTAGAACAGTCGATTTTTAACAAAATTAATGATTACAGAGCTTCCCAAGGGCTAACAAAGCTGACTCGTAATTCTGCGATCGATAATCAAGCCAGGATTCACAGTCAGAATATGGCTAATGGTAAAGTTCCCTTTGGACATACGGGATTTTCAGAACGTGTTAAGGCAATCGGTATTCCTTACAGTTCAGCTGGTGAAAATGTCGCTTACAACCAGGGATATAGCGATCCTGCGACGACAGCTGTTCAAGGCTGGCTCAAAAGTCCAGGGCATCTAGCCAATATCAGAGGTAATTTTAATAAAACGGGGATTGGTGTCGCTAGTAACAGTAGAGGCGAAATCTACTTCACACAAATTTTTCTTCGTTGATAGATGTGGTGTTTAGGTTTTTTTCAAATTCCCTAGACTTCAGCCTGCTAGCGAAGCTTTTGCTAGATGTTGAATACAGCAGTTCCCATTCACATGCGGTACAACATTATATCGCCAAGTGTAAGGGCACGG
>JAHCSU010000416.1 GCA_023522315.1 Nostoc sp. CCCryo 231-06
CTCAGTCCTTTTACACGGTTGTGAATTTGCCTTATACGGCCATGACTCCAGAACTAACTCAAGATTACGACGAACGTACCAGCCTTAACAGCTTTCGATTTACATTTTCCATTGGTGGTAGCATCCTGTCGTTGATTTTAGCGCAAATTGTTTTTTCCCAAATTGCCGATCGCCAACAACGATATCTCGTTTTAGCAGCAATTTGTACGGTAATTTCGATTTTAGGATTATATTGGTGCGTTTTTGGAGTCCGCGATCGCATCTTGGCTTTTGAGGCTAAACGCATCCTAGCCGAGGAACCTGCATCTCTCCCCTTCGGCGAACAGCTAAAAATTGTCTTCAGCAACCGACCTTTTTTATTTGTTATTGGTATATATCTTTTTTCTTGGCTAGGTGTGCAGATTACAGCCAGCATTATTCCTTATTTTGTAGTCAATTGTATGGCCCTTAAAGAATCAGATGTGCCTACAGTGCTGATTGCAGTCCAAGCAACTGCCCTGCTGATGCTATTTGTCTGGGGTGAGTTGAGTAAAAAAGTCGGGAAAAAAGTTGTTTATTTTCTCGGAATGAGTTTGTGGATAATAGCCGCCGCCGGACTATTTTTCTTAAAACCTGGTCAAATAGTTTTGATGTATGTGATGGCTGTTATGGCAGGTATTGGTGTATCTACAGCTTATCTAATTCCCTGGTCGATGATTCCAGATGTGATTGAATTAGATGAACTGCAAACTGGACAGCGCAGAGAAGGCATTTTTTATGGCTTCATGGTTTTGTTACAAAAATTTGGTTTAGCTTTCGGGCTGTTTTTGGTGGGAAATGCTTTGCAAGTATCGGGTTTCAAAGCATCTGTAGCCGGAAGTCCACTACCTATCCAACCTGAATCTGCACTGTTGGCGATTCGCATTGCTGTTGGGCCTATACCTACAGTTTGTTTGCTTTGTGGCTTAGTTTTAACGTATTTTTACCCAATTACCCGCGAGATGCACGCAGAGATCATGCTGAAAATCAAAGAACGGCAAGAGAAGAGGGGGAGTTAAAAGGGCAGTGGGGCAGGGGCAGGGAGAAATTTTGGAAGTTGCCAGATCATCCCGCAAATATGCAACCCCAAAACTCATTAATGGAGTTCAAAGGCTCTACCAGACGAATGCCCAACGCCCAATGACTAATTCCTTGTATTTGCGATCGCAAACTCACTTAACCTAAATATAATATGCCTTTGACAGAGGTAAATTCAAACGCTCTGTTCCATACTTAACTAAAGAGCAAGTATCAGAGACAACTGAACTCAGTCTCAACTACATTTGCATTGCCTTGTAAATTGGTTGGTCGCTTATTGTTACAACCCATGCAGGTTACAAGTTTGATTGCAAATCCTCTTAAATAAACCATCAAAAGTTTTCTGTCTCCGCTTAAATAAAACACCTTTGCCTCATTCCCACTCTTGGAAATGAGGCAAATTTCTATGTAGTTATACACCCCACGGGTAATTTTGTCGTCGGGGATATAGGCAAAGTGTTAGTGCTGCAAGTGCGATCGCTTTTAAGAAAAAGCTTTGATAGAGTAATCAATTCAATTAGTTAAAAATACTGAGGTCGATTAAGTAGCAAATTTGATTAAATTAATAAAACAAACGGTATTGTAATTGTTCCCGTTTGCTTATTAAGTAATGCTACTTACAGACTGGCACGAGATTTTAGAGAACATTTTGCCTGATGAGAGTAATGAGGCATACATCAGTGATATCTTTGTAAGACCTCTAATAAATGCACTTGGATTTAATCAGAAAGAGCATTTATCAGAATTTAAGACAGGGAATGGCACAGTAGATTTTGCTGCGCGTAAGAATATTGATAGTGATATTTTTGATGTTATTCCCGCAGATCCAAAACTGGGAAATTTTACAGAGCAAGACTTAGCTACAAGAATTGAAAAGGGGTCTGCTAGGTTAAAAGATGCTCTGAAAGCTTTTGTGTATGAATATGATTATATATTCATTGACTGTCCTACAAACTGGATGTTTTTTAGTCAAAGTAGTCTCTACGCCTGTGATATCGTTTTGATACCTACCAAGCACAATAATTTAGCATCCCTAGATAATGCAGCTAAAGTAATTAAAGAGTTAGTACCAAAAGTTAAGGCAGCTAGACGAGATGGTGGCCCAATCGCCTTACCTATATTTTTTAATGGCGAAAATATCACTCCTCCTCAGCTAAAAATAGCAAATCAGGAAATTGCATCTATTATTAACAGAGAGATCAAAGCATCGAAGTTTAATTTACTTCCTTATTTTTATCCTAAGTATATAAAAGCTGACACCAATACAACAATATTCAGTCTGCCAAGTTATGCAATTGTAGCAGGTGCAGCCTTTGCCCGAATTCCAGCAGCTTTTAAGGATTCTACGGCTGCAAAATATTATCTTGAACTAGCTAAGGAGTACTTTATTCTATGAGTGATTTTGATAATATTGGCAAACTAATGCATCTGAAGTTAACTGATATTGAACCTGGAGAGAAGTTTTCCGAATCCGAATTTATCATCAAAGCAGCAGCAGAAACCGTTTTACAAGCTGATGGGCGAAATTGGATTCCTGTTATTGTTAAAGAAATTGGTGACTATCAATATCAAGTTGTTAGTAATCATTTTGTATATGCAGTTGCTCAACAAGCTAAGTTAGAGCGAGTCTGGTGCATAGTCATCTCACCAGAATCTCAAAGTATTGAGCAAGCAAAAATTTTAGCTAGAGAAGTCTTACCTAAAGTAAATTTGAATACAGCATCACAGGATACTATTCTAGCTGCACTCAAATACTTAATATCAGAACCAAGTAGCGTTTTAAAGGGTGTAGATCCTATTGTTACCACAAAACGAATTGCAGAGTCTAATCGCAAAACTTGGTCTAATTTTAACCCAATTCTTACCTTGAGGTGTGGAATTACTAAAGGCAAAAAGTTGGATGCTCTTGCAAAAGTATTTTTTCTCTCACCATTACAAGCTTTACCACAGTTACCCCCACCAGAAGTTGTGAGTATTAAATCTGCATCAAGAGATGAAGTGTTTATTCGTTTGAGTTATTTATCAAAATCTCAAATAGATGGCTTTGAAGCTATTGATATAGAAAAATCATCTGATATTATATTCAGTGCTAGTAAAGGCAAGTGGAAAAGCTTAAATCCTATCTCTAAACTTGAATGTGGCATTGACACTACAAAAGTCAAGGCTCTTAAGAAAGTGTTTAGTCTTTAATTTTATCCACCAATTACAGGAATTACCGATACGATTTTCTCAGCTTCGTCTACCGTAATCTGCGCCAACCCAAACTGTTCAATTACGGCTGCATTCGTCGTCAAATGTCTACTCACCTCAGCTACCCGGTAATGACTTTCCTGTGAAGCTAAAGCAGATGGCAATAATAACTGATCTGCTAAATGTTCATCCACTGCTGCGCCGGTGTGATGAAACTCAAGTAGTTGCTGACAAGCAATTTCTGCAACTGTCTCCGCCGACAACCGCAAACGCCCAAATCCACCAAAGCCAGTCAAGCTGTTCTGATACTCAGCAGTTAAAAAAATACCTGCCCCAGGTGCTATACCTCTTTCTCGCAAAGCGTGTACAGCAACTTTCAAATGAGCTTCCCGTAACAAATTCTCGGCACGATTCGCCATCCGTTGGGGAATATGCGAAGGCAATTCTGTTACCACTGCTAGCCCTCGCACCTGTTGTAACTCTCCCCGTTCCAACAAGTTAATCCCGTTGAGTTTACCACTGCCATCTACCTGCAACTGTACCTCTCCGCCACCTTTGGGAAACCACCCCCAAGCGCCTAACTTGACTTGGGCTTCTACACCCATGCGTTGCAGTATCGGTAGATAAACTTGCTCAATGTACGTCACTGTCGGGCTAAAGTTCACATGAGTTCCACCCTTTAGTGTTACCTGGGAATTGCCAGATGCTAGTGCCAAAGGTAAGAGAATTGTTTGTAAAACTAGAGCGATCGCACCCGCAGAACCACCAACTTGTGCTTTACTAACATCAAAGGTATAAGTTCCAGCTTGCACAGCACTACCTGGGATGAATTCCAGCAGCATTGAACCCAAAGCATCACCCTGTAGTTGGGCATTGCAAATTCTTGCCGCAGCCCGAACTGCTGTTAAGTGTTGTGCTGCTAATCCTGGCTTTTTGCGTCCAGCGCGAATGCCTGAAATTCGTATGGGTTCGCCAGTGATAGCCGCCAGACTTAAGGAAGTGCGAAGAACTTGTCCGCCTCCCTCTCCATAGGAACCGTCAATTTCAATCATGGGCGATTTTGGGATGTTGGATTTTGGGTTATCCCCACGGCTGTTGAAATCAAACCACAAATTATAAACGCCTAACAGCTAGCTTTTTGAAGACAAGTTACACAAATATACAGAAAAAGTTCTGATATGGTTCGCAGAGAATTAATTCCTCTGCGTTCCTCTGCGTAAACCTTTGCGTTCCTCTGCGTTTTAAAATCCTAGTTTTCTTGTTTCACAGCACTTTCACTCTAGCAATTTATGGGAGTGGGGAATGGGGAGTGAGGAGTAAGGTTAATATAAAGCCATCCCTGATAAATGCAAAGATTGCGATCTTACGCCTCTGTCAGGGTACAAAATCTCCATTTCGTAACTTTCAACCCCAATCAGGCTATTCTTTAGGGTCTTGATACTCAAGACTGCGTTCAAAATTTGGCAACGGCTCTTCATTCAAAAACAACAAAGGATCTGAGAAGATGTGCCCACATGCACAGTAGAACAATAGACATATCCTTAAAACAAAATTTGTGAGAAAATGATATAGGAATAAAGAAATTAGTGCA
>JAHCSU010000417.1 GCA_023522315.1 Nostoc sp. CCCryo 231-06
GTATTCATCCCGTTTCTACGGGCGTTGAACCCTCGTAGTTTGGCAGAGGTATTGTGATAAAACAGGTTATTTGTCTCAACCAGGAGGAACTTTATCTCCTGATGGTCATTGCCGCGCTTTTGATGCCCAAGCGCAAGGAACAACTGTTGGTAATGGTGTGGGAGTTGTTCTACTCAAACGGCTAGAGGATGCGATCGCAGATGGAGATAACATTTATACAGTGATTAAAGGTTGGGCGATTAACAACGATGGTTCACTGAAAGTTGGTTATACAGCGCCTAGCGTCGATGGACAAGCAGAAGCGATCGCAGAAGCAATAATGTTAGCTGATGTTGAACCTGATACTATCAGCTATGTTGAGGCTCATGGTACTGGCACAACTTTGGGCGATCCAATTGAAATTGCTGCCTTAACCAAAGTGTTTCGCTCCAGTACAGAGAAAAAAGGTTTTTGTGCGATCGGTTCTGTTAAAACAAATATCGGTCATCTCGATGCCGCCGCCGGAGTCACAGGATTAATTAAGACAGCTTTAGCCCTAAAAAATCAACAAATACCACCCAGCCTTAATTTTGAACAACCCAATCCCCTGATTGATTTTGTTAATAGTCCTTTTTACGTCAATACAAAACTGACCCAATGGAAACAAGAACTATCTCCGCGTCGCGCGGGTGTTAGTTCGTTGGGAATGGGGGGAACCAATGCTCATGTCATTTTAGAAGAAGCGCCAACACTTGCAAGTTCTAGCCCTTCTCGTCCTTGGCAATTGTTAGTAATCTCCGCCAAAACTGAATCTGCATTAGAAACTGCTACCGACAATCTGGCTCAACATCTCATGCAGCATCCTGACGTAAATCTGGCGGATGTTGCTTATACCCTGCAAGTAGGGCGCAAAGAGTTTAATCATCGTCGCATCTTGGTGTGTCAGGATATTCAAGATGCGGTCAATACCGTGCAAAACAAAGCTAGTCAACGATTTTTCACTCACTACCAAGAACCATCAGAGCGCCCGCTTACCTTCATGTTTCCTGGGCAAGGTAGTCAGTATGTCAACATGGGCAAGGAACTCTATCAAACGGAGCCAATCTTTCGTGAACATGTAGATATTTGCTGTTCTATCCTCAAACCATTCTTGGATCTGGATTTACGTTCAGTCATATATCCCAAAGAGTCTGAAAAAGAAACTGCACAGGAAAAACTCAAACAAACATCCTTAGCCCAGCCAGCATTATTTGTAATCGAGTATGCCTTAGCTCAGTTGTGGATGTCGTGGGGTATTTCTCCAAGTGCGATGATTGGTCATAGTATCGGAGAATATGTAGCTGCTTGTCTTGCTGGTGTTATGTTCCTGGAAGACGCATTAACTCTTGTTGCTATACGCGGGCGACTAATACAGCAATTGCCAAGCGGGAGTATGCTATCGATTCCTCTCTCAGAAGTAGAGGTTAAACCCTTACTAAATAAAAATTTATCTTTAGCTGCTAGTAATACACCGTTTTCCTGTGTAGTCTCAGGAACCCATGCAGCGATAGATGCACTTTCTGAGCGACTAATAGCGAAAGGAATCGAATGCCGTCGCCTGCATACTTCCCATGCTTTCCATTCTCAGATGATGGAACCGATTTTGCAGGCATTTATTGTGGAAGTTAAGAAAGTTACATTAAATTCCCCGCAAATTCCCTTTATCTCTAATCTCACTGGAACTTGGATATCGGCACAAGAAGCTACAGATCCGAATTACTGGGCAAGTCATTTACGACGAGCAGTGCGGTTTGCAGATGGTATGTCTGTGTTACTGCAAGAGCCAAACCGGATTCTTCTAGAAGTAGGGGCGGGGCGGACTTTGTGTACCTTTGTCAAACAGCAAGCAGGAATAACGCAGCAGCCGATACTCTCTTCGTTACGACATCCCAAAGAAGAACAAGCAGATGCAGCCTTCTTGCTAAATACACTTGGTCGCCTCTGGTTTTTCGGAGTTTCAGTAGATTGGTCTAGCTTTTATGCTTCTGAGCGCCGTTACAGCACTTCCTCCTGCTATGAGGTACAGATACTTGGGATGCTATTATGACAT
>JAHCSU010000418.1 GCA_023522315.1 Nostoc sp. CCCryo 231-06
CGCTGAAAGCAAGCAAGCAAAAAAGGGAAGCAAAAACGAAGCTGATGACTGCAGAGACGAGGAGCGGTTTTGAAAATCGAGAGGCAATTCTTGAGTCGCCATATACTCGTCGAAAGCTCAGGGGCGAATTTTAGACCAACTTCAATGTGCCTGCGCGAGTGGCAATGACAGAGTCGGCATCGTATATTAGTGGAGTTGTAGTGAGTGAAAATGTGACGCGACCTTTGTAAAAAGACTTCTTGCACGATTGGAAGGCTGGGGCGCCTTCTTTTGGAGAAATATGGTTCGGTGTGAGAAATGATTGAGTGGAAAGCAAGGTCTATATATGAAGACGAGAAACTTCGAAGGGGGTAAGGTAAGGGCTAAAATGGAGATTCGAAAGGCCTAGGGGGGCGAAAAGGGGTCGAGATGTCTTCGGAATCACAGACCACCATATCTGGTGATACTTGCCATTCTGGTAATATACCGTGAGGCCCCTTCTTCACCGGTACTGTATTCATTGGCTATACTATATTCCAAGATATGGCGGGCCCTGGAAACATCTTGCCACTTCCACAACTCCATCACAGCACGCTCACTATATTCATCTGGTTTCCAAGTCGTCTGGCTGACTGTTCCAAATTTTAGAATGCCGAGTTGTCCCTCACACGTTCGGATATGATCTAACGCACAGTGAGCCATTATTTCACTTAGGCGTGGACTCCAAAGTGATCTAGATGGATGCAGCGGCTTATCGTTTTCAAGAGCCCTGGAATCATATCTTCTTTCAGGCCAGAATGAGGATGACTCTCGTCTAGACAGCTCTTGCCAAGTGCTTTCTGGATGCTTTGCCAAGTCCCTGTCCTGCTCCCAGGAGCCGTTTTATGTGTAAGTTGGGTCGAAGAGCATAAGAGTGCAATATGCCCTGGTGAACAGTCAAGTACGGGGGAAAGCTCAAGTCATGCTCTTCGGCGGGCGCTATGCTGCTGACTCTAGAAGTTAACTTATGTGCCAATGCAACGCTCCACGATCGCCATTAATTGTTCTGTCTTGCAGCATAATCGAACTCGACTGACTGTAAATTTAACTTAACGTTACACGAGCAATGTCGTGGGATCGACTTTTATACGCGAAACCCGTGTTGCAGCCAGCTTGTCTTCTCACTTGGTTTCTCTAAATTTACGCTTGCCTACAGAACGAAGCACGAGACATCATAGCCTAACGTTAGAACTCCTTACGGTGACTGAAAACGAACATCAGATAGACTTAGGTTAAATTACATCAGACTCACAGCACAAATGAGCCAATGCAAGGAATAGAGGCATGACTTATGCATACAGTACAGTTCTAGTCTATTGATAAATTGTAGTATATCCAAAAAATAGACCAGCAAACACCCCAACCATCGCCGTCAAACAGAACGCGAGATAGATCAATCCAACTGAAGCCGAGTAAAACTTGACTACTGTAACGTAC
>JAHCSU010000042.1 GCA_023522315.1 Nostoc sp. CCCryo 231-06
TAGCCAGACATTGGAAATCTTCGTGTATTACACGATGAAGTGCGGAATGTGGGGTCTAGAACAGTCGCAAACAAATCCTGCCAGAAACGTTTTGCTTCTTTCATACCAACTGCGATCGCAGTATCCGAACCTAGCACTCCTCTATTACTCTTGTCAGAGCAAAATCTAAAACGTTTGTTTAGATCGACTTTTGCTGATTGAGATTTGTTTCGACGGTTTCTGTGGGTATGCAACATCCTAATAGCCTGCCGCAGGCAATCACTAATTTTGCGATCGCAAATAACTATATAAAATTTATGTAAAGCTTAAATGTTATTAAGTGCAAAAATTTTTTGATTAATATATAACTTAAAATTATCTATCTTAAAATGTATTTCTTTAATAGAAAAGTATTCTTTTTTATTAAAAAATCTGATATTGAAACCTAACTTAACGACAATACCACCTGAAGCTAAAAAATATCGTAATATTTACCAAACAATCAGTATTTTTGAAAAAAAGATTTAATTAAAGTTTACAATCATACTTCAACGTATTACAAATCGCATTTATTTAAATTTTAAAGATTTGGTAAAGAGGTTTATTTAACCTTTTGCTCATGATAATTAAATAATTACAGATGGGTTCAAAAAAAATTGGAAAAACAACCAAAATATTTAACCTAATTACTTGCCATTTTGGTAATAAATTAAGGCATTTCCAGGAAATAAATTATCTAATTTTGTAGAGGAGGTGTCTCGTTCGCCCGCAATCAAAGGCGGGCTTTTCGAGTCAGCCCACAATAAATAGTTGGATATTTTTTGCTTTAGAGTTAGAAACCAAATAATTAGTGCTTTCTAACTTTAGATTACGCAAATGGCAAGTAATCGACATTGAACTGATGAATAGTTCTTTGAGCGAGGCTGAACTTACGT
>JAHCSU010000419.1 GCA_023522315.1 Nostoc sp. CCCryo 231-06
TAAAAGTTGGCTAGAAATATATTTTCCTTTGAATCAAGTTGTTTATGTAGTAATAGACAGGACTAATTGGGGATGTGTTAATCTCTTAATGATCAGTGTAGTTTGGGATAAAAGGTCTATTCCTATATATTTGGAATTACTAGATAAGTTGGGATCAAGTAATTTCTCAGAACAACAAGCAGTATTCAAAAAAGTATTACCACTTTTTAAAAATTATAAGTCTGTGGTATTAGGAGACCGCGAATTTTGTTCATCAAAGTTGGCTAATTGGCTCACAGAGCAGAAAGTGTACTTTTGTTTACGTATAAAAAAATCTGCATTTATCGAAATAGAAACCGAAATTTGGCTCCAATTAAGAGATTCGGGTTTAGCTCCAGGAGTTGCTTTCTTTTATCAAGGTATTAAATATACAAAATCTCCGGGATTTATCAGCTTTAATCTTGCTGGTAAATGGAAGCGTAAACGCTTTGGAGTTGCGCCAGAGGAGGGCTGGTTTATCCTTACTAATTTAGACACTTTAGACTCTACTATTAAAGCTTATAAACAGCGCTTTGATATTGAAGAGATGTTTAGAGATTTTAAGAGTGGTGGCTATAATTTGGAGGATACCAATGCTTCTGGTCAACGCTTGATTTCTCTAATTTTATTAATCTCTCTTGCCTATACTAGCGCCACAATATCTGGTCAAAAAATCAAACGCAAGGGTGTTCAAAAATATGTCGGTCGAATTAAAGAATCTGGGCGGACAGTTCGCCGTCATAGCAGTTTTTATATTGGATTATATGGAGCTAACTGGGTCAATTTCATGGAAAATTGCTATGACCTAGTGGCTGAGTTAATGATATTAGCTCCTAATAAGCGTAGGTTTTATCAAAAAGGAGAAAGGGCAATGAAGCTTATTCTCTCTGCATCCTAGCCCTTTTTGTCCCCCCGCAAGCTGCAAGACACATGCGGGGTATTGTCACAAGTAAGGAAATATCTTTTGTTAATCGCCGTCATGTGAGTGTGGATAAACTGAATGCAGCCCTTGTGGATATTATTAATCGCTACAATGTTTTAAAGCTTCCGAGCATTTGGGGTGACGGGACAACGGCGGCGGCGGATGGGACTAAGTACGAACTCTACGAGGAGAATCTGCTGTCTGAGTATCATATCCGCTATGGTGGCTACGGAGGGATTGCTTACCACCATGTTTCCGATACCTATGTGGCGCTATTTAGTCATTTTATTTCCTGCGGAACCTGGGAGGCTGTTTATATTATTGAAGGTTTGTTGAAAAATCTTTCTGATATTCAGCCTCATACGATTCACGCAGATACTCAAGGACAATCAACGCCTGTGTTTGCTCTGTCACATATGTTGGGGATTAAGTTAATGCCCCAAATTCGGAATTGGAAAGATTTAAATTTCTTCCGCCCAGATAATGATACGGTTTACAAGCATATTGATTCTTTGTTCAAAGATGCGATTGATTGGGAGAAAATTCAAAACCATTGGCAGGATATTTTACAGGTTGTGCTGTCGATTCAAACTGGCAAGATTTCGAGTGCGGTGCTGTTACGAAAGCTGGGAAATTATAGTCGAAAAAACAGATTATACCAAGCTTTTCAGGAGTTAGGACGGGTAATTAGGACGGTATTTCTGTTGCAATATATTTCGGATATGAAGTTGAGACAACAGATTACTGCGGCAACGAATATTGTTGAGTCTTATAACGGTTTCTCGAAGTGGTTTTTCTTCGGTGGTTTTGGGGTTATTGCTAATAATGACCCAATTGAGCAGGAGAAGATTGTTAAATATAATGATTTGGTTGCTAATGCTGTGATCTTCCACAATGTTGTGGATTTGACTGAGGTTTTGCGGGATTTGCTGAAATCTGGTTATTTAATTACTCGTGAAGATGTGGCGGCGTTGAGTCCTTATATGACGAGTCATATCAAGCGTTTTGGCGATTACTTGATTGATATGGAGACTGTGCCGAATTTGTTGGATGATGACAAGCTCTTAGTTTTGGTTTAAAAATTTGCGAAGGTAGGTCTGGTAAGGGTTGTAGAGTTAATATTTACAAAACTTTACAACGTGTCCCATTTTGCACGTATCCCGGCTGTACCCCTCGTTAGTAATAAAATTTTTGATAACTTTTTTGGTTTCATTTGCTACCCCACACATTTAGCTATACTATTGAAATAATAATGACAATAGTGCAGCAAATAGCTGATTTTTATTGAGAAAAACTACTATTATCATGAGAATAAACATTACATTAAATGGGTAAGCAATTACAAGTATTGCTCAGCTTTTGTGCTTTGAATCATAATTTGAGGTGCGACTCGTTCAGCCGAAACTGGAAAAACTGTGACTTAAAGTAAAAGATTGCCGTTTTTTAAAGGATTAAGACTAGCCCTTTCAAGGTGTAGGAGTGTGATACCAAATTTATGTGAGGCTGCATAGAATAATTCTTTTGTCTAGCAAGAGTCTCAAGTGTCCTATTCTGTGCATCTTCATAAATAATTGGTATGAGTATCAATGGATGCTGTTGGCGAAATATTTCTTCACATTGCCGACAAAAGAATCGCTCTCGTGATTGATGGCGTTAAAACTAGGGGAGAAAAAGGCAACTACAGTACAGACCGTGTTAAATTTGACTCTAACGGCTCTAGTTAAGTTTTCGTTACATAGTTATAAATTTTCCCGCCTACCTACTTAGGAAGTGAGATTTTATTCATTACAACCTCGTCCAAATCAGTACTCATAGATACTTCTCTCCAAGCATCTAATTCTGCTTTCATAAACTGCAATGCACTTTCAATAGTTTCTACTGTATCTGTTCCCAGTGCCAATCTGATAGGTGGGTTATCGCTATCAACCACTTTAATCATTGCCAAAGCTGCTTTTTTGGGGTCACCAAGTGCGTTTAAATCGTGATCCCACATATTCTGACGTATATTTCCAATTGATATTTCATAGTCTTCAATTTGAGTATCAATTACAACAACAGAACGTTTAATAAAATCTGTACGGAAAGCACCAGGTTCAACAATTGTAACCTTAATGCCAAATGGAGCAACTTCACTTAGCAATGCTCCAGAAATTCCTTCTAGCGCAAGTTTACTACTGTTATAGAATCCCCAGGCAGTAGCAGTGGAAAAGCAACCTACTGATGAAACATTAAGGATGTGTCCACTGCGTTGTTGTCGCATATAAGGTAACACTACCCGTAGCGTTTCTAAAACACCAAAAAAGTTTGTTTCAAATAGACGACGAACTTCTTCATCGCTGACTTCCTCAATTGTCCCAATGGTGGAAACTCCGGCATTGTTAACAAGTACATCAATACGTCCAAAGTAAGCAATTGCTTGCTTTACTGCTTCCCTTACCTCTTCGGGTTTGGTCACATCAAGTTGCGCCACGATGGCACGACCTGGAAACTTTGAAGCTAAATCTTCAACTTTCTCAGCTTTTCGTGCTGTTAAAACTACCGCTTCACCTTTTTCTAGTACTGCTTCTGCTAAAGCTCGACCAAGACCGCTTGAGCTACCAGTAATAAACCACACCCGTTCTTGAGAAATAGAAGATGTCACCATGAAAACTCTCCATTGAGTAATAAAAAGTTGTGAAATAGATGGATTACTGTTACTCAATAATGACAGGTAAATCCAATTTTACTCAGTAAAGTAAGACCTTGAGGCTTCGTATTGAGTATTAATATAATATAAAATAATAAAAAATATCAGGTAAATTTAAGTTTAGATAAATTATTAAATTCTCTAAATGTTAAAACAAAGGTTAATAACATAAATAAAATATCTGCAAATACTGATCCAAAATATATACCTCTTAAACCGATCAATCTTGATAATAAAAGCATCATTGGTACGTTTAAAACTATACTTTTGAAAAATATGGCTAATAATACAATCTTACCTTTACCTATAGATAAAAATAGAGTATTGCTACAATATGCTAAAGGCCATAGCGGTGTTAACATATTAAGAACTCTAAAATTTAGTATATCATCTTTTGTAAAATTAATTTCCGGCAAAATTATGCCCAAAAATGTACTAGGAGATAATTGTAAAAGCAGCCAAATCGGTAGTAATACGATAGCTCCAATTATTGCAAAAATTAAGTATGCTTTTTTGAGTCTGCTATAATTTTTTGAACCATAATTCATACCAATTACAGGTTGTAATGCTTGTGCAAAACCAACTATAGGAATAAAGACTAATGAAACAACTTTCATTGTTGCTCCAAAGAAAGCAATATCACTATTTTTTCCGTAATAGGAAATTAAATTAAACATCACAGCTTCTTGAACCAATATCATAGCTGGATAAAATAGTGCTGATATTCCCACGGATAAGATTGGTGGTAGTAAATATATGGCGATCGCTAACTTTTTCGGATTAAATGGGATAGAATTTTTACCAGCAAAAAAGTAGGCTAAGTTCATAATACTATAAACAACCATTGCAATAACTGTAGCGAGAGCAATGCCTTGGGTTCCCCAATGATATATAGTAATAAATATGTAATTTAACAAAATGTTAACACCCACAAAAATCAAGTTAAATATTGTGGTTAATCTAATTTGTCCCTCTGAATTTATGACTGTATTACAAGCTTGTCCTAGTATCAAAAATACAGAGCCTAGTATATAAGTCTTAAAATATTTCGTCCCTTCGGAAGCCACTTCACCACTTCCTCCCATAAATGCAATTAATTGTCGATCAAAATTATAGCCAATAATTGTAATAAAAAAAGAAATAACAATACTCATAATTATGAGGTTGCCAAAGATTTTGGACTGAGTTTTAATATCTCCAGACCCAATAGCTCGACTGAGGACAGAAGCTGAACCTACCCCAATCAAGCCAGCAAAACCATTTACTACACTTGTAAGTGGTAGTGCAATTGATATACCAGCTAAAGCAGTTTCACCAATGAATCTTCCTGCAAATAAAGCATCGAGAAAAGTGTTTAAACTAAGCATCAATATCCCCAGAATACTGGGTATTGATAATTTAAACATCAATTTAATAAGATTGCCTTCAAGGATTTCATTTGCAATTTGAGATTGTTTTTGTGAAATCATTCGTTTACTCGACCTTAACCAAATGGCTAACACGATATTGCTTCACTGCTTTTAATCCCACATTCCGCACTTCATCGTGTAATACACGAAGATTTCCAATGTCTGGCTAATGGTGGTTAAATAGCAATCACAAATTACCAACATTTGTCAGTATTAATACTTAAGCATTGAGCATTATCAGGAAATCTTCTTGAATATCAATGTGTTACATCTTGAAGTGCGGAATGTCGGTTTAATTCCATTTCTTTGGCTGAGTTTAATGCACTCATGACTTCACCACAGCCCTCAATTCTGGCTTCATAAGCACCAGTTGTACTACCATCAACAAAATCAATCCGGACTTGTGCCCAGTCAGGATTATTTTTTTGCGTAACTTCTTGCATCGCCAGTACTTTACCTGCTTTCAAATAATCTAGCCAACTCCACCCAAACTGCATCCAAATTTCGCGCTCGACAATTTGCTCCAATTCGCTTAAACCAGTCCATCCTCGGTAGTATTGACGCAAACCAGAAACTGAACCATTTCGCTGCACCAATAAATCCAATACATCTGCTTCTAAATGTCCCCACAAACATCCTTGAGGTAAATCAATTAGGGTAGGAGCAAACTGATGTCCGCCAAAATGAGTTGTTTGCCAGACTCTTAACTTTCCGTTAGAAGCAGGAGCATATTCTTTACGTAATTGTCGGTATATAGGATTGCCAAATCTGCCACAGGCAAGGTCTACTTGAGCATGGGTACAAACCATGAGTTCGCGAATGTGACTCGTTTGTTGTTGATATTGCTGAAACTCTGATAAATCATTGGGTTGTTGCATTAACTGCTGGAATATTGCCGTTACTAAAGCAGCAGCTTTGGTTTCTGGAACAATAAATTCTTGTTTCTCAAACTGAGAAAATAGCTTTGCAGGTCGATAGTAGTAGAACACACGGGTAAAGCCGGGATAAGAATACTCGCGATCGGGAGCACTTAGTATCGGTTTTAATTTAATCCCATGATTAAAAATTAACTCATGGAATAAACCCATCAGCGCTTTAATAGTTGGATTTTTATCAAAGATTTCTTGCGGCCAAGGTTGTGGAATTTCCATTATTAACCAATGGTCGCAAGTATCTGCTGTACCAATTGGGTCTTCTCCATTAGCTTTAGAAACTAAGGAACAAAAACGACAGTCTGTTGTGAGGAGTTGAGTATCTTGAGTTGGCATATTTACTGTACTTTGCTTTAGCTGTTCTTCAAACAGAAGAAAATAGCAATAAACTATTAATTAAACCTAATCCTTAAAAAGATTGTCATAAAAATATTGGTGCGGTACTAATCTTTTATACAACGCATACAGCTTCCACTCCCACGGTGATTGCACAACAAAATATTGTCTTTTGGGTTTGCGAGCTTCCAGAGCCTCCAATATTGCTGCTGTTACTTTTTCAACTGGTAAACCTGTGGTGCGATTTCCCTTTACGGATTCTTCCATACATACTCTGAAATTATTGCCATAGATAGCTTTCATTTCGGGTGACATATTAGCTAAAACTTTTTGACAATCAGCTTCTACTTTGTCAGCCTGTTCTGGGGTAATTATTCCCTCTGGTAATATAGACAGCACTTCAATTCCACTGGAACGTAATTCCATTCGCAAGGAATCTGTGATTGCCTCAATTGCAATTTTTGAAGTAGATAATAGCGATCTATATGGTATAGAAAATCTACCACAAACCGCACTAATATTAATAATTCTACCTTTAGCTTTTCGTAGCATTGGCAAGAAGGCTTGTGTGACTGCAATTTGACCTATAACATTTACTTCAAAATTCCATCTAATATCATCTATAGGTATGCATTCTAACGGCCCATCAAACCCTGAATATGCATTATTAATTAATGCGAATAATCCCTCATCACCGATCGCCAATGAGACAAATTCTGAAGCTGATTTTATTTTTTCGGCTTTTGTGATATCCATGATGATAGGTGTTAAATTTCCAGATGCAGCTTGCTTAAGAGATTCAGCATCCTTTTCTGTGCGGACTCCCGCAAAAACTCGGTACCCTTGCTCAGTAAGTTTAAGCGCGATTGCTCGACCGATACCTGTGGATGTTCCTGTTATAACAACAGTACCTATATTACTCTTTGTCATATCTACTCCCTCTATAATGAAATATATTTTTAACTCGAAAAGGTCAGTTTATAAATATGTCGTATCAACTGAACAAAAAACTCAATCTAATCCTTAAAACAAGCAAGAAAATGAGTAACTATTACTGTCCTTAGTTTTAACGCTGACCATGCATAACCATCTTTACGCCACTCCTTGGGTGACACTGGTCATCAAAACGCTTTTGTCGTTCTGGTTGCTTGTTAAGCAACTCTAATTTATAGTTTGAAAGAATAGTTGCTAATACAAGCTTCATTTGAAATGTAGCAAAAGGTGCTGCAATACAATTACGAGCACCACCACCGAAGGGTAAAAATTCATAAGGAGAAAATTTTTTTTCTAGAAAACGCTCTGGCTTAAATTTTTTTGGCTGCTGCTGACTTAATAGCCAAGTTGGTGTTTTCACTTTTGGTGGTAGCGTCATAAATATTACTTACTCCAGTATCAACACAGAGAAATGGGAAAACCCCCAGAGATTAAATTAAATCAACCGCTAATGACTGCGACTTTCTTTGTACGTTGACGCACACCGCGCACGACCATCTTCACACCACTAGCAGGATAACAAATCAGACCTCCAAATTTGGGACGCTCTGGACGCTGACTGACTAACTCTAATTCATAACGTGAAAGAATAGTTGCTAATATCAGTTTCATTTCAAATAGGGCAAAAGTGCCGCCAATACACACACGAGAACCACCACCAAATGGTAGAAATTCGTAGGGAGAATATTGTTTTTCTAAAAAGCGTTCTGGCTGAAATTCTTTTGGTTGTGAATATAAATCTTCACGCTGATGTGTCGAATAAATATTAGCAATTAGTATTGTTCCGGGACTCAAATCGTAGCCCATTAACTTGATGGGAGACTCTACCAATCGAGGAAATGCAAATAACTGAGTTGGGTAAATTCGCAAAGCTTCATTACAAACAGCACTTAAGTATGGTAATGCGAAAATGCTCATGGGGTCTGGGTTTTCACCAAGACTGTCGAGTTCTGATAGTAGGCGCGATCGCACAGCAGGTAAACGATGAATCCAATACAAAGACCAAGCGATCGCAGTTCCAGAAGCGTCACCAGCTGCAAATATAGGAGACAACAACAGATCCCGTACTTCTTCATTGCTTAATGGTTGACCTGTTTCATCTTCAGCAAAGATCAGATCGCTAATCATATCAGCGCATGAAAAATCTGCTTGCTTGCGACGTTCTTCCACCTCAGTCAATAACAATTGAAAAAGCTCTTGTCGAAGGTAGAGGAGATATCCTTGTGGACTCCACCGACCTAAATCTCTTTCTCCAAAAATATTCCTCAGAATCTTATCTATTGGTGATTGTCCATATCTCAGAATAGAAATAAACAAATGCTTGATTTTCTCTGAAAGCTTTCCTTCAGTTAAACCCATTACAACTTCTATACCTACTCGTAAGGTAATATCTTCAATTGTTGGGTATGCAACAAAAGGCTTTCCAAATGTTTGTTTACCGATAATCTTTTCTGTGAGTTCGCAGATACGTCGCCCACAGGCTTGCATCCGCGCTCCATGAAAAGTTTGCATTAACAGTTTGCGTCGATTTTTGTGAATTAAACCATCAAGTTGGAGAACTCCTTGATTTCCTGTCATCAAGGCGAAACCCAAGTTCAATTCGCCCCTAGCTGTAATTTCCTTAGTGTTTGTGAAAATCTCCTTTATTCCTAAAGGATTACTGACATAAATTGTTGGTGTAGAACCCAACATGAGAGTAACTATATCACCATAATCTTTGGAAATAGCATCCATATAGTTAAAGGGATTGCTATCGAATTGCAGAGCTATTAACCAAGCAGGAGTTTTTGACCCTGGGGGTAGTTTCATCAGCTTCTTTTACTCCTATTATTATTTAGAAGGTATACAGCATTATCGATACAATCTTTTAGATGTTTAGCTAATTCTTGAATATGAGGTTCAACGAAAATCGAGAAATGATCTCCGGGAACTTCAATAACTTGAATAGGTTGGCTAGAACATTTACCCCAACCTAGTAAAGGGTCATTAGTATACCATTCTGGATTGTCAAAGTCATGAATTATTTCTTGGTTAGCTCGAAATAAAGTTATAGGCTGAGGATAAACTTGAGGCTCATAATTCCGCATAGCTTTAACATGCGCTTTAAAAAGTTTGTAATAACGGAGGAAATCTTCAATTTCTACATCACTAAAGATGAAATTGCCTTTTTCATTAATTAAATTAAGTTGCTCAGTTAATGGCAAATCTCGAAGTTCTTCAAAAGGTACTGAAAAATCTATATTATTATCAGTTTTTATTGATTCAGCTATGCGAAGTAAGAATTTTGCATCGTCATCGTCTGTAGTTTCAATGCGTGTTTCTGATAATATGGCATCGATAACAACCAATAAACCTACTCTTTGTCCCTGTTTTTGTAATTGTTGCGCTATTTCAAAGGCTAGTACACCGCCGTAACAATGACCACCTAAAAGATAAGGGCCATTTGGCTGTATTTTACGGATTTCTAGCAGGTAGCGAGTTGCTGTTTCTTCTACGGAAATAACTTCTGGTTTTTCTTTTTCTAGAGTATCTTCCAAAGCATAAAGTGGATAATCTTCACCAAGCCTCTTGGATAAATTAAAGTATGGGCTAATATTTCCACCAGCGCCATGTATACAGAAGAAAGGTATTTTGTTACCATCAGAGTTAATTGCTACTAGATGAGAATTAGAAGTCTGACGGAATGGCTGACTAACAATAGTCGCTAGTTTTTCAATTGTGGGATTTTCAAAAAGAGTAGACAGGGGTAGATTATGTCCAAATTTGTCTTGAATCTGAGCCATCAAGCGGACAGCCAAAAAGGAATGACCACCCAAGTCAAAAAAGTTGTCTATCACCCCGACAGGGCTAGTATTGAGAAGGTTTTCCCAAAGTTTTGCTAAAGCTAATTCCGTAAAGTTTCTGGGATTAACAAATGATTTATTACTATTATATTGTGTAATTTCGTTATTTTTTAGCGCAAGTTTGTCTACTTTACCATTAGGTGTAAGTGGAAGCTTGTCCAGTATAACAAAAGTAGAAGGTAGCATATAGCTAGGCAACTTTTGCTGCAATTCTGGCAACAATTGTGCAGCTATATCCTGTTTATCTGTCACCAGATATGCAATCAAACGCTGATTTTGTTGAGCATCGTTACTGGCAATTACAACCGATTGTTGTACGTCTGGATGTTGTGCAATAACAGTTGCAACTTCACCTAATTCTACTCGAAAGCCTCTGATTTTTACTTGTTCATCATCGCGTCCCAAGTATTCAAGACTTCCATCTTTGATATATCGGACTAAATCGCCAGTTTTGTAAAGTTTATTTCCTGGAATAAAGGGGTTATTAATAAATCTTTTTTCAGTTAATTCTGAGCGATGTAAATAACCTTTTGCCAATCCGTCGCCACCAATATAAAGTTCACCAACAACTCCTATCCGTGTTGGTTGTAAATCACGATTTAGCACATAAACCTGGGTATTGTCAATCGGACGACCAATGGGTACACTGTTTGCTTGCTCTTGCAAGAAACTAGTGTCGTAGTAGGTGGCGTTGGCGGAAACTTCCGATGAGCCGTAAAGATTGATGAGTTTCGCAAATGGTATCAATTCTTGGAAAGTTTTAAGTAATTTAACAGAAAGTGCTTCTCCGCTACTTATCCAGAGTTTTAGCTGTGATAACTTCTTGGCCAAATGGCTGTAATTATCAAGAAGCAAGCGTAGTAATGATGGTACAAGTATAATCCGAGTAACTTTGTGATGCGCTAGAGTTTCTATAAATAATTGTGGATCTATTACAGTTGTATTGCTGATAATTACTGTAGGAATTCCTTGAAGTAAAGGAGCAAAAATTTCCCATACAGAATCTACAAAACTAATAGCTGTTTTCTGACAACAAACTTCTCCTTCGGTAAAAGGATAGGTTTTCCATAACCAGTGTAAGCCGTTAACTGTACCGCGATGAGTTCCAAGAACACCTTTCGGTGTTCCAGTGGAACCAGAAGTGTAGATAATGTAGGCGAGATTATCAGATGAAGAGATGTTAATCGGATTTTCTAAACTTTGTTGAGCAATTTTGTCTTTTTGGATATCTAAACAAACAATTTTACCCGAAGACAATGATAGTTTTCCTAATATCTCTTGGTTGCTAATTAACAGAGATGCTTGAGAATCAGAGAGCATAAAATTCAGACGCTCTACTGGATAACTTGGGTCAAGGGGAATATATGCACCGCCAGTTTTCAGAATAGCTAGAATTCCCACTACCATATCTAGGTCGCGTTCTAGACATAGAGCAACCAAGGTGTCTTTTTTTACACCTTGTTTTTGTAAATAATGTACAAGTTGATTAACTCTATGGTTAAGTTGACGATAAGTTAATTCCTCGGACTCGCTAATTAGTGCTAAAGAATCAGATGTGAGTTCAACTTGCTGCTCAAATAATTGATGCAGAGATGTATCTTGGGGATAATCTGCATCAGTTTGATTAAACTTAAATAATAGTTGCTCTTGCTCAGAAGCAGTTAGTAGAGACAATTCACTGAGATGCTGCTCTGGATTTGCAACGATATTCTCCAACAGAGTCTCAAAGTTGCTGATAAATTGTGTAATTGTTGTTGAATCAAAAATATCCGTATTATACTCCAAACATCCTGTTAATCCCTCTTCGGATTCAGACAGAGATAGAAAAATATCTAGTTGAGCAGTACCGCTGTCAAAGTCTAAAGTACGCAAAGTTAATCCAGACACTTCTTCCACAGACGTTGGAGTATTTTGCAGTACAAACATAACCTCATAAAGTGGATTTCGACTTAAGTCCCGTTCGGGTTGTAATTCTTCTACAAGCATCTCAAAAGGCAAATCTTGATGTGCATAAGCATTGAGAGTTACCTCACGTACTTGATGTAAAAGTTCGCGGAAACTGGGATTACCACTGAGGTTATTACGTAACACTAAAGTATTAACAAATAAACCCAGCATTCCTTCTAATTCTGCACGATTGCGGTTGGCAATTGGAGAACCAATTAAGATGTCTTCTTGGTCTGTGTAACGATATAATAATATGTTAAATGCTGCCAGCAAACTCATAAATAAAGTGGTGTCTGTTTGCTGGCTTAATTGTCTGAGTGCATTAGTTAAAACCGTGGAAAATGTAAAGTATTGTTTAGCACCAGTAAAAGTAGTAACGTTAGGTCGCGGACGGTCTGCGGGTAGTTGGAGTACAGGTAACTCACCCTTGAGTTGTTGCTTCCAATAATTTAATTGGGTTGCGAGGAATTCACCTTGGATGCGATCGCGTTGCCAAATGGTAAAATCTGCATACTGAATGGGAAGCTCAGGTAAGGGAGAGGGCTGATTTGTAGAGAAAGCAGCGTACAGTGTTGACAACTCCCGCAGGAACACACCACAAGACCACCCATCCGTGATAATGTGGTGCATGGTAACAAGCAAAACGTGTTCTTCTTCACTCAAGCGTACTAAAGTTGCCCTGACTAACAGTCCTTTTGCTAAATTAAAGGGTTTTGTTGCTTCTTCTACTGCAAGTTGTTTAACCTCTGATTTCCAATCTTTACCAGACAAATGCTCGAAATTAATAATGGGTAAATCCCAATTTAATTGGGGCACAATCTCCTGTACTGGCTCCCCATTTACAAGTGTAAAATTTGTGCGCCAAACTTCGTGACGGTTGAGGATTTCATTCAAACTTTGTTGAAGTACCGTGATATTTAGCTGTCCTTCGATATGAAAAGCAATAGGAATATTATAAAAAGAACTCCCGTGATAAAGTTGGTCAATAAACCATAATCTTTGTTGGGAGAAAGATAAAGGGATAGTCTTAGAGACTTGACGTTTGGGAATAGTATCGACTTGAAACTTTCCTCTCTTCCATTTTTCTAGAAGGGCTTTTTTGGCTGGTGATAAATTAGAGTATTTTTGATCCATGATTTGCACCCGTATCCATCCTAAAGTTTTCGTATTAGATTGTGTATGAACTACATAACAGTCCAATTCATAACAATCTAATTTTATATATGTGTAACCCTATTATTTCTTTGCAGATATATATTTCATCTCTACATTTACAATTACACTTTATATTGCTTTCTTTCGACAAACAAAGCAAGCCATACTATTATCGTCAGAACCAAAATCTTTGAGCTTGTAATAACTAATATCTTTAAAGCCAGCTTTTTCTAGGCCCAATTGCACGTCTGCTAAAAAGAAATCTTTTCTGAACCAAGTAGTATCTGAACGTTTCCAAATATTTTGTATTAACTCAAATCCAGTAACCTGAATTTCCCAAATCCTTTCTTCTGGTTTATAGTGGAATATTTCAATCAAAGCACATTCGTGATTAACATTAACATGGTCGAAAATTGGTGGGGCAATTTCATGAAACCAATCTGTTATTGGTATAGTAAATACAAATAATCCTTTATCTCGCAGTGCTGCATAGACGTTTTGGAAAACATATGTTAATTCTTCAACGTTTAAAATAAATAGTAGAACAATATACGATAAAACGGCATCAAAAGTAGATGGTAGTTCAAATTGACGTATATCATTAAGGAGAAATTTACTCTTAGGTGCGTTTATTCTGGCATAACGCAACAGTTCTTTGGAAGCATCAAGTCCAGTCATTTGATACCCTTTAAGATGAAGCTGTTGTACCAATTTTCCAGAACCACAACCAAGGTCGAGAATATCTGCTTCCTTCGGAATATGTTGTAGCATTAAGTTTTCTAAAATAGGTATTATACCTGCTACTATTTCTTCATCTGTACTCTTTAATTCGTTCTGCATCCGAGCAAAAGCTTCATAATCTGGAATGGGACTGAGTAGAGACATAAACTATTTTTCCTGTTTGCAAATAAAAGTTGAAAATTGAATAATTATTGTGGAAGATTAGCTAAAAAAGATTCTACCTCTTTGTCAGATAACTCCTCAATTTTTTCCAACAGAAGTTGCTCAATCATCTCTGCTTGCTTAACTGGTATCATTGCTTCCAACAAAAGGTCGCGTAGTGGTAAATCTACAGGAAACTTTGCTCGCAATCGAGAAACTAGTTGAGTTGCAATGATAGAGTCTCCTCCTAACTCATAAAAGTTGTCGTAAATACCAACTTCTGCAATTCCGAGTACCTCTTGCCATATTTGGGTAACTTGTTTTTCCAACTCATTTATTGGAGCGATATATGAATTACTAAGATTAGGCCTGGCGTAGTGTGAGGATAAGTCTACTTGAGAGGAAGATTTTAAATCTGGTAGAGAGTCGAGATTAAATGTGCGTTCCCACCTAGCTTTTATATCTATCGTAGAAACAACAACCTGAGTTCCTTTATCTAGAGATAATATTCGTTGAAATACTTCGACAATTTCTGCTGGAGTAATGGCTAATTCTACCTCAAATGCTTGTTCAAGTGTTTTTTGGTCTTGAGGTGTATTGAGTTGTATTTCGTCCCAGTTTACAACGTACCACGGCAAAGAATGATTTCGGTTGTGTCGGTTAGTAAAGGTATCTATGAAATGATTAGCTGCTGAATATAAACCTAACCCAAACCCTCCTAAAATGGAAGATAAAGAAGAGAATGCAATACAGAAATCTAATTCTCTATTCTTTAAGACTTGTTCTAATACAGTAACTTGGCGATGTTGAGAGTCAAATAAATTTCCTAATTCTATCTTACCAATTTCTGGAATTGAACTAAATATATTTTCACGCTTTATTCCAGTCGAATAAATAACCCCGTGAATTTTACCAATATTCTCAGGTGCAAGACTATCCTGCATTTGTTCATAGTTGGTTTTATCTGCACCCAAGACCAAAATTTCTGCACCCAACTCAGCCAATGCTTGCATTTTTTGGATTTTGCAGCTCACTTCATCTTCAGCCGTGTGAGTTTCCAGCCATCGTAAATATTCATCTTTTTCTGGAAAAGCAGAATCTTCGATAAATATGAGTTTGGCTTGTAGAGATTTTGCTAAATATTCTGCAAGTACAACTTCAATCGTTTCTAATCCACCAGGAAAAAGGTAAACACCCTGTTTCCTCAACGGTATTTTTTCTTCAACTACTGACTCTAAGCAAACTGGCTCAAATGTTTGTACCCAACGGTAGGAACTACGATAAGCAACAACTAAATCTGAAGATACATTTGTTAACTCACGTAAAAGTTGGTCAATAATACTTTTATCATTTTCTTCTTCTCCATCTTGTTGATTTTTGAAGGCAATATCAATACACTTACAGTTAATATTAGGATATTCTTGAGTAATCACTTTACACAAACCTAATATTGTTGCCTTTTCTGGGTCTAGTTTTTCATTTCCATTTACCTCTTGAATATTGTTTGATATTACATAAAGTTGTAATCGAACGCTAATTTCTAGTTTACTAAGAGTCTGCATTAAAAACAACAAACTGTTAAATTCTAAATAATCCTCTTTTTGCCTATTTTCAAGATTACTGATGCTCCATGAATAAGCAATATTTTGAGGATTTTTTCCTAATAATACTAATTCTTTAAAAAGAGTATTGTAGTCTTCATTTATATATGGGTTAATTGTATAAACAGCCTGACTTATTTTACTAAAGCTGTCCCCTTGCTTAACCAAAATTGCATTTTTGCCTTGACTTTTGAATGCATTAATTAATTTATTGCCAACATCACACTCATCAACAAAAAACAGCCATTGTTCCTGTGTACTTTCTATTTCATAAGAGGATGAATGAGGCAGCAAAGAGCGTTTCCATGAAGGAATATAAAACCAGTTAGCAATATCTTGTTTATTATCTAATATTCCTAACTGGCTACTTAAAGAAGGTGATGAAGACTTAGCATCAATCCAGTATCTTTGTCGCTCAAAGGGGTAAGTGGGCAAAGGTAAACGATGACGCCGTTCGTGAGTATAAAATTCTGACCAATCTATTTCTACACCAGAAAGCCATAACCTACCTAATGTTTGCAACAACCAAGCAACATCGGATTGTTCTTCTTTGATATGGCGTAATGAACTCACTACTTGCTGTTTAGCATTTTTATCTAAATGCTGTGTCGTTAATGTACTTAAAGTTCGTCCTGGCCCCATCTCTAGAAAAACACCTTCAAACTGCTTTAACAGTAGAGATATACCATCAGAAAATCTCACAGTTTGTCGTAGATGTTGGCTCCAATAACTGGAATTTGTAGCTTGTTCATTGGTAATCCAACTACCAGTTACATTGGAAATAAAGCGTATACGAGGTGGACTAAGCTTCACTTGTTTTAAAGCTTGGATAAATTCCTCTAATATTGGTTCCATCATCGCAGAATGAAACGCATGAGATGTATGCAACAGCCGACATTCAACTCCTTGAGAAGATAATTGGTTTTTTAAGGCAGAAATTGCTTCGTTAGTTCCAGAAACAACACAGGAAGATGGGCTGTTAATCGCTGCGATTTGTAGAGAATTATTATCCAACTTCTCTGATTCCAACAACAACCGTAAATCTTTTTCTGGAAGTTTAATCGCCAGCATACTTCCTGATGCTAACTGTTGCATCAGTTGTCCTCTTTTTGCCACAATTTCTAATGCATCTTCTAATGAAAATACACCTGCAATTGTCGCGGCGACATATTCCCCAATACTATGACCAATCATTGCTGTAGGTAGCACACCCCAAGACATGAATAACTGAGCTAGGGCGTACTCAATGACAAATAATGCTGGTTGGGTGAGGGCTGTTTCTTGTAGTTGTTGGGTAGCTGCTTCAATTTGTTCTTGCTGTGGAAAGAGTATATGACGGATATCAAGATTGAGTTGGGGTTGCAAAATCAGAGCGCAAGTATCTATATATTTTTTAAATGTTGGTTCGATTTCATATAGTTCCCTTCCCATATTTGCATATTGCGCCCCTTGTCCAGAAAACATGAAAATTACTGGACAATGACCTGGCTGGCGCTGATAAGTAAAAATACGTTGTGGATCGAAGGAAGTCAGTGCTTTTACTGCATCATCTAGACCTTGGCAAACTAGTATGCGGCGATAGTCAAAATCCCGACGACCGATTTGTAAGGTATGAGCGACATCAGGTAGGTTAATGTCAGGATTTTGCTCTAAGTAAGTACATAATAAGGCTGTTGCAGTTTCTAGAGCCGTGCTGGTTTTGGCTGAGAGAACTAACAACTGCCAAGGACGCGAGGGACTCGAAGCTTCAATTACTGGAGCTTCTTCTAGAATTACATGGGCATTAGTCCCGCCAATGCCAAAAGAACTTACACCTGCTCTCTTGGGTGTAGCATTGTTTTGCCACTCTGATAATTTGGTATTGACGTAAAAAGGACTATTGGCAAAGTCTATCTCCGGGTTGGGTTTTTCAAAGTGCAAACTTGGAGGTATTTTTTTATACTTTAATGCTAGGACTGTTTTAATTAGTCCTGTCACACCCGCTGCTGTATTCAAATGCCCAACATTGCTTTTTACTGATGCGATCGCACAAAATCCTTTTTCTTTGCTGCGTGCAAATACTTTTTTCAAGGCACTAATTTCAATCGGATCTCCCAATTGCGTACCAGTTCCATGAGTTTCAATGTAAGTGATTGTTTCAGGAGTAACACCAGCGATCGCTTGAGCCTCGGCTATTACCTCAGCTTGACCACTCACACTCGGAGCCGTATATCCCACTTTCGCTGCACCATCATTATTAATGGCTGAACCTTTAATTACTGCATGAATGCAATCACCATCTGCTAAAGCATCTTCTAATCTCTTGAGAACAACAAGACCGACTCCATTCCCGAAAATAGTTCCTTGGGAACTAGCATCAAAGGCTCGACAGTGACCATCGGCAGAAGTGATACCTCCTTCTTGATAAAAATAACCTTCTTTTTGCAGAGATTCAATACAAATACCACCAGCTAAAGCCATGTCGCACTCGTAATTTAGCAATCCTTGACACGCTGAGTGAACGGCTACCAATGATGTAGAACAAGAAGTTTGAATATTGATACTTGGCCCTTTAAGGTTCAATTTATATGAAACTCGTGTAGCGGCGAAATCCTGACTGTTGCCATATGTAATCGGAAGACCCATCGATTCAATTAGGTCAGGATGGGAACTTAAATTTCTCAGAAAGTAAGAACTCATATTGGTTCCCACATAAACACCAGTCAAGCCTTTGCCTGAAGCAGGTTCATAACCAGCATTTTCCAATGCTTCCCAAGCACATTCAATAAGAATACGATGCTGAGGATCTATAATTTCAGCTTCCCTTGGCGATAAATCAAAAAAAGAAGCGTCAAACATCTCAATATCTGACAGAATAGCACCAGCTTTTACATACTGAGGGTTACTCAGCCATGTTCGATCTATGCCTGAAGCCTCTAATTCCTCATCACTAAAGAAAGAAATTGACTCTCGTCCCTCGCACAAATTTTGCCAAAATTCATCAACATTTTTGGCTCCCGGAAAACGACCAACTATACCGATGACAGCTATGCCTTTAGTAGAATCGTCTATTTGTTGATTAGACATCTATTTTTCTCCTTTGCTTCATTAATTGTCGCTTTTCCTGCATAGCTGCTTCTTTTCTGCTAGCACGGTCATCAGCTTGTTGAAATATCGTTTCTTCAATCTGCTTTCCACCGATATATTCAGCTAAAGTACTTACTGTCGAATATTCAAATAAATCAGCAATTGATAAATTTTTGTTTAATGTTTTTATGATTTTACTGCGAACCTGAATTATTAATAAAGAATCTCCTCCTAATTCAAAAAAATTATCATGAAGACCTACATTTTTTATTCCCAGAATCTCTTGCCAAATATTGGCAATTTCTTGTTCAATCTCATTGCTAGGAACAACGTAAGGATTCTGTAAATCCGGTCTAGAATATAGTACAAAATTGTTTTGCTGGCTCTCTGCTTGTTGCAATGATTCGAGCTTAACCCATTGCTTAATTCTAGCTTGAAGTTCTCCTGTAGAAACAACTATGTGATTAAGTGCAGCACAATTTAAAATTCTTTCAAAAGCTTTGACTCCTTCTTCCGATTTAATCGTCAATTCAGTGAAATTTGCATCTAAATCTGTATTTTCTTCATTTTCATTTATATTTTCTATTTGCCAGCCATCCCAACTTATGCTACTCCATGAAAGAGGATAATTTTGATTATGTTGCTGTACAAAAGCATCCATAAAGTTATTAGCAGCTGAGTAGGCAACAAATCCTAATCCTCCTAAAACAGAGGATAATGAAGATAGCAATAAACAAAAATCAATCTCTCTATTTTCTAAAAGCTTTTCTAAGGCTAAAAGTCCATATATTTTTGGTTGAAATTGGTGTTCACAATCAAGCTGACTGATATTTTCAATTGATTCAAAAGATTTACCTTGAACAACTCCAGCAGCATGAATAACACCATTTAGTTGACCAAATTGCTGTTGAGCTTGAACAATAGCATTTTGCATTTGTTGTATGTTACTCACATCAGCACTCACCACTAAAACTTCTGCACCTAATTGTTCTAGTTCCTGAACTTTACGAATTTTATGACTAGTATTATCAGTTTCATCATGAGTATTAAGCCATTGTTCCCATTCGTCTTTTTTAGGTAAAGCAGAACGTCCCGTCAACAGTAACTTTGCTTGTACAGTTCGAGCCAAGTATTCTGCCAAAACAAGTCCAATACTACCGAGTCCACCTGTAATTAAATAGACTCCTTTTTCTCTGAGTCGAGGCTTTTCGATTTTAGTTTTCTCAAGGCGCACTGGCTCAAAAGTTTGCACCCAACGATTCAAACTTCTATAAGCAATGAATTTTTCAGAATCAGTAACTTTCAATTCTGCCAGCAATTGTTCTAGAAGTTTTTCTTCTTGCCAACTTCCGTATTCTGGAAGTATAACATCAATACTCCGACAGCTTATATTTAAATATTCTTGAGATATAACTTTAATTGGGCCAAGTAAAGTAGCTTTCTCTGGACAAAGCACTTCATTTCCTGTCACTGACTGTAGGTCGTTAGAAATAACCGTGATTTCAAAATCTTCAGTAGTGTCTTGTCTTCCCAGAGCTTGGGCAAGAAATAGGAGACTATAAAATCCTATCGTTTGAGCTTGATTAACTTTTTCAATTTCTAATTTGTGGTTATTGCTCGGTGTGACATTCCATAAATGTATAATTCTTTTTGGTAATTTTTTTTGTTTAAATATTTCCTGTATGAGAACATCGTAATCATGATTATTCTGAGGATTTATAGTATATTCAAATTCCCTGTTTTTAGTAAAATCTTCACCAATTTTTACAGTAATTACATCCTGGTTTTGTTTCTCTAATTCGTTTACTAATTTGATACCAAATCCACATTCATCCACAAACACCAAAATGCTGGATTTCTGAGATAAGGATTCTTGATGTTGGAGTGGTAGTGGAGCTAAAGAAGGCTTCCAAAAAGGAATATAAAACCAGTCAGCTATATCAGCTTTTTTAGTCAGTGATACTGGAGCGCGTAAGCGCAGTCCGTCGTAGGCATCGCCATTTTGTCCTGGCTTTTGAGGCTCAATCCAATATCTTTGTCGTTCAAAGGGGTAGGTGGGTAAAGGTAGACGATGACGGAATTCGTGAGTATAAAATCTTGACCAATCAATATCTACACCAGAAAGCCACAACCTACCTAATGTTTGCAACAACAAGTTACTATCCGATACTTGTTCTTTAACATGGCGTAAAGAAGTCAGCACCACCTGTTTAGCACTTCTATCTAAATGTTGTTTTGTGAGTGTGCTTAAAGTATGTCCCGGCCCAACCTCCAGAAAAATCCCTTCAAACTGCTGTATCAATTGAAATATACCATCTGAAAATCTCACAGTTTGTCGTAAATGCTGCCCCCAATAACTGGGATTTGTGGCTTGTTCATTGGTAATCCAACTACCAGTTACATTAGAAATAAAGCGTATCCGAGGTGGATTTAGTTGAAATTTACTTACCCACTGCACAAACTCCTCTAATATTGGTGACATCATCGCAGAATGGAACGCATGAGATGTATGCAACAGACGACATTCAACTTCTTGAGAGAATAATTGTTTTTGTAGTGTAGTAACTGCCTCATTTGTTCCAGAAACAACACATGAAGATGGGCTATTAATAACTGCTATTTCTAGAGAATCTTTATACAATGCCTCTGTTTTTAAGAGTAACTGTACGTCTTTTTCTGGAAGTCTAATTGCCAGCATACTTCCTGTGGATAATTGTTGCATCATTAGTCCTCTTTTTGCCACAATTGCTAGTGCATCTTCTAAAGAGAATACACCTGCTACAGTTGCTGCGACATATTCCCCAATGCTGTGACCAATCATTGCTTCTGGACGTATCCCCCATTCCATGAATAATTGAGCGAGGGCATATTCAATGGCAAATAATGCACTTTGGGTAAAAGCTGTTTGTTGTAGTTGAAAAGAAGCACTTTCAACATCTTGTTCCCTGGGATAAAGTAGGCGACGAATATCAACACCAAGGTAAGGTTGCAATATAACAGCGCAATTATCTATATGTTGTTTAAATGTTGCTTCCCTTTCGTATAATTCCTTTGCCATATTTACATATTGCGCCCCTTGTCCTGAAAACATGAAGATGGCTGGACAGTGACTAGGCTTGTAATAGTTAGTAAAAACACGTTGTGGGTCGAGGTCAGCTAGCGCTTTAACTGCATCTTCAAGATCGCGACAAAGGACTATGCGGCGATGATTAAAAGCTTGACGACCCACTTGTAGAGTGTATGCAACATCAGGTAGGTTAATCTCAGAATTTTGCTGCAAATGGGCACTCAGTTGTGCTGTTGCAGTTTCTAAAGCCGTGCTGGTTTTGGCTGAGAGAACTAACAATTGCCAAGGACGCGAGGGACTCGAAGCCTGAATTACTGGAGCTTCTTCTAAAATCACATGGGCATTAGTCCCGCCAATGCCAAAAGAACTTACACCTGCTCTACGAGGTGTATCATTAGTTTGCCACTTTGATAATTTGGTGTTGACGTAAAACGGGCTGTTAGTAAAGTCTATTTGTGGATTTGGCTCCTGAAAGTGCAAGCTAGGAGGTATTTGTTGATGTTTTAATGCCAGGACTGTTTTAATTAATCCTGTCACACCTGCTGCTGTATCCAAATGCCCAATATTAGTCTTAACTGAACCAATAGCACAAAAACCTTTTTTATTTGTGCTAGCACGAAAAGCTTGTGTGAGAGCCTTAATTTCAATCGGGTCTCCTAAGATGGTTCCTGTACCGTGGGCTTCTACATAAGTAACAGTCTCAGGCTCGACTCCAGCTAAGGCTAAAGCTTCTAAAATTACTTCCCTTTGACCATCAACACTAGGGGCTGTATATCCAACTTTTAAAGAACCATCGTTATTGACAGATGAACCCTTGATTACTGCATGAATAAAATCACCATCAGCAATAGCATCTTCTAATCTTTTCAAGACCACTACACCTAAACCATTGCCACCATTAGTTCCTTTGGCTTGAGCGTCAAAAGCTCGGCAATGACCGTCAGGAGAGTGAATTCCTCCTTGCTGATATTGGTAACCAGTTTTTTGCAGCACTCCAACAGTAACACCCCCTGCTAAAACAATATCACTTTCACCATTGAGTAAACTTTGGCAAGCTAAATGCACAGCAACCAATGATGTAGAACAGGCAGTTTGAACGTTGATACTTGGCCCTCTCAAGTTCAATTTGTAAGAAACTTGCGTGGGTAAAAAGTCTTTGTCGTTTCCAATTAAAATTTGGTGGCTGTCTACCGATTCCATCAAATCTCGATTGGAATATAAGTTTGAAAGTAGGTATGTACTTGTAGCGACACCGGCGAAAACACCTATTTGACCGCTATAAGTTTCAGAGTTATAGCCAGCATTTTCTAAAGCTTCCCAAACACATTCTAGAAAAAGCCGATGCTGTGGATCTGTAATCTCAGCTTCTCTCGGAGAAAAACCAAAAAATGCAGCATCAAATAAATCTATATTTTCTAATATACCGCTTGCTTTCACGTAATTTGGATCGTTAAGCAATGACGGATCTACCCCAGTAGATGTTAGTTCCTCATCTGTGAAAAAAGAAATTGACTCTACACCATTCCGTAGGTTTTCCCAAAAGCTATCAACTTTATTTGCTCCAGGAAAACGACCCGCCATACCAATAATAGCGATTTCGTCTTTATTTGCTGTATCCATAAGTAAAAGCCCGAACCTAAATATTTTTGGTCTAATATCAAAGCATTGAATGAAAATTATTTAATTGAAATTTCAGAAGCAATCTGAATCTGATCGTTTAAAACTGCGTCAATATCTTCTTCAGTAGTTAATGGATTGGCAATGACAGCACGCATGGCAATTACAGTAATTTGTTTGTTAAACTTTATACTATTTTTTGTCGTTCGTGAGATAAAAGTGCGACCAATATGACGCTGCATTTTTTGTAAATATTCATTAAAATTATTGACAATTTCATTGTCTGTTTCTGTTAACTTTTTATTGGCAATAGCTTCTCTAAATGTCTCTGGGATATACCGATAAATCAACAAATTGGTATCAGGTTCTGCCAACAATTCAAATTCGGGCATAGCTGAAATACGAGCAGCCATGTATTCAGTTTTTCTGATTCCTTCATCAATTAAAAACTCATATCCCTTAAGTCCAATTAGCTTTAAACCAGCGTGTAAAAATAAAGCCATGCCAGGTCGAGACCCTTCCAAAGCACGTTTACCTAAATCAAACGATCCCTTTCGCATGGTATAACTAGCCTGTTTTTCTATTGAGGAAGCTAGATAAGGGTCGCGGAAAAAGATCATACCAATACCCATTGGTAAATACAATTGTTTATGTCCATCAATGGTTACTGAATCAGCTTTTTCAATACCAGCAAGCTTATGTTGATGTTTTCGGGAAAAGATAACTGGCCCACCCCAAGCAGCATCTACATGAAAATGTATATTATTTTCTTGAGCGATCTCTGCAATATCTTCTAGGGGATCGACACTACCAGAATCTGTAGTTCCAGCAATGCCGACAATGGCTATGATATGTAAGTTTTGTTCGCGGCATTCTGCAACAGCTTGACGTAGTGCTTGTATGTTAACTCGATTGTTAGAGTCAACGCTTACTCTAATCAAATTTTGGGTACTAATGCCCATCAAATCTGCAACTTTATCAAAAGAGAAATGCATCAATTCGGAACCAATGACAACTGCTCCTTTGTAGCCATAAAAATTTAGAGCTGCTGTTAAACCTTCTTTTTCTACGCCTAAAAAGTCATTTTTTGCTCCCAAAGATTTATTTCGGGCACACCACAGTGCTGTGATATTGGCTGTTGTACCACCAGAAGTTAAAATTCCTAATGTACTCTGATTATTTTGAATATGCTGGGTGTAAAAATTATCGGACAAACTATAAATTTGTCGATGCATCATTGCTAAAGCTTCACGTTCATAAAAGCTCAAAGCTTTAGCAGTCTCTATTTTGACAGCGTTTTGATTCATTGCTGTCATCAATTTTGCTAGAGGTCGTACAAAAGAAGGAAGCGCCGAGGTCATGTGACCGATAAATTGTGGCGAAGATGTATGTATAGAGTGAGAAATAACGTTATCACCTAAGTATTGGAAATAGCTTTCAAAATCAGTAGGTTCTAAAGGTATTTTGCTCTCACCAAAATTCTTAATTATCAAGTCAATCTCAACATTAGTATTTGCATTTGTTGTAATTAAAAACTCCTCAGAAAAATCATTAACTATCTCATCTATTTGGGTTTCAATAGATTTTCCCAGAGTAGGTACAAACATTTGTTTTACATACTCACCAATTTCAGAATGTAATATTCGCTCAGTTTGAGAAAAGCTATTTGTAGATAAAAAACTTCTTTCACTTAATGTCATTTTGTCTCCTACAATAGGTAATTTTTGTTCTGCATTACTGTTCATCTTTAGGACTTAAGCAAAAAACCTCTCATCCGTGTTCTCTGCTTCGTCTGCGGTTAATTTCTTTTATTTTATAAATTTTGTTCACCTGATTGAGACGAAACTCCGCCTTCCTTGATTGCTGTTCGATGTTCTTTTCTGGCTTGTTTTCGACGCTGTAATGAAGCTGTCCTACCTTCAGGAACATGAGAATGTTTGATAAAAGATGTTTCTTCTCTTAATTGCTGGCTAAAATATCTAGCTAGGTGGCTGATGGTTGGATATTGAAACATTTCTACCAACAGAAAATCTCTCTGAAATATTTTTTGCAATTTACTATGAACCTGAACTAAAAGCAGCGAATGACCACCGAGTTGAAAGAAGTTATCATGGATTCCTACGTTCTCAACATTAAGTACTTCTTGCCAAATATCGGCAATAGTTTTTTCGACCTCAGTTTGGGGTGGCTGGTAAACTGTTTCCAATTCGGGGCGTGCTGTATCAGGTGCTGGTAGTGCTTTGCGATCGACCTTTCCATTTGGTGTTAGTGGTAGTGCCTCCAGTGTGATAAAAGCTGTTGGCATCATGTAGTTTGGTAACTTTGACTCTAAAAAGTTACGTAGTTCAGGAATTGTCAGTGTTTGCTCTCTTTGAGCAACTACATAGGCGACTATTCGTTGAGAGTCTGCTGAAGCTTCGCTGACTACAACAACAGTTTCTTGTACTGCTGGGTGTTGGCTAATGATTGCCTCAATTTCTCCCAATTCAATCCTGAAACCACGTACTTTTACTTGGTTATCAATGCGACCTAAATACTCAATGTCTCCATTCGGTAAATATCGAGCTAAATCGCCGGATTTATAAAGAAGTGCATTGGGTTTATTACTAAAGCAATTAGGAATAAATCTTTCAGAAGTTAGTGTTGGTTGGTTTAAATAACCCCTGACCACACCAGCACCACCAATATACATTTCACCTGGTACTCCTATGGGTACTGGCTGCCCATATCTATCTAGTAAATAAACTTGTAAGTCACCAATTGGACGACCTATTAAACTTGCTGATGCTACTTCTAAGTCTGCCATTTTTAATGGACGATATGTCACATGCACAGTAGTTTCCGTAATCCCGTACATGTTAATTAACTGTGGTGACTGGTCGCCATGACGTTCAAACCAAGGTCTTAAACTCTCAATTTGCAATGCTTCTCCACCAAAAATCACTTTTCGTAGGCTTAGGTTGTTACTATTTTCCAGGGATTCCTCTACCTGTATCAGTTGTCGGAAAGCAGAAGGCGTCTGATTAAGTACAGTCACTTGCTGTGTTAACAATAATTGATAGAACTTTTGAGGTGAACGGCTCAACCAATACGGTACTACCACTAATTTTCCACCATACAGCAATGCTCCCCAAATTTCCCAAACGGAAAAATCAAAGGCTATGGAGTGGAATAGTGTCCAAACATCATGTTGGTTAAAGTTATACCAGTGTTCAGTTGCTGCTAACAAACGAACAACGTTGCTGTGATTGACTAAGACGCCCTTGGGTTGACCTGTTGAGCCAGAGGTGTAGATGATGTAAGCTAGGTTATCAGTCGTACATTCACTAATTGGGTTTTGTGAGCTTTGTTGAGCTACAATTTCACAATCTCTATCTAGATAAACAACCCTAGTCTGATGTTGTGGCAAATTCTCTATCAGCTGCTGCTGTGTTAGTAGTACTGATACAGCAGTATCTTGCAATATGAAGGCTAAACGTTCTGGTGGATATGCTGGATCTAACGGTACGTATGCACCACCTGCTTTGAGGATGGCTAGTAACCCGATGACCATAGAAAGCGATCGCTCTACACAAATCCCTACCAATACCTCTGCTTGCACTCCTAGCTGTTGCAAGTAATTTGCTAATTGGTTAGCTCTGACGTTGAGTTCCTGATAGGTTAACTGCTCCGATTCAAACACTACTGCTACTGCATCAGGTGTACTCTCTACTTGCGCCTCGAACAACTGATGGATACATTGCTCTTTAGGATACTCAACTTCTGTATTATTCCACTCCAGCAGTAATTGACGTTTTTCAGATTCTGT
This sequence comes from Nostoc sp. CCCryo 231-06, assembly GCA_023522315.1. GTDB lineage: Bacteria > Cyanobacteriota > Cyanobacteriia > Cyanobacteriales > Nostocaceae > Nostoc. The sequence goes on from JAHCSU010000419.1 coordinate 27,283, forward strand.
TAGCAGTGATAATTCTGAAAGCCGTAGCTTCGGATTTACACTAATCTCTTTAAGCAAGGTCTGGAAATGTCCAGACATCCGACAGATCGTATTTTCTTCAAATAAATCAGTATTGTATTCTATACTTCCAACTAACCCCGACTCTGTTTCTGTCATCGATAGGGTTAAATCAAACTGAGCAGTACCACTATCGCTTTCCAAGGGAGTTAAAGTCAAACCAGCCAACTCTAAGGCAGACATCGGTGCATTCTGAAGCACAAACATCACTTGAAATAGTGGCGTATGGCTTAAGTCTCGCTGTGGTTGTAGTTGCTCAACTAACAACTCAAAAGGCAAATCTTGATGTGCATAAGCTCCTAGTGCTACTTCCCGCACCTGTTTTAGTAGCTCTTTAAAGCTGGGATTTCCTGCTAAGTTAGTTCTTAACACCAAGGTATTGACAAAAAATCCAATTAACCCTTCTATCTCTGCTCGGTTGCGGTTAGCGATGGGCGAACCGACTACAATATCTTCGCTAAGAGTATAATGCCATAGCAGTATTTGGAAAGCTGCCAGCAGGGTCATAAATAAGGTACTTCCCTGCTGCTGACTCAATTTATTTAGGGTTGCGGATAATTCTTTTGATAGCTCAAATAAGTAGGTCGCACCCCCGAAAGTCTGAATTGCTGGTCTTGGGTAGTCTGTGGGTAAATCCAGTACTCTCGGTGCGTTCTCTAAGTGCTTAAGCCAGTAAGAAATTTGAGATTTTAATACCTCTCCTTGCAGCCATTGTCGTTGCCAAGCCGCGAAGTCTACATACTGTATTGGTAGTTCCGGTAATGGTGAGGCTTGTCCAGAAAAGAAGGCTGGATAAAGTGTTGCTAATTCTTGCACCAGTACACCTGTTGACCAACCGTCAGAGACCATGTGGTGCATTGTCAATAATACAATATGTTCTTGTTCACCAAGACGCAATAGTTTTATCCGCAATAACAGGTCGCCTTTTAAGTCAAAAGGTTGTTGTGCTTCTTGAAAAGTTAGTTGTTTGACTTCGGCTTCTTGTTTATTTGCAGGTAACTCGCTAATATCGAATATTGATAAATTTAGGGGCTTTTCTTCAGAGATGACAGCTACTGCTTGGCCCTCTATTATTTGGAAATTGGTTCGTAACACTTCATGGCGATTGATAATTTCGTTGAAAGTTTGTTGTAATGCTTCTACATTTAATTGTCCTTGTAAGCAAATAGCAGCAGGAAGATTGTAGAATGGGCTGTCTGGTTCTAATTGAGCTAAAAACCACAGTCGTTGTTGGGCAAATGATAGTGGTAAATGTTCCTGCCGTTTTACTGGGCGAATCGGCTGTTTGTCAGCAACTAAAGCTACACTGTTATTGCGTATAAAAGTGAGGATATCTTCTTTGCGTTCAGCAAGTTCTTCCTTGATAACTGGTGTCAGCACATCTTTTGGAGCGCTACAGCGTAAGCGATTATCTTCAACCCAGAGCTTGACATCTAGACTGCAAAGGTAAGACAAAAACTCTTCAATAGTTTTCATAATTCTATCTCCTCGCGGTTATTGTCTACTGCATCCGTAGAAATAAGCTGTAGCTGTTGGACTGTAAGCATCTTTTCGATACGTTCTACCAGTTGAGCTACTGTCGGTGCTTCAAACAAACTGCGTAAAGGTAACTCTACTTTAAAGGCTTCCCGTAACCTAGAAATAGCTTGGGTTGCGAGTAAGGAATGTCCACCCAAATCAAAGAAGTTATCGTGGATACCTACACGCTCTTGCTTTAGTATCTGACTCCAGATGTCTGCAACTATTTCTTCTGTGGGAGTACGGGGTGCAACAAAGCCAAATTCAGATTCATTCTTGAAATTTGGTACAGGTAATGCGTGGCGGTCTACTTTACCGCTAGGGCTAAGAGGTAATGCTTCGAGCAGTACAATCGCAGAAGGTATCATGTGCGTTGGTAGCTTCTGTTTAAGTGAATCGCGTAACTGTTGGACTAATTCATTAGTAGTTGACTCATCCTGATGAAACTCAGAGCTAGGAACAACATAAGCAACTAAATGTTTATCATCAGGGTTCTCTTCTCTAACAACAACTACAGCTTCCCTAACGGCTTGGTGCTGATTTAAAAAGGTCTCAATTTCTCCAAGTTCAATCCGGAAGCCGCGAATCTTCACTTGATGATCGATACGTCCAAGGAATTCAATATTACCATCGGTCAGCCACCTTCCTAAATCTCCAGTTTTATAAATTAAATCCCTGCGATTTTCTGGTAAGTTCTTCCTTGCATGTGTAAACGGATTAGGGATAAAGCTTAAATTAGTTTTCTCTTCATTTTTCCAGTACCCAGCACCCACACCAATTCCCGATACACAAATTTCTCCTGGAGCGCCAATGGGTAATAATTTCATTTGCTCATCCAGAATGTAGAGATTTAAGTTTGCTAATGGTTTACCAATTGGAACTGTACGTTGATTTTCACCAAAAGGTTTATCAACAATAAACTGAGTTATATCATCAGCAGCTTCCGTAGGGCCGTAAGCGTTAACAATTTTGATTTCCGGATAAATTTCAAGCCACTTATTCACCCAACTAACTGATACTGGTTCCCCCACAACCATCATCCATTGCAAATCTGGCAATTCTCTTTCGTGAATTGGTAGCTGTGAAGTATATTCAAGTAAGCCCCCAAATAATGCTGGTACTAGTTCAACAACTGTAATTTTTTCTGCTTTTATTACTTGAAATAGTTGTTTAGGAATCGCAACAGTTTCAATATCTACTATTACTGTCTTTCCACCAATTAAAAGTGGTGCCAAGAATTGCCAGACAGAAATATCTGTGGAAGAAGGAGCGCTTTGAAGAAAACAAAATTCTTCCGTTAAGTGCAACTCATCGAATTGAGCATAAATGTGATTAACTGCACCATCATGTCTGACAATTGCCCCCTTAGGTAGTCCTGTAGAACCAGAGGTGTAGAGCATATAAGCTGGGTCAACAGCTTCGTTTATTTGCTCTATATTATTTTTGGGAAGATGACTGAAATCAAGTTGATCGTATATTGTTATTTTCTTGTTTCCGGCAAACTTGACATTTTCACTAACAACCTCATCTAAACAGATAATAGATTTCAACTGCGAACAGCTATTTATTAAATCATTTAACACATTTAATAATGAAAAATCAGTTAATAGAAACTTAACTTCACTATTAGATAACATATATTCAATTCTATTTGGCGGATAAGTGCTATCAATGGGTATGTAAGCTCCGCCTGCCTTATATATAGCGAGAATAGCGATGAGGAAATTTATATCGCGGTCTTTAAATATTCCAACAAATTCACCTTTGCTGATTCCTAACTTACGTAAAATTACAGCTAGTTGGTTAGCTCTTTCATTTAATTCCTGATAAGTTAATTTATTTTTTTGATGAATAACAGCTATATCGTTAGGAGTTTTAGCTACCTGTTGTTCAAATAAGTTGTTTATTGTTTGTGTAATGGGATATTTTTGAATATTGTTATTATATTGTTCAATTAATTTATGTTTGTCCGAATCTTTCAAAAAAAGAATGTCCAATATTTTAATGTTAATATTGCTGATGATACTTTCAACTACATTTATGTAGTAATGACTCATTAGTTTAATGCTGTCATCCTTAAAAATAAGTTGATTGTACTCTATTAAGCCGCTAATAACATCATTTTCTACAAGAAAAGAAATGGTAATATCATTGTTGAGTTTTGCTAACTCAGTTTTATGATGAATATTTTCTAACAATACGACTATATCAAAAATAGGGCAACGATTCTGACTTTGAGGTAGATTTAATAATTCAATCAACTCATCAAAAGAATAGTCTTGATTGCTGTAGGCTTCAATTACATTATCTTTGACTTGAGCAAAAAAGTTTTTAAATGTAATTTCATGATTCAGGTGAGTGCGTAAAGGGATAACCTTATCATTATTTAAATAGTCTAAATTTAGCCCGTCTATTTTTTTATATACTGGTATTCCAACAATCAGGTCATTATTCCTAGTGTACTTTTGTAGTAGTATCTTGAATGCTGATAAAAGCATTAAGTAGACCAAAAAGTAAGACCCTTTAGTTAATTTGATTGTTGTTTGAGATAAGTGAATCGGTAACTCAAAATTATGGGTTTTGTTTTTCCTACAATGCTGTGCAGGTCTAACATAATCCGGTATAAGATTCGTTTCTGGCAACTCTCCGGAGAGTTTGTTTAACCAGTAAATTTTTTGAGACAATAACTCTTGAGGTTCTATTTTTGTAGTCATATTTTTACCCATTTTAGTTTCTTCTCTGCAAAAAATCTTTTTTTAAGTGTATTTAATGCACTATTTTTATGCACAATTTACACAAAATGAAAATGTCAAAGTCATATATTCTGAAAACACGAGTAGTTTAGTTTAAAATCTAGTTTACAAACATTCATTGAAAGCTGCTTCCATCATTGAACAACCTTCTTTTAAGGTAGGCATTTCAATAGTTAGAGGAGGTAATAATTTAATTACAGTGTCATTTCTTCCAGACTTTTCAATTATTAATCCCTTTTCAAAACAACGCATTGTGATGTTTTTAGTCAAAGTACTGCCAAAATTTGCCAAATCTATACCCCAAATCATGCCTATTCCGCGTATAGCTATGTTTTCACTGATTGGTGATATTTGTCGATCTAGAAAATTTTTCAAGAAAAGCTCTTTAACTTTAACATCTTGTTCCAAATTACTACTTTCCCTATACTCTAGAGCAGCTGTAGCTCCTACAAATGCCAATTGATTACCTCTAAAAGTGCCATTATGCTCACCAGGTTCCCAAATATCTAATTCTGGCTTAATTAATAATACCGACATTGGGAATCCATATCCACTAATTGATTTAGATAGTATGACTATATCGGGAACAATATCTGCTCTTTCAAAAGAAAAGAAAGAACCTGTTCTACCACAGCCAACTTGAATATCATCGCAGATTAATAAAATATCATTCTCATCACACAATTTTCTTAATCTTTGCATCCACTCAATTGGTGCAACAACAACTCCCCCCTCGGCTTGTACTGTCTCAAAGATGATTGCTGCTGGTTTCTCAATCCCCGAATTAACGTCATTTAAAACTGACTCTATGTATTTTATTGTGTCAAAACTTTCCATAAATCCATAAGGATAAGGCATAAATGTTACATGATTTAATGTTCCAATTGCCCCTGCTCGAATTTCGGTATTACCAGTAATTGATAAACTACCTAAAGTCATTCCATGATAAGCTCCCATGAAGGAAAATATACCCGGCCTTTTTTTGACTTTTCTTGCTAATTTTAAAGCTGCTTCCACAGCATTTGTTCCAGTCGGGCCGCAGAACTGGATGCGATAGTCTAGCTGTTTCGTACTTAGAACCACCTCATTAAACTTAGCTAAAAACTTCTCTTTAGCGGAAGTATACATATCTAAGCCATGCGCTATTCCATCAGCATCTAAATAGGACATAATTTTCTGTTTTATGTAGTCATGATTATGTCCATAATTTAAAGCACCTGCTCCTGCAAAAAAATCTATATATTCTTCACCTGATTCAGCATAAATTATGGAATTTTTAGCCCGATGGAATACAGCAGGAAAACTACGGCAATAACTTCTAACGTTTGATTCACATTTTTCAAATATATTCATATAACTACTCTCCAGTTTATAAATTTATGAATGCATTAAGATACATAATTTAAATAGGATTTATAAAATTTAAAAATTATTGGCGAAGGTATTTTAAAGACTAATCCCACAGCTAATAAAAAGTTATAGTACGAATTTTGAATAGGCATACCTTTTATACTAGCAGCCAGAGCATTCAACGAGCTTTTTCGAGTGTGCCAATCGATATTAAAAGAAATTGACATATCCAAACTTCTCACATGATGTAATGTCCCAGGAGGCATATATAAAATCTCTCCAGGATTAACAACAAATGTGATTGGTCTAGCCTTTTTATATTCAGGATATTTATTGAAATCTGGATTTTCTGGATTCACAAGAAACCATCGCCAGCCTTTGCGATAACAATATTTAGCATCTTCAGGTAGTAGTATGGTAAATTGTTTGCGCCCAACAATTTGAAAAAAGATATTGTTAGTGAGTAGACAATCGAAATGTAGTGGAGTAACACTATTAGAACAACCCAAGAAAAATTGACAATAACGCCACCACTTGTACCAATACCATTTTGGTAAATAGTCTAAAGGAAATGGTTGAGCATTTTTTATGAGTGAAGGTATTAAACTAAATAAAGGTAGGTCGTGACAATATGGTGGTAAAGGATTATTCAGGGAATCTGCTTCATAATTTTCTATTGATTCTATGTATTTTTCCATTGTCAGACTACATACTTGAATTCCTTTTCCGCTAAATTTTTTGGCGTAAATCTTTAAAGAAGGTGATAATTGTTTGAAGTATTTTAAAGACCATTGACTGATGCTATCCCAATTAGTTATTACTCCAGAAATTATGACAGGTTTTCCGAGTTCAACATAATCTTTTATAAATTCACTACTTGAGAGTTTATATCTGCGTTCGATTCCACTTGAAACGATCATAGTCTATCCTTTAATATCATTTTGATTGAGTATCATTCAAAATTATCTCTGTAACTTTCATTCTTAATGTATACAAACAACAGCAAAACTAACTAAGTAAAAGTATATGTTTTTTAGAAAAAGTATGTTGTTAATTAAATTTTTAAAAGCTCTGCGGCTGATACTTCTTTTTCTAAAATTGAGGTGATTAATTGCTGCTTTGGTGTTGAAAACGATAAATATTTTATCTGTAAATTCGGATGAGTTATCAACTGTTGCAAGAGGATTTCAGTATCTTTGAGTATTCCAGCAATAGTATCAGTCTCGAATCTTCTAGAATCGTAAGAAAAAGCTATTAACAATTCTTCATTTGGATATACAACTAAATTGAGAGCGTAGTTACTTCTGTAATACAATTCTGTGTTTTCAATTCCTAAATTTATTCCCCCTTCAGTTGCGAATTGGCTGACTGGAAAGTTTTCAATTACCACAAGACTCTCAAATAAATTTAAGTTTCGTGGTACTTCACTCCATCGATGAATGTCTGTCAATGGAGTATATTCATGGTCACGTGCCGCAACCAGTTTAGTTTGTAAATTCTGTAGCCATGACAACAAAGGCTGCTCAATATCTATCTTGGCATAGATTGGCAAACTGTTAACAAACACACCAGCTATTGACTCTACTCCATCCAAATCTACTGGGCGTCCAGTAACAGTGCAGCCATATAGTATGTCGTTGCGTCTGCTATAACGCCCAAGAAGAATAGCCCAAATACCGTTAATTATGGTTGCGAGGGTGAGACGATGTTGTATGGCTAAGGATTGTATTGCCTGGGTATGTGTTAATGATAGCTGAATTCTTTCTTCATCATATCTTTGTTCTTGAGTAGACGATTGACCAACTTTTTCTATGTAGGTAAGAGGAGTGGGTGCTTTAGCACCTTGTAATGCTTTTCGCCAAAAAATTTCAGTTTTAGATATGTCCTGCTGCTGCAACCAGTTAATATAGTCTCTATAGGGACGAGTAGGCGCTAAAAATATTTCTTTATTCTTGGAAAGTGCTTCATAAATTTGCACAAACTCACCCATTATTAGTGAATCAGTCCAACCATCTATAATGATAAAGTGATAGCTCCAAATAATTTGGTAGCAGTCATCAGCAAGGCGAATTAAATTTACACGCATTAGACATGGTTGAGATAAGTCAAAACCTTGCTTGCGATCGCTAGTAAGAAAAGATTTTAACTGACTCTCTTGTTCAACTCCCTCCAGATGACGCCAGTCATGATGATTTAAGGAGACTTTGACTTGTTTGTAAACAACTTGTAGTGGATTTTCAATCTCTTCCCAATAAAATCCAGTACGTAAAATAGTGTGTCGATCAACTAAAAGCTGCCAAGCCTTTTCAAAGGCAGTAATATTAAGATTGTTACGCGAAGTACGGACAAACTGGAAAAAATATAGTTGTAGTTCATTCTCGTACAAGTAGTGGAAAAGAATACCCTTCTGTAAAGGTGTGAGTTCATATATATCTTCAATATTCTCTGCTTTCATCTGTATTTTGCTCACTTCTTTGGTTAATCTTTGCTAGGAATCGATCCAATTTTTCTTTGCTTAAGTTAGCTTTTGGAAAGTCGGAAGGTGTATACATCATTGTTTCAACAGATTGACAGTGAACAATGAGTGAGTTTAATTCCTCTATAAAACTATGTGCTAAATTTTCAATTGTTTCTCGCCGATGAATTGTTTGGTTATATATCCAATTAAATTGCAATTGCTCTTTAACAACCATTGCATTAATCTCTATCAAATAAACTCTATTTGTAGCTGTACTATGGCTAATGCCTTGAGAATCTTCAGGTAAACTAAATAAAGACAAATCTGAAATCATTTGGTCATATTGACCTAAGTAGTTAAAGCTTACTTCACTTTGAAGAAAAGCTCGTACTTGTGATTGTATCTCTTGCTCGCTGCTCAAATACTTTAGTATGCCATAACCAATACCAGTGTTGGGAATGCTACGCAAATACTCTTTGATTTTGATTAATGAATCACCTTGTTCTGAAGATTCTGTTGTATCCAAATTCACTGGAAAATAATTTGTAAATGAACCAACAGTACGAGATAACTTTATATCTTTAAAGATTTTTTCTCGACCATTACCTCCAATATCCAGCCGCAGTTTTTGTTCTCCTGTCCATTTTGCAAAAGCTTGTACTAAAGAAGTAAGTAACACATCGTTAATTTGAGTGTTATATGGTTTGTGTATCTCCTCTAGTAAAGCTCTTGTTTGTTGTTTATTTAGACAGATTGAAACTATATCTGCACTTGCTACTGTATTATCATCTGTTGAATAATCAACACGTAAGCGGCTAAACGGTTTTTGCATTTCTTGGAACCAATAGTCTTGTTCTGTTACCATCTCTGAAGATTGAGCATACTTCTGTAGACATTTTGCCCACTCCATATATGAGGTAGTAGTATTTGGCAAGTTTATCGCTTGGTTCTGACTAAGTTGCTGATAAGCCGTTTGCAAATCTTCTAATAGAATTCGCCAAGAGATGCTATCAACTGCAAGCTGGTGAATAATAATTAGCAGGTAGCTAGTTTGGTGTGGTAATAAGTCAAAGAAGGCAAGCCGTACAACTGGTCCTTCAAATAAGTTCAAACTTGTTTCTAGTTCCGCAGCTACAGACTCAATAGTGAGTTTTCGCTTTATTTCTGGTACTGCCGACAAATTCACTCGTCTCATTTCAACTATATCATGAAAATTGGCATAACTTTGTTGCCATTCAGATTCTTTTTGAATAAGACGTAGACGAAAGACATCATGATTTTGAATCAAGTGCTGTAAAGCCTGCTCTAATAAATTGGGGTCGCATGTTTGCTGTATTTCCAGTAGTAAAGATTGGTTGCAATGATGTAAGTTGCGTTCATTTTGCTTAAGTAAGCAATATTGAGTCGGTGTGAGATGCAACTCTTTTATTCCTAAACTCTGTTTAGGTTGAATAGTTTGAGTGCTATATAAATCGATTGCTAATTCAGCAATTGTCTGGTGATTAAAAAACTGGTTGGGTCTTAATTTAAGACCTTCCTTATTAGCTTTGGCAGCGATTTGAACCGCAGTTACGGAATTTGCTCCCAATTCAAAAAAGTTGTCATGGATACCTATTTTGTCAATTCCGATAATTTGTTGCCAGATATCAGCCAGTATTTGCTCTATTTCGTTTTGAGGAGCAACATAATCATTATCTAAATTAGGGCGGGGATGTTTTGCTTTGGAGAGATTGACTGAAGATGAATTTTCCCCTGAAAGCGTTAATTGCTGTTCCAAATATTGGGTAGAATTATTCTGCTTAATTAAAGCTTGTAGATCTTGTGTTGATACAACAACTTGAGATAGCCTACTTTGTAGAACGCGATTAAAAGCCTTAACACCTTCTTGAGGTAATATTCCTTTTTTTAAACTTTCTTCACGTGCTTGCCTCATTTCGCTTGGTATTACAGTCTTAACTGCCATCCCTACTTCTTGCCAAGCATCCCAATTTATCGACACTGTGAGTTGAGAAGATTTAGAGTGATTGCGGTGAGCATAAGCATCTAGAAATGCGTTGGCTGCACAGTAATCTACCTGCCCAATACCACCAAATATAGAATTTATGGATGAAAAAAGCACAAATAAATCCAGATTTATACTTTTTAAAACCTCATCTAAGACTAATGTGCCTTTAACTTTTGGCGCTAATACATTGCTGACCATATTCTGCGTCTTGAGTAGGATAACGCCACCACCAGCAATACCAGCAGCATGAAGTACGCCATGAATTTGACCAAATTGTTTTAATGTTTGATCAATTACTGTCTGCATCTCTTTGAAATTGGTAACGTCGGCACTTTTTACCTCAACTTCTGCCCCCAATTCTTCAAGCGATCGCACTTTCTTTATCCTACTACTAATAGGATCTTGGCTATCATGAGTTACTAGCCATTCTTCCCACTCACATCGTTCAGGTAGCTTACCTCGTCCAATTAGTATTAACTTGGCTTGTACTGTCTTTGCTAGATGTTCTGCCAATACCAAACCAATATCACCTAGTCCCCCAGTAATTAAGTAAACTCCACCTTTCCTTAACTTAGTTTTGTCCGCAATGCGGTCATTTAAGGGCATAGCTTCAAAGCTTTGAACCCAACGATGATATCCACGGTAGGCAACTATCTCATTAGTCTGTTGTGCTGTTAGTTCAGTTACAAGGTTATCTATGAGTTTCTCAGATAAATGGGTTTGAGCAGAATGCATTACAATATCAACATTACTGCAAATGATGTTTAGATATTCCTGGGGAATTACCTTGCACGGCCCTAATACCGTAGCCTTCTCTAGGCATAAGTTTTCATCTCCAGTTACATCATGTACATTGCTGGTTACGACCATTAACTTGAGAGAATTTGTAACATCTTGTTTGCCTAATGCTTGTGCTAGGAATAGCAAGCTATAGAAACCGAAATACTGGTAATCTTCAAAAAGCTTATGCGATGATTCGGTTTGTTTTACTAGCTCATTGCAAGGCAAAATATCATTTGGTGTAACGCTCCAAAAGTGGGCGATCGCATTTAATTTTAAGTCCAATGTGCTGAGTTCTTGCAGTAAAGTATCATAGTCACCACTTGTTTGTGGATTAATTGCGTAAGTGCGATCGCCTAACTTGGTAAACTGCTCTCCAATTGTCACAGTGATGACATCATGGCTTTCTAATTCCAACTGTTTGGCAAATTGCAAACCAACTCCAATAGTATCAATAAATACCAAGCAACATAGTTTTTGCTCTGATTTTGATGGTATATGGGGGGAGCGTTTCCAAGAAGGAACGTAAAACCAGTCGGAAATATTTGGTTTTTTGTGTAATGGTTGTTGGACTTGGGTAGCTAAGTTAGCTTCTGGATTGGCATCAATCCAGTAACGCCGACCTTCAAAAGGATACGTCGGTAAACTCAGGCGATCGCGTTGTTCATTAATATAAAAACCAGACCAATCTACTTTTACCCCTCCCAGCCAAAGGCGACCCAATGTATTGATTAAAAATGCTACATCTGATTGTTGTTCGTAGGAATGCCGCACAGAAGGAAGCATCACTGTTTTGTTTCTATCGTTACCTTCTACACATTGCGATGCGAAACTAATCAGTGCTTGTCCAGGGCCAATCTCTAATAAAATCGGATTATCTTTTTGCCATAACTGTTGCACACCATCTGCAAAGCGTACTGGTTGACAGAGGTGTTTCACCCAATAACTCGGATCTGTTGCTTGCTCTGCTGTAATCCAAGTTCCTGTGACGTTTGATAAATAAGGAATTTTCGGGGGCTTGAGGCTAAATGTTTTGACTAAATCGCTAAAGGCTGGTGCGATCGCCTCCATCATGACAGAATGAAAAGCATGGGAAGTTTGCAAACGTTTCCCAACTAAATTCTGCTGGCTCAATTGTCGTTCCCATTCTTCTACAGCATCTGTGGCACCTGCTATCACACACAACGATGAGCCGTTGATTGCAGATAAAGAAATGTTCTCATTGAGTAGAGGCTGTATTTCCGACTCTGAAAGCGGAACCGCTAGCATTGCCCCTTCTGGCAACTCTTGAATCATTTGCGCTCTTTTGGCTACTAGTGTGAGCGCATCTTCTAAAGACAAAACCTCAGCTAGAGCTGCTGCTACATATTCACCGATACTGTAGCCAATCATTGCACAAGGACGGATTCCCCAAGACATCCACAACTGAGCTAAAGCATATTCAATCACGAACAGAGCAGGCTGAGTCAGAACGGTTTGATTCAGCTTTTGAGTAGCAACATCCGTTTGTTGCCCCCCACGACCTAACATTTTTCGTAAGTCTAGCCCGTTGGATTGAGTATTTTGTTTTTGCTTAACGTCATTTTGGTTGTTTCTATTGGGATATAAAACATCTCGCAAATCAACACCAAGTTGGGGTTTGAGGAGTTCGCAACATCTATCTATATGGGTACGAAATGTTGGCTCAGTTTGGTAAAGTTCAACAGCCATATCAATGTAATGGGTTCCCAGTCCAGAAAACATAAAGGCAACAGGGCGTTCCTGAGTTTTCTGAGTACTCGTTGTAACTCGCTTTGGCTCTTGAAGTGCATTGATAGCATCTTGAATATCTCGACAGACAACCATACGCCGATGCTCGAAAGCTCTGCGTCCAAGCTGCAATGTGTAAGCTACATCAGCAAGGTTTAAATCAGGATGCTCTTGAAAATAATTAGTTAGATTTGCTGTAGCCGTTTCCAGTGCCGAACTGGTTTTGGCGGATAACATCAATAGCTGCCAAGGACGAGAAAGACTCGAAGGTTCGACCACGGGGGCTTCTTCCAGAATCACATGGGCATTAGTTCCTCCTATTCCAAAAGAACTAACTCCTGCACGTCGAGGAATACCATTGCTTTGCCATTGGGAAAGTGTGGTATTGACGTAGAAAGGACTATTGGCAAAGTCAATTTCGGGATTAGGCTGCTCAAAGTGCAAACTTGGAGGTATTTGTTTGTGCTTGAGAGCGAGAACAGTTTTGATTAATCCAGCGACACCAGCGGCGGCATCTAAATGCCCAATATTGGTTTTGACGGAACCAATGGCGCAAAAACCTTTCTTTTGAGTACTAGAGCGAAAGGCTTGTGTCAGGGCAGCAATTTCAATCGGATCTCCTAAAGCTGTTCCAGTACCGTGAGTTTCAACGTATGTGATCGTTTCAGGTTCTACTTCGGCGATTATTTGGGCTGTTCTGATGGCCTTTGCTTGAGTATCGATGCGGGGTGCTGTATAACTAACTTTGAATGAACCATCGTTATTGATGGCTGAACCTTTGATCACAGCATGAATCGTATCGCGATCGTTCAAAGCATCTTCTAATCGCTTCAATACTACAATACCTACACCTTCACCGGCGACAGATCCCTTTGCGCTAGCATCAAAGGCACGGCAATGTCCGTCAGGAGACATTATTCCCCCTTCTGTGTACATATATCCAGCTTTTCTGGATGCACTGATAGCAACTCCACCAGCTAAAGCGATATCACATTCCCCATTGAGCAAACTTTGACAAGCTAGGTGGACAGCAACCAACGAAGTTGAGCAGGCAGTTTGAACTGTATAACTAGGTCCTTCTAGATGGAGTTTGTAAGAAACACGCGTGGTCAAAAAATCTTTGTCGCCTGCTATTATCAGTTGCTGAGGGTCAATAGAGTTGATGATATTTTGATTTAAGTAAACATTGAGTAAGTAGCTGCTTAAACCGGCTCCAGCATAAACACCAACGGCACCTTTATAAGTTTGTGAATCGTATCCAGCACTTTCCAGAGCTGACCAAGCACACTCTAGGAAAAGTCGGTGTTGTGGATCGGTTATTTCTGCTTCTCTGGGATTAAAGCCAAAGAAGGAAGCATCAAATAATTCTGCATTTTCTAATGTAGCCCGCGCTTTTACATAATTCGGGTCATTTAGTAGAGATGAATTGATACCTGAAGTTAACAGTTCTTCGTCACTGAAAAAAGATATTGATTCTCTTCCCATCTGGAGATTTCGCCAGAATTCATCAATGTTTTTAGCTCCAGCAAAACGTCCTGTTAAGCCAATAATTGCTATTTCTGAACCATTTATTGAATTAGATGTTGTTGGAATACTCATAATGCGTGTTCAATCCTTAAAATCTTTTCAAGAGACTTACTAGTTTTAATTATTGAAAAATCTTTAATCTAGAGCCAATGCGTTATAGAGCTAATCTGGGAGCAACGCGAAAAAGTGAGATCGGGGTTTTGTTCTCAATTACACCCCTATATTCTCAACAAAACCTGGTTTTTTAGTTGCGTTCGCATCCTGAAACAAGCTATATACGTCCCAGGTTTCAGCACCTCACAAAATCGCGTTGCTCCCCTTTTGATGAGCGGTGGCAGGATTGGCAGATGAATAGGGTGTACTTTGGCATAAATTTAAGGTGTATTGACCAGGGATTTATATAAGTCATCAATTACAGCATCAGCCGCCAGCAAGTTCAACCCATCCCATGCCCAACCATCTACAAGATGAACCTGCCTTTGTTGGACAGATCTGAGGGTTTTCCAAATGGGCTTTTGTTGTAGTTCTTCAATATCTTTTCTACGCCTGTCAAAATTTAAAACGAATAAAATATCACCATCTATTTTCTCTAGTTTTTCTTCGGAGATGTTATTAATAATGCCATCAGGTATAACAAAATTTTGTGTCGGTGGCCGTTGCAGCCCAAGATCATTAAGTATGGAAGCCGAAAATGAGTCTTTCGCATAGCTGAATATACTATTACCATAAGCACCTACAACAGAAATTGTTTTATCTTGATAGCGATTACTCAAAGCTATTTTTAGTTCTTCAACTCGCTGATAATAATGATTCCAGGCTTGCTGCGCTTCTGCTTGTTTTCCTAGTACCTTGGCAATGGAGTTAAAACGTTCTTTCCAATTTATTCTTATGTCTTTCAACGGAAACATTACTGTAGGGGCAATTTGAGAAAGTAGAGGGTAAAATGTTTTAGTCTCTTCAAGAGATAAGATTAAATCAGGCTTAAGTAGCAAGATCCTCTCCAGATTAGGCTCACTTCTTGTGCCTATTTGCTTGATCCTTTCTGCCTTGTTCCCCAGATAGGTTTGATAACTTAAATAGGATGTAGTTAACTCACCATCCAAAAAAGCACTACTAGCAATGGGTTTAACGCCCAAGGCAAGCGTATGACCTAAGATAACAGGTGAAGTAGTAATGACCCTTTTGGGGTGATTGGGAACGCAGGTTTCACCCATTATGTGTTGCACGACTCGGCAAGGGGTTGAGGGTGGTTCAGAAGTTAGCATTTCGCTATGATCAATTGCCGTGCTGCTACAGCCTGAGACGATCGCGATTGTAAGTAGTGATAGCAATAGCCATTGTTTTACCCCCCTCAATCCCTTGGTAAGGGGGGAAGCCGGATCTGGCTCCCTCCCTTTTATAAGGGGAGGGCTGGGGTGGGGTCGATTATCAGGAGGGCTAAGGTGGAGTCGATCGCCGTAATTGACCAATCGTCTGAGCGATCGCTTCCACCACCTCATCCAGTTGTTGATCCACCTGTTCATTCCTTAACCTCACTAAACAAATTCCCTTCGCTTTATCCCCATCTCCCTTAACCTCCTAGTTGTGTGACAAAAACTTTTTGAGCTTAGAAAAAGCTATTAACAGAAATTGCTTCTTCAATAGCGATAGTTAACAGAAAAGCCAATTAAAACTCCCAACTGATAGAGCCAGTGATGGTAAACGGTTCGGTTCTTTTAATAAATGTTCTGCTTCCCGCAAACGCAGTAGCATCTATGTCAAATAGATTACGGACATTAATCGCCACATTAAAACGATCTCTCCGATAGTAAAGGGCTGCATCGGTACGGAAGTAATCGCCTAGCTCAAACGAATTATTTAAATCTCCTTGCCGCGCACCCACATAAAACAGCCCCAGACCAAATCCCAAGCCGCTGAGAGCAGCTTTCTGAATTGTATAGGTTGTCCAAAGACTCGCTTGATTTTTGGGTACGTTTGGCAATCGATTACCGACCGTAAAAGTGTTATCTTTCGTGAGTTCTGCATTGGTATAGGCATAGGACGCAATCACGTTCCAACCAGGCAAAATTTCACCTGTAAGATCCAACTCAACCCCGCGACTTTGTTGCTCCCCAGTTTGAATCGAACGTAAAGGGTCAGTTGGATCTCCTGTGAGTGCATTTGTCTTGGTAAGTTGATAGGCTGCTAAGGTTGCTGAAAGCCTGCCGTCTAGAAAGTCAGATTTGACACCAATTTCATATTGAGTTCCCTTTGTCGGGGCAAATGTGATGTCTGGATCAAAGCTATCAAGCCCGGCTAAAGCGGCAAACGAACGCGTATAGCTAGCGTAGAGCGATACATCTCTGCTAGGCTGATACACCAAGCCGATCCGAGGACTGAAGGCAGTATCATTCTGTGTTGGAAAAACAACGATCTCTCCAAGTGTATTAATATCTCCTTCAAAGTCAGACGAAACCGAATCAAAGCGACCACCAATTAAGAATTTTAGGTTATCACCAAATGCAACCTGATCCTGAAGGTACAGACCATAGGAGCGCCTCACGATATTGAAGTCGGAGAAAGAACGATTTTTGGAAAATGTAGGTCTTGTAATGTCATAATTTGGATTGCGGATATCTAGAGGCGGTAAAGATGTATCAGCATTAATGCGATCGCCAACATTGCTAAAGCGGTTGAAATCAAAACCTGTCAAAACCTGATGAGAAATTGATCCAGTTTTAAATTTGCCAAGCAAATCAATCTGTCCAAAATAGGTGTTTCTCTGAAAAACACCTTCATAAACAGCAAATGAATCCAAGAAGCGATCATCTACTAGGCTAAAACCTGTTGCAAAATTTTCTCCAACACGAGTAAGAGCTACAGCAACATTATTCCGAATTTGCCAATTATCGCTAAATTCATGCTCTAAGGTGTAGCCAATTCTATGAGTATTGACATCAAGCGACTGTAAGCCAGGATAATAAGTGGCAAAGCCTCGAGGTGTTAAGCTACCATTGCCTAAAAGCACAGCATTAGAAAAACCAGCAGCAGGATTGGCGAAAAGGTTAGTGTACTCATAGTAGAGATTCAGATTTGTCCGATCGCCCAACTTTAACGTGATAGACGGTGCAATTCCAAGCAGTCTGTTATCGGAAAAGCCTTGAAAATCGCTTGAACCTTGATAACTTGCAATAAAACGGTAAAGCACCGTTTTATTGGTATTTAATGAACCTGAGAAATCGATACTAGGCTGATACAGTCCATAATTTCCTGCCTCAAACGCAAGATTGTAATAGGGTTCACTCAAGGGTTTTTTAGTCACCGTGTTAATAATCCCACCCGGTTCTCCAGATCCGAACAAAACTGAAGCGGGACCTTTGAGGATTTCCACTCGCTCGATCGTCTTAATGGGAGATGATAGGGTGTTGAAATCACCATCTGGAAAGCCATTGCGGAAAATGACAGTACTTGCACCCCCTTGTTCAAATCCTCTGACAATGCTTGAGCGTGCAAAAGGCGTATTACCATAGTTTGCTGAGCCAAGAGCAACGCCACTAACAGTTTCTAGCGCCTCCGTTACAGTTCTCACATTACGATCTTCCAGTACCTGTCGCGGTACGACCTGAATTGAAGCAGGAATATCCCGTAATGGTGTATCCGTCCGCGTCGCCGTACTGGCATTCGGTACGCGATACCCATCTTGCTCGCCTGTCACGACTAATTCAATTGGCTCATCCGGCTGCGCTGCTGATTCTTCTTGTGGTGTTTCGGCTGCTGGCTTTTCTTGTGCTGGAGCTGTTTCCTGTGGCTGTGTTGCAATTGCAGCAGAAGTTATGCCAAAAACTACCCCAGCATCATCATCAAATAACTCAACCGTGGGCAAAGTTTTCTCACCTACCACAGTCACTCGCACAGTACTCGCATCAACATTCGTAACTGTTATCTCGATAATTCCTGCAAGGGGTTTTTCCGAACGAAATGTAAACGCCTCACCACTGGATGAACGCAGTTGGGCATTGGGAATGTCAGCAATAAAGTTATTATCGGCACTGCGATTTGTAATTTGCAGTTTTTCTCCTTGAGTGGTTTGTAAAATTACTTCCACACCCTTATCGGTGGGTTTAGCTTGCACTCCCGTAACTTGGATAACATCTCCCTGAGAAGGTGAAGGGGGGTTAGTTGATGCTGGTGACTGTACTAGCATTTGGGCGCTAGTGCTGGGATGCTCTATCTCACTGAGTTGGCGAATCTCTCTAATTGACCGGGAATTACGTAGTACCGATGCCATAGATTTATTCTGCATCTCTGGCTTTGGTATCTCTTGAGCAGCTGCGTTCATTGTACACCACAACCAAACAGAACTCGTCACTAATAAAATTTTCGATAACTTCTTTGTTTCCATTGGCTACTCTACACACCTGGCTATACTATCTGATCGAAGAGGCAGGGGAGAAAGATTCTGGAATTCCCCTGCCAAAAGGGGTCTCAAGCCCCTAAATTTATTTATGCCAAATCTTAAATATTTATTTCGAGATGCGTAGCACGAGAAATAATGCCTCCTTGTTTCAAGCCCCTAAATTTATTTATGGGGTTCTCCCCCCAGCTAATAGCTCCCTGCCCCCTTTCCTCTTCAGTGACTAAAGAAAATTAATGTCAGTATTACATGAGTTATTTACTATGATTTCAAGAATAAATCTTACAGAAAATGGTTTAGCAATTGCAAGTATTTATCAGTTTTTCTTCACAAAACTAGTTACATAACGATCCATCCTTAACTATTTTCAATTGATTTCATTTTTTGCAGACGCTTTCTTTGTTGAGCTTTACCATCAGCAATTTTTTCTGTGACAACATCTACTACACCAGAAGATAATTTTCCATTTTTGACTTGATTCAAGTAGTCTGCTAAAGAACTTATGGTTGGATATCTAAACAGGTCAATTATGGATACCTTACTCTTAAAGGCTTGAAGCAATTTTCTATGAACCTGAACCAAAAGCAACGAATGACCACCCATTTCAAAAAAGTTATCATAAATTCCTACATTTTCAACATTCAGTATTTTTTTCCAAATATCAGCAATAGCCTGTTCCACCTCAGTTTGGGGTGGCTGATAAATTGCTTCTAATTGGGGGCGTGCTGTATCTGGTGCAGGCAGTGCTTTGCGGTCAACTTTGCCATTAGGTGTGAGCGGTAGTGCTTCAAGAATGACAAAAGCTGCTGGCATCATGTAGGTTGGTAGCTTTGACTCTAGGAAGCTACGTAGTTCCGTAATTGCCAGTATTTGTTCTTTTTGTGGAACTACATAAGCAACTAAACTTTGACCATCTACTAGCACAACTACAGTTGCTTGCACTCCTGAGTGTTGAGTGATAACTACTTCAATTTCTCCCAGTTCTATACGGAAACCACGGAGTTTCACTTGGTTATCAATCCGACCAAGATATTCTATCTCTCCATTCGGCAAATAGCGTGCCTTATCTCCTGTTTTGTACAGACGTGCTGATTTATCGCTAAAGGGATTGGGGATAAATTTTTCTGCTGTCAAATCAGGACGGTGGAAATACCCCCTTGCGAGTCCTTCCCCAGCTATACAAAGTTCACCTATCGTACCCACAGGAACTAACTGGTTGTACTGGTCTAGGATATAAAGTTGCGTGTTCGCAATTGGGTAACTAATTGGTACTGTATTACTGTTAAGTGTTTTTACCAAGCTAGCTGCTGACCAAATGGTAGTTTCGGTAGGTCCATACATATTCCACAAGGAGTGACACTGTTGCCGTAATTGATTGGCCAAGTGTGCAGATAAAGCTTCACCACCACAAAGAATTTTTAATTGATGATTACCACCCCAGCCTGCTGCCAAAAGTAACTGCCATGTCGCTGGTGTGGCTTGCATAACTGTAGCTTTGGAGTCAGTTAATGTTGCTGATAATTGCGTTCCATCCAAAGCTACTTGCCGACTGATAATGACTAAGCGACCGCCTACTATGATTGGCAGGAATAGTTCTAGCACTGCAATATCAAAGGAATAGGTAGTAACTGCTAGTAAGGTATCCTTTTTGGTTACACCTGGGCTTTGCTTCATTGCAAGTAAGAAGTTGCTCAGAGCAATGTGAGGAATTTGCACGCCTTTTGGTTTGCCTGTGGAACCAGAGGTATAAATGGTGTAAGCTAGGTTGTCAGGAGTTAGCTGGGAGAATAAATTTTCCTGGGTTTGTTGCTCAATTAGATGCCAGTCAGTGTCTAAAGAAACGACTTGAGCTTTGTGTTGTGGCATTGCCTCCGCAAGGCTCCCTTGAGTTAGCAACACTGCCAATTGAACATCTTCTAGTATAAATGCTAATCTTTCTTGAGGATACCTTGGATCTAATGGTACATATGCACCACCCGCTTTGAGGATGGCTAATAGTCCAATTATCATATAGAGCGATCGCTCTACATAAATCCCCACCAATACTTCTGGTTTTACTCCCAGTTGTTGCAGGTAGTGTGCTAGTTGATTTGCTCTAATATTCAGTTCACGATAGGTTAGCTGTTCATCTTCAAATACTACTGTTACAGCATCAGGTGTTTTTTGTACCTGCGCTTCAAATAATTCATGAATGCATAGCTGCTGGGGATACTCAACTTGAGTATCATTCCACTCTTCGAGTAATTGATGTTTCTCAGATTCACTCAACAATGGTAACTCCGACAAACACTGCTTTGGATTAGCCACAATTCCAAACAGCAACGTTTGTAAATTTTCTACCATCCTGTGGATAGAAATTTCTTTGAATAAATCAGTATTATATTCTAAATTACCAACTAGTTCTGACTCTGTTTCACTCATGTAAAGAGTCAAATCAAACTTGGAAGTATTGCTATCACTTTCTAATGGACTCAGAGTCAAACCAGGTAACTCCAGGGCAGACATTGGTGCATTCTGAAGCACAAACATCACTTGAAATAGTGGTGTATGGCTTAAGTCTCGCTGTGGTTGCAGTTGTTCAACTAACAACTCAAATGGTAAATCTTGATGTGCGTAGGCTCCTAATGCTAGTTGCCGCACCCTTTTGAGTAGCTCCTCAAAGCTGGGATTTCCTGCCAAGTTAGTTCTTAACACCAAGGTATTGACAAAAAATCCAATTAACCCTTCTATCTCTGCTCGGTTGCGGTTAGCGATGGGTGAGCCGACTACAATATCTTCTTGCCCTGTGTAACGCCATAGCAGTGTTTGGAAAGCTGCTAACAGCGTTATAAATAAAGTACTTCCCTGCTGCTGGCTCAATTTATTTAGGGATGCGGATAATTCTTTTGATAACTCAAATGAGTAAGTTGCACCCCGGAATGTCTGAATTGCTGGTCTGGGATGATCTGTGGGTAACTCTAATACTTTTGGTGCATTTTCTAACTGCTTGAGCCAGTAAGATAGTTGAGTTTCGAGTACTTCTCCTTGCAGCCATTGTCGTTGCCAAGCCGCGAAGTCTACATACTGTATTGGTAGTTCCGGTAATGGTGAGGCTTGTCCAGAAAAGAAGGCTGGATAAAGTGTTGCTAATTCTTGCACCAGTACACCTGTTGACCAACCATCAGAGACGATGTGGTGCATTGTCAGTAATACAATATGTTCTTGTTCACCAAGACGCAATAGTTTTACTCTCAGTAGATGGTCGCTGCTGATGTCAAAAGGTTGTTGTGCTTCTTGAGAAGCCTGTTGTCTGATTTCAAGTTCCTGTTGCTCTGAAGTTAATTCACTCAGGTCAAGTAAAGGTATTACAAGGGGTTTAGTTTCCTTGATAACAGCTACTGCTTGCCCTTCAACTGACTGGAAATTGGTTCGTAATGCTTCATGGCGACTGATAATTTCGTCGAAACTTTGTTGTAACGCTTTGAAATTTAATTCTCCTTGGAGGCGCACAGCAGCAGGTATGTTGTAGAAGGGGCTGTCTGCTTCTAATTGAGCTAGGAACCATAACCTCTGTTGAGCAAATGATAGTGGTAATTGTGGCGATCGCCCAATCCGCTCAATCTTCGTCGATTCAATTCCTGAGTCTACCTTAATCGCTTTTTCAATTTCTTTTGCTAATCCAGCTATTGTTGGTTTTTCAAATAAGTAATGTAAAGGAAGTTCTACTTGAAATACTTGCCGTATTTGGGAAATCACACGAGTTGCGATTAACGAGTGCCCCCCTAATTCAAAGAAGTTATTATTAATACCTACTTTATCTAAACCAAGTACTTCCGCCCAAATACCTGCTAATAAATTCTCAATTGGTGTGCAAGGAGGGACTATATTGGATGATGATATCTGTGTCAAGTCAGGTACAGGTAGCGCTTTGCGGTCAATTTTACCATTAGGCGTGAGTGGTAGTGCTTCCAATGTGACAAAAGCCGATGGCACCATGTAGTTTGGTAGCTTTGACTCCAAAAAGCACCGCACTTCAGAAATTGCCAGTCTTTGTTCATTTTGTGGAACTACATAGGCGACTAAACGTTTAGAATTTACTGATTCTTCGCTGACAATAACTACAGTTTCTCGTACTACTGGGTATTGACTGATAATTGCCTCAATTTCTCCCAATTCAATCCGGAAACCACGTACTTTTACTTGGTGGTCAATACGACCAATGTACTCTATCTCTCCATTTGATAAATAGCGTCCCTTGTCCCCCGTTTTATACAGACGTTCAGTTTGCTTACTAAAAGGATTAGGTATAAACTTTTCTGCTGTCAAGTCGGGACGGTTTAAGTAACCCCTACCTAGTCCTACACCACTAATATAAACTTCACCCGTTACACCCATAGGAATAGGATTGAGATATTTATCAAGTAGATAAATATGAATATTTGCAATTGGTTGACCGATGGAAACTGTATTTTGGTTGGTTACACTATCTTTTTGACACTGCCAAAAAGTAACATCCACAGCAGCTTCTGTTGGGCCATAAAGATTATGTAGTTGAGTATCAAGTCGATTAAAGAAGCGTTTTTGCAGTTGGGCTGTTAATGCCTCACCACTTGCAATGACTCGCACCAGAGATTGACATTTTTCTAAACCTTCTGCTTCGATGAAAACTTGCAGCATTGACGGGACGAAATGTAAAGTCGTAATTTGCTGCTGTAAAATTAAGTTGACTAAATATTTAGTATCTCGATGCCCTTCTGGTTGAGCTACTACTAGACGCGCACCCGTCATCAACGTCCAGAAAAATTCCCATACAGATACGTCAAAACTGAAGGGAGTTTTCTGTAAAACAGCATCTGCCGATGTTAATTGGTAAATATCTTGCATCCACAGTAAGCGATTGCAGATACCACTATGGGTATTCATTGCACCCTTTGGTTTACCTGTAGAACCAGAGGTGTAGATTACGTAAGCAAGGTTATCACACGTGATGTTGGATACAGGATTTGCTGTGCTTTCATTGGCAATTTGTTTCCAGTCGCCGTCGATGCAAATTACTTGAGCTTTATGATTTGGTAGACTTTTTAACAGGTATTGTTGTGTTAGCAACACGCCTGGTTGCGAGTCTTCTAACATATAAGCCAAGCGTTCTTGGGGATAGCTAGGGTCTAGTGGAACATATGCACCACCTGCTTTAAGGATGGCTAATAGTCCGATTATCATAGAGAGCGATCGCTCTACACAAATCCCAACTAATACTTCTGGTTTTACTCCCAATGAACCCAAATAATGCGCCAATTGGTTAGCTTTCGTGTTGAGTTCACAGTAGGTCAATTGTTCCGATTCAAATATCACTGCTACTGCATCAGGTGTGCGTTCTACTTGCGCCTCGAATAATTCATGAATGCATTGTTTTTGAAGATATTCAACTTCTGTATTATTCCACTCCACAAGCAACTGATGTCGCTCAGATTCACTCAACAGTCCTAACTCTGACAACCGCTGCTGTGGATTAGCAACAATTGCTTCAAGCAAGATTTGCAAATGACCTGCCATCCGACATATAGTATTTTCCTCAAATAAATCAGTATTGTATTCTAAACTGCCAACTAACCCCGACTCTATTTCTGTCATAAATAGGGTTAAATCAAACTTGGCACTATCACTACTGCTTTCCAATCGACTCAAAGTCAAACCAGGAAACTCTAAGGCAGATATCGGTGCATTCTGAAGCACAAACATCACTTGAAATAGTGGTGTATGGCTTAAGTCTCGCTGTGGTTGCAGTTGCTCAACTAACAATTCAAAAGGCAAATCCTGATGTGCATAAGCTCCTAATGCTACTTCCCGCACCCGTTTGAGTAGCTCCTGAAAGCTGGGATTTCCTGCTAAGTTAGTTCGTAGTACCAAAGTATTCACAAAAAATCCAATTAACCCTTCTATCTCCGCTCGGTTCCGATTGGCGATGGGCGAACCAACTACAATATCTTCTTGCTCTGTATAACGCCATAGCAGTGTTTGGAAAGCTGCCAACAGGGTCATAAATAAAGTACTTCCCTGCTGCTGACTTAATTTATTCACAGCAACAGAGAGTTCCTCGGATAGCTCAAATGAGTAAGTTGCACCCCGGAATGTCTGAATTGGTGGTCTTGGATGGTCTGTGGGTAACTCTAATACTTTGGGTGCGTTCTCTAAATGCTTTCGCCAATAAGATATCTGAGTTTCGAGTACTTCTCCTTGCAGCCATTGTCGTTGCCAAGCTGCAAAGTCAACATACTGTATTGGCAGTTCACTTAAGGGTGAGGGTTGTTCGTTACAAAAGGCTTGATAAAGTGTTGCCAGTTCTTGCACCAGTACGCCGATTGACCAACCGTCAGAGACGATATGGTGCATTGTCAGTATTAAAATGTGTTCTTGTGTATTAATACGTAGTAATTTTACTCTCAGTAGATAGTCGCTGCTGAGGTCAAAGGGTTGTTGTTCTTCTTGTGCAGTTTGTTGTTTAATTTCGGCTTTTTGTTGGTCTGAAGATAGTTCGCTAATATCGAATATTGAAAACATTAAGGGCTTTTCTTCAGAGATGACAGCTATTGCTTGCCCTTGTGTTGTTTGGAAATTGGTTCGCAGCGCTTCATGACGACTGATAATTTCGTTAAAACTTTGTTGTAATGCTTCTACATTTAATTTTCCTTGTAGGCGAACAGCACCAGGAGTACTGTATAATGGGCTGTCTGGTTTTAATTGAGCTAGGAACCACAGTCGTTGTTGAGCAAATGATAGCGGTAATTGTGGCGATCTCCCAATCCGCTCAATATTCGTCGCCTCAACTCCTGAGTCTACCTTAATCGCTTTTTCAATTTCTTTTGCTAGTTCAGCTATTGTTGGTTTTTCAAATAAGCAACGTAAAGGAAGTTCTACTTGAAATACTTGCCGGATTTGGGACATTACGCGAGTGGACATTAAGGAATGTCCTCCCAATTCAAAGAAATTATTATCAATACCTACTTTGTCTAAAGCAAGTACTTCCGCCCAAATACCTGCTAGTAAATTCTCAAAAGGTGTGGAGGGAGGGACTATATTGGATGATGATACATGTGTTAATTCCGGTGCAGGTAGTGCTTTACGGTCAACTTTGCCATTAGGGGTCAGTGGTAGTGTCTCCAATGTGACAAAAACTGTCGGCACCATGTAGCTTGGCAACTTTGACTCTAAAAAGCTACGTAATTCAGGAATTGCCAGTGTTTGTTCTTTTTGAGGAACTACATAGGCAACTATTCGTTTAGAATTTACCGATTCTTCGCTTACTACAACTACAGTTTCTCGGACTGCGGGGTGTTGATTTATAACCGCTTCAATTTCTCCTAATTCAACACGGAAACCTCTAATTTTTATTTGGTTGTCAATTCTACCGATATACTCAATATCTCCACTTGGTAAATAGCGGGCTAAATCACTAGTTTTATAAAGGCGATCGTTTTCTTGTTTACTAAAAGGATTGGGAATAAATTTCAGGGCTGTTAATTCAGCTTGATTTAAATAACCTCTAGCTAATCCAAGTCCGCCAATGTGCAATTCACCCGGTACTCCCAGTGGTACTGGTTGCAAATATTGGTCTAAAATGTATAATTGGGTATTAGCGATCGCCTTACCAATGGGTATAGATCCTGTAGAATGTTTACCGACTGGAACCTGATAAACACAGCAGCCTACTACTGTCTCTGTGGGGCCGTATTCGTTAACTAATATAGTATCTGGAGCTACATCTTGCCAGAAGGTGATGCTTTGGGCTAATAAATTTTCTCCACCAATAATAAAAGCTCTAGTTTTATTTACGATCTCTTCTTTGGATAACTGTTGTTTCAGCAAATCCAAGTGAGCGGGAGTAATTTTCACTAAACTTAAATTTGAGCTTTTCTTTAAAGCTTGAGAAAGGGTTTCGATGCCTTGTTCTTCTGATAGTAGTTCTACTGTGCGTCCAACTAATAAAGGTGATAAAAGACTGGTAATTGTTAAGTCAAAACCTAGAGGCGAGTGGACTAAAGTTCCTCCTCCTTGTTCTACTGCATATCTTTGAGTAGCCCAAATTAGGTAGTTAACTAATCCTTGATGAGGGATTAGAGTTCCTTTCGGTTTCCCAGTGGAACCAGAGGTGTAAATAACATAGGCTAAATTTAATTCGGTTGTTGTAGTGATTGGATTTTCAATTTTTTGTTGGTTTATGGCTTGGAAATCACTATCTATACAAATTACTTGAATTCCATTTGTAGCTAAATCTGCAATTAAGTGCTGTTGAGTCAGCAGCACTGCCATTTGAGAATCGTTTAGTATAAAACTTTTTCTTTCTAAGGGATAGCTTGGATCAATTGGTATGTATGCACCTCCTGCTTTTAAGATACCTAAAAGTGCAATCAACATTAAAGGCGATCGCTCGACACAAAGTCCCACCATTACATCTGGCTTCACACCTAATTGTTGTAAGTAATGAGCTAGCTGGTTAGCACGAGTGTTTAATTCTCGGTAGGTAAATTGTTGATTTTTATAAACAATAGCAATGTTATCTGGCGTGCGTTCTACTTGTTCTGCAAAAAGTTGATGAAAACATTTATTTATTGGAAAAACAGTTTGTGTATTATTAAAGTCAATTAACAGCTTTTTTCGTTCATTATCGCTGAGTATCTCTAATTCACTTAACAATGCATCAGGATGATTAATTGCACTTTTTAAGAGAGTAAAAAATTGTCCTGATAAACGTTCGATATCTTCTAGTAAAAATAACTCCGAATCATAGTACCACTCGGCGTGGAGAGAATTTTCTGTACGGATAAATGATAATTTTACTTTGAACTTGTCAAAACAAACATATTGCTGCAATAGAGAAAAGGTGACTGCATTTGTAGTCAAAAATTTACAATCTTGCTCTATAAAGTCGAAACAGAACGGGAAGAAAGGTACATCGTTGATAGCTTTATCTAATCCAGAAATTAATTCCCAATTAAAACAATCTTGCCATTCATCTGCTTGATTTTGAGAAAAAGTAATTTGTTCTAAAACTTCGCTCAACTTGAAGCTACCTTGGAGATGACAATCCACTGGTACATATTTGGCAAGTAGTCCCAGCATTTCTTGAAGTTCTTCTTCCGATCTACCATCGCAATTAGTACCAATAACCATATTTGATATATTGGTTAAACGCCATAGTAATATTTGCCAACATGTTAGTAATACTGTTGATTCTGTAGTATTACATTTTTTGGCGCTCGCAGTTATTTCGGCTGCTAAGTGAGGCGGAATTATCTGAGTGAGAATTTGAGGTTGAAATTGAGTTTCTCCAGACAATAGATTTTCATTTGGCAGTTTCAAGTTGAAAATATGGGTGATATCTTTTTGTCGCCAATATTCTCTACCAATTTCTGCTTCTTCTGATTCTAATAATTCATTTTGCCAATCTGAAAAAACAATGTATTGTACTGGTTCATCATCATGCAAATGTCCAGTATAAGTACGGCTTATTTCTCCTACTAAATTATTAAGTGAGGTGGCATCTGCATATAAAGCAGGTAAGTTTAACAGCAATACATATTTAGATGCTGACAGAGTAGCTAGAGATATCTGTAATGAGGATGATTTTTCCAAGTCAAACATTTGCTGTTTAGCAGATTCAATAAGTAATTCAACAGCATTTTTTTGTTCTTCAGGTTTTATCGTTGTGAAGTCATGTTTTTCTATTAAGAAGTTCCCACCATTTTCAATTACTTGTAGTGGAATATTCATCCCTGGTAAGGAACGAAAACTAGTATCAAGAATTTGATGTCTCTTGACAGCAGTTTCTAAGGCACTTTTCAAGGTTTCAATATTTAAATTACCTGTAATTTCCACTGTACAAAATGAACGATATGCAAGGCTATGTTTATCTTGTAGTAGCCATAAATGTTTTTGTTGTGGCGAAAGTTGAAAACCGTGAATTGATTCATTATTCATAATCTAAAAAGTGAAAATCTCTTAACTTTTTAATAATTATTCATCCTGCATACTGTATGCATTTCATGACTGAATAATACTTTAAAAATGATGCTGAAAAGGCTCACCCATTGCAGTTAAAATTTTTCTGGAACCAGAGTAAGGATTACGTCCGTGAGCTGTCAACATATTATCTAGCATTAATATATCCCCTTTCTGCCAAGGGTAAACAATCATTGCTTGTTGATAAGCTTCACGAATTTCTGCAATAACTGAGTCTTCAATGGGAGAACCATCACCATAAAAAGTGTTGTATGGTAAATCTTCTTCTGTCAACTCGCTGAAAAATTTTTCTCGAAATTGTGTTTGTAAACTCGACACATGCCAAAAAACAACATGATTAAACCAAACCATTTCACCCGTTTTTGGATGTTGTGCTATGGCTGGACGAACTTGACTAGTTCTTAAACGGTTGCTATCTTTCCACTCAACCTGAATGCAAGCGTTACGACAATATTCTTCCATCACAGCTTTGTCGGTTGTGTGAAAGGCTTTTTGCCAAGGTAAACCAAATCCATCACCATAGTTGCGAACTAACATCCAGCCTTTTTCTTGAAAGCGTTCTCTAATCTGAGAGTGAACACGTTGAAATACTTTTCTCACATCAGCAATTGGAGTTTCTCCCCCTTGGTTTGCAGGTTCAATGCAACAAAACCATATCTTCATGGGATAGGTACTGGCATAGGATGACTCATTATGTAAAGCAATGGTTTGGTCAGATGGAAATTCGGTAGATGTATAAACTTTTTCGCTTAACTTAGTACGAGGTGTGGAAGATTCTATGTAAGGCATTAATTGAGGACATACAGCACTAACGAATTGCTCAAAATCCTCTTTTTCATTAACAGCAAAACCTCTAAATAAAATTCCTCCATATTTCAACAATTTATTGATAATGAATTCTTGATTTTTATCAGCCCAAATTGGGAAATTAATATCACTGATTTTAGGTGTAATAACTAAAGGTAAATTTCCTTCAGGTTGCAAAAAATTTTCTGTAATTAATTCTTGCTGAGATAAGTTAATTATTGTAGGTTTTGGTTGTGACTTAAATGCTTTAAATTTTTGGCGGCGGGCTTGTTGAAATTCATGTTGCTTTACATCTTGTCTTTGCTTATCTGCTGTTGCTAATATTTCTTTTATAGTTGTAAATTTAATATTAGCTTGAGCAACAACGGCACGCAAAATAATTTCATAATCTGTAATAAGTTTAGCGATTTTTGAAGCATTAAATAAGTCTGTACTGTATTCCAAACTACCACTCAACCCTTGTTTGCTTTCCCACATATTAAGTAGTAAATCAAATTTAGCCGTGCCATTGTCAAGATATTCGACAATTTTCGAGTTCAAACCCTCTAATTCAAGTCGGGGTTTTGGGGCATTTTGTAGGACAAACTTGGATTGGAACAGAGGTGTATGGCTCAAATCTCGCTCTGGCTTCAGGGCTAATACTAACTGGTCAAACGGCATATCCTGATGTTCATAAGCAGCCAAAGTCACCTCACGAACACGTTTCAACAATTCCTGAAAGGTTGGATTTCCTCCCAGGTAGGTACGTAATACTAATTGGTTAACAAAAAAACCAATAACATTCTCTAGTTCTTGTAAATTACGGTTAGCAACATCAGTACCTACAACAATATCATCCTGCTTTGTGTAGTAATGCATCAAGGTCTTGAATGCTGCTACTAGAGTCATAAATAGAGTGACTCCCTCCTGATGGCTAAGTGCTTTAATTTCTTCACAAAGTTCTTTTGGCAGTTCTAGATGTTGCCTGGCACCGCGAAAAGTTTGGATTTTGGGACGGGGATAGTCGATAGGTAATTCCAGCACAGGTAAGTTACCAAGTTGCTGTTTCCAATAAGATAAGTGTTTCTCTATCACCTCCTCTTGCAGCCAGTGATTTTGCCAGTAAGCGAAGTCTGCATATTGAATTGGCAATTCTGGTAAAGGTGTACCCCTTTGGGGAAGCAAGTTATGCGTAGCGTCTCGCAGAAAAGGTTTTCCTTTGCTGAAAGCTGCATAAAGCGTGGAAAATTCGTGAAAAAATATACCAACTGACCAACCATCAACGGCAATATGGTGGATTGTGAACAGCAGGAAGTGTTCCTGTAAACTTGTTTGTAGGAGTATTACTCGCAGCAAGGGGCCAGTTGCTAAATCAAAAGGTTTTTGAGCTATCTGTCTTGTTAGTTGCTCGACTTGTGCTTGTCGTTCAGCTTCTGGAATCGAGAGCAAGTTCACCACTGGCAGCCTCACTGTTACATTAGGATGAATAACCTGAACTGCTTGTTCCTCAACTAACTCAAAAGTAGTACGTAATACTTCATGGCGCCGCACAATTTCATTGAGACTTTGTTCTAGCGCATCCACGTTAAGCACACCTGTCAGCTGTACACACGCTAGTTCACTGTAGTAAGAATTGCTGGGATCTAACTGTTCAAGAAACCATAGTCGCTGCTGAGCGAAAGACAGAGGAGCAGCACTGTGCTGGGTACGACGAGGAATAACTATTTGTTTAGTATCAGGGTCGTGCTCACCTCGTAAGCGCTTTTCTAAAATTGCTTGTTTAGCAGGTGATAGCTTAGAACGTCGTTTAATAATTTCATCTGATTTGCTATCCATAATATTATCCTTATAATTTATGAGTTTTTTATTACTAATAAATTAAGCAATTACTTGAAAATTTACATAGGAAGGTACAGGTTGAATTCGAGTTAAATCATTTTCAAAAATAACTAAATCCCTATTATTATCAATTTCTTGAAATCCTGCAAATTTATAAGATATATACATCATTCTGTTGCGGTCATTTGGTAAAAACTCTGCCACAAGACGGACATTATTGCTTTGAGCTAGACTCATAATATGATTCATCATTATTGTCCCAACTCCCCTCGACATGACGCGACAAGACATCAGCAAAAGCTTTATTGTCCATGATTTTGGCTGGCATTCGATCAGAACTAAACCTATCTTACCGTAGCTGCCATACTTATCTTCCAGACTTGCAATCAGCAGTTTATGGTTGTCTGATTGGCGAAAATGATTGAGTTCATCATAGGAGTAGGTATAACCAGTTGTATTCAATTGGTTGGTTCTTAGTGTTAATTCTTCTGCACGCTGTAAGTCTTCTTCTTTAGCAGAGGAGATAGTGAAATTCATATTGAGAGTAGCTAAGAATTCGTCTGCTGTGCCAACAAATTCTTTCTCTGCATTTTGACGCTCAATATCACTAACATACATCAACCTTCTAATTTGTGAATCTTCCGTAAGAAAACGGGGATTCATGACAGGCATATCTAAAATATTCTCTATCTCATCTACGTTTATACACAGGATTTCTGGTAAAGAAAATTTTACTTCTTCTAGTTCAAACAATTGGTCATCAATAAAGGCGATCGCATCCATACCAATATTAAGTAACTTAGCAACTTCTTTGAGAGAAGCAGCCTTAGAATTCCAATTTATTTGTGGATATAAAAAATACTCTTCTAAACCAAATTCTTCTAGTTTAGCTATTGCTGTAGCACGCTCGTTCTTACTAGCTATAGATTGTATGATACCACGACTATCTAAAGTCTGAATAATATTTACTATATTTTGTCGCAGAGAAACTTTCTCGTCTTCCAGCAAAACTCCATGCCATATGGTATTATCCAAATCCCAAACGACACATTTAATAACTTTTTTGTCTTTTTGTTTACTATTTATGTCTTGTTCTTGAGTACTAATCATATATTAACTTATCTCTGCTAATTTCTTTTCCAAGCCAGTAGTAACATTTGCAAAAAGATAATCTTGATAACCTGAGTCTGCGATCGTAATTTCTTGAATTTGAGTACTACCTTCAATGATTTCCATAATTTTAGAGTCGCGTAAATACCTTTCCACTGGGTACTCACTACTACAACCATTGCCACCATGAATTTGCACGGCATCATTTGCTATTTTGCTAGCTACTGTGGATGCAAAGTACTTAGCAATAGAAGTCTCTATAATTGAGTTTGGGTCGTTAATGTCTTTGAGATAACCAGCTTGATAACACAGCAGTCTTGCTGCTTTGACGTTAGTTATCATCTGACTAATCATTTGGCGGATTAATTGATGTTCTTTCAGATAAACGCCAAACTGTTTTCGCTCATTTGTATACTTGATACAAGCTTCTAAACAAGCTTGAGCAATACCTACACAACCCGATGCCACACTATATCTACCATAATCAAGTGCAGTAGCAGCAATGTAGGAAAATCCAAAACCCAGTTTACCTACTAAATTTTCTAAAGAAACCTGACAGTTATCAAAGTGTAATTCTGCTGACATTGAAGCCCTAACACCTAAAATCCCAGACATTGGTTTGACTGACAGTCCAGGACTATTTTTTTCAACTAAAAAAGCAGTGGGTTTCCCCTCACATTTAGCAAAGACCAAAAATACATCTGCTATTTGTCCATAGGTAATCCATTTCTTTTGCCCATTTAAGACATAAACATCACCAACAAGTGTTGATGTTGTTTCTACACTTTTAGCATCGCTACCTACATTCGGTTCGCTTAACGCAAAAGCAGCAATAGTTTCACCAGATGCAAATTTAGGAAGCCAATACTGTTTTTGAGATTTATTACCCCATTTACACAAAGCATGAGCAACCATGTTGTGAACTGTCAACAAACTTCGCACGGAAGAACATCCCCGTCCAATTTCCTCGTTGAGAATGCCATAGGTAATCATGTCCATTCCTTGACCGCCATATTCTTGGGGTAATATAGCACCGAGAAAACCACGTTTAGCTATCTTCTTAATTAGTTCTCGCGGGGTAAATTCTTTCCTATCCCATTCGCCAGCATCAGGGCATATTTCCTGATTAACAAAAGCTCTAAATTCAGCTTTAGCGTTTTTTTGTTGACTAGACAGTTCCAGTTTCATAATACCATTTCTGCCACATAAAATGGCACTTTATATTTTGTTACTGCACCAAAATAGCCGTTTTACGTTCAATTAAATTGGCGAGAGAGTTGATTGTGCGAAAATTTTCAAATTCCAAGTCTTCATTTTCAATAGTAATCTGAAACTCTTGCTCTACAAATAAAACAAGTTGCATAGCAAACATAGAATTGACAAAACCTAGAGCAAAAATGTCTTCATCTGGTTGCAAATCATGATTACCGAAAAATTTGAAAAGGAAAGTTTTTATTTTAGCTTGAATTTCGCTCATTAGTCTTGATTATTCCTATTTATTGATATACGTAAAACCCTTTACCAGTTTTTCTTCCATACAACCCTGCATCAACCATTTTTTTGAGTAAAGAGCATGGTCTGTATTTGCTATCATTAAAGTTTTCGTACAAGACTTCGATAGAAAATAAAATTGTGTCTAGCCCAATTAAATCTGCTGTTTCTAAAGGCCCCATTTTGTGACCAAAACAACCTTTAAATATTTTGTCCACATCTTCTGCTGTAGCAACTTGGTCTTGCAACAGAAAAATAGCTTCGTTAATAGTTAACATCAACACACGGTTGGAAACAAAACCCGGTGAATCATTGACAATGATGCATTCTTTACCCATCTGAGCGAGCATTTGTTTTGCCGTTTCAATTGTTGTATCAGAGGTATGATATCCACGAATCATCTCCACCATCGGCTTCATTGGTACAGGATTCATAAAGTGGATACCAACAACTTTATCGGCTCGTTTTGTGACTGAAGCTATGCGGGTAATGGGAATAGCTGATGTGTTAGCGGCGAATATACAATTTACTGGGCAAATAGAATCTATTAAGGGATAAACCTCTCTTTTAATATCCCATTTTTCGGTGACATTTTCAACTATAAAATCTGCCTTTTCTAAATTTTTATAGTTTGTAGAAAACTCTATTTCTTCGATGATACCATCTGGAGTTTCTGTGTTGTCGCTTTTTTTGAAAAACCCCTGAAAGCGGATATTATTCCTGATTTGCTGTTTCGCTTTATCCAGGATATCTTCAGAAATATCTACAAGAACAACTTGATGACCTGTTTGAGCCAGATTTTGTGCAACTCCAACTCCCATTACTCCTGCACCAACAACGCCTACTGTTTGAATATTCATAATTTTTACAAACCTACCTTTGCTACCAAATCTTTTAATTTCAGCTGTGGATAGCATAACCATTTAGCTTTGCTGTTTCTTCTTCAGTTAATTCCTCTAATTCTTCTATAAGTATGTCTTCAATAACCAAGGCTAACTCAGCTACAGTTGGCGCTTCAAAGATATGACGCAGGGATATTACGACCTGAAAATCTTTACGAATCTGGGAAACCAGTTGAGTTGCTATTAAGGAGTGTCCACCTAAATCAAAAAAATTATCATCAACACCGATTTTCTCAACCCCCAATAACTCCTGCCAAATTTTTGCTATCTTTTGTTCAATTTCAGACTGCGGCGGCTGAAAAGTTTTTGTTAATTCTGGACGCAGGTTTTCAGGTACAGGTAAAGCACGACGATCTACTTTGCCATTGGCTGTCAAAGGTAAAGCGTCTAGCACTACAAAGACAGAAGGAAGCATATATTCGGGCAGTTTTTCTTTGAGAAATCTCCGTAGTTCATTTATAGAAGGGGTAGTATTCTCATGATTAACTAGATATGCAACTAGACGACAGTCATTTGGTATATCTTCCCTTGCTACTACTACCGTTTCTCGTACCTGTGGATGTTGCTCTAATAAAGCTTCAATTTCTCCCAATTCAATTCGGAAACCACGAATTTTTACTTGATGGTCGATGCGACCAATGTACTCTATTTCTCCACTGGGAAGATAGCGAGCTAAATCCCCTGTTTTGTATAGACGTGCTGCTGGTTTATCACTAAAAGGATTGGGAGTAAATTTTTCTGCTGTCAAGTCGGGACGGTTGAAATAGCCTCGTGCTAGTTGCTCACCACCTATATATATTTCGCCTAGTACACCCACAGGAACAGGCTGCTTACTTGCATCTAGTATATGTATTTGTGTATTAGCAATTGGACGACCGATTAATACGGATGCTGACAAGGGTAGTTGTGGAGTAATACTGTAACAAGTGACATCCGCAGACACCTCCGATGAACCGTAAAGATTTAACAAGGTACTATCTGGCAAACTCTGCCGAAATTGCACAAGCAAGTCAGTAAACAGTGCTTCACCACTGCTAATCCATAACTTTAACTTGGGTAGCTGCAACTGTAAGACATCGTATGTATCTAACAGTATACGTAGTAATGAAGGAACAAGTACTAACCGTGTCACCTTGCTGTGGGCAAGATTAGTTACAAACTGTTGTGGGTCTTTGACAACTTGATCGGGCACAATTACTGTGGTTATTCCTTGAAGTAAAGGTCCAAAGATTTCCCATACTGAATCCACAAAGTTTAGGGATGTTTTCTGGCAACAAATTTCTTCTTCTAGAAAAGGATAATTCTGCCACATCCATTGGAAACGATTGATAGCACATTTGTGCAAACCAAGAACTCCCTTCGGTTTACCTGTAGAACCAGAGGTGTAAATTACATAGGCTAAATCTTGTGGGTTCGCATTACTGACTATATTTTCTGGGCTGTAATCAGTAAACGCTGTATTGTCAGTGTCGATACATACTAGTTTTGCCGAATGTGGTGGTAAGTCATTAACTAAATGAGCTTGCGCTAATAATACCGATACCTGAGAATCTGCTAAGGCAAAAGCCAAGCGTTCTTTAGGATAGGCTGGATCTAGGGGCATATAAGCACCCCCTGCCTTCATAATGGCTAGCAATCCTACTACCATTTCAATAGAACGCTCTACACAGATACCAACAATAACATCTGGTTTTACGCCTAGCTGGTGCAAGTAATGTGCCAGCTGATTTGCTCGGTTGTTTAACTCTCTATAAGTTAATTGTCGATTTTCAAAGATAACAGCAATATCAGACGGCGTTTTCTCTACCTGTGCTTCAAATAGTTGATGAATGCACTTATCTTGTGGATAGTCTGTCTTGGTATTATTCCACTCAACTAATAACTGTTGTATTTCAGATGGGGCTAGTAGTTGCAAGTCTGATATGCGCTGTTGGGGATCGCTAACTATTCTTTCCAGTAGAGTCTGGAAATGTCCCAGCATCTGAGTAACCGTATCTGCCTTAAATAAATCCGTGTTGTACTCGCAAGTTGCAATCAATCCTTGCTCGGAATCCTCCATAAACAATGTCAAATCAAATTTTGATGTGCCGTTGTAACCCTCTTCATAAGTAATTGCTACATCTGACAGGTTGAGATTGGGTTTTGGAATATTCTGGAGAACGAACATCACCTGAAATAGTGGGTTGTAGCTCAAGTCTCTGCTGGGCTGTAGTTCTTCTACTAGCTTCTCAAAAGGTAAGTCTTGATGAATATAAGCTTCTAAAGCTGTTGACTTCACCCGCGCTAATAACTCCCGAAAACTCAGGTCGCCAGAAAGGTCTGTACGCAGGACTAAAACATTGACAAAAAACCCGATTAGCGATTCAATTTCTGCTCTGTTACGATTGGCGATTGGCGAACCGACTAAAATATCAGTCTGACCTGTATAGCGATACAGCAAGATTTTGAAGGCTGTAAGCAGGGTCATAAACAGAGTTACTCCCGAATGACGGCTCAAATTTTTTAGCTCTTTTGTCAGAGTTTGAGAAAGAACTAATTTCGCTTGAGCGCCTTTGAAAGTTTGAACTGGCGATCGCGCCCGATCAGTTGGTAAATTCAGTACAGGTAGCTCACCACTTAACTTTTGTTTCCAATAGGTAAGTTTTGCTTGAATGCGATCGCCTAGCGTCCGCGTAGCGCTCTCGCCATCAAGCCATTTTCGTTGCCAATTGACAAAATCTCTATACTGAATAGGTAATTCCGGGAGTGGCGACAGTTTCCCCGTAGAGAATGCTTCATATAGTGCAGCTAGTTCTTTAATTAGAATACCGATAGACCAACCATCTGCAATTATATGATGCAGAGTAACAAATAAATGATAAAAATTATCATTTATTTTTAAAACTTTAGCACGTAAAAGTGATTGACAAGATAAGTCAAATGGCTGCTGTGCGAATTCTATAGCTAGACGTTGTGTTTCTTGGGTACGCTCATTTTCTGATAAAGAACGCAAATCTTCAACCGCCAAAGTTACGGGTACAGCTTGATTTACAACTTGGACGGGTTGCCCATTTTCTACTGTAAAGCTTGTACGTAAGACTTCGTGTCGTCTAATAATCTCGTTAAGACTATCTTCTAAAGCTGTTAAGTTAATGCAACCTTTGAAGTTAATAACTATAGGAATATTATATGTAGGAGTATCGGGAGTTAGCTGATTGATAAACCATAATCCCTGCTGGGCAAAGGATAGAGGATGAATGGATGTGTTTTTCTCTTGTTGAGTAAGGGATATTGAGGGTATTGCGTCTGTTGTCAGTTGAGCGAGGATCTTTGTAGCGAGCGCGAGCGTACTCATCCCTTCAAAAAAGTCTGCTACCGATACTTCTACCTCTAATTCAACC
Source organism: Nostoc sp. CCCryo 231-06 (assembly GCA_023522315.1). GTDB lineage: Bacteria > Cyanobacteriota > Cyanobacteriia > Cyanobacteriales > Nostocaceae > Nostoc. The sequence goes on from JAHCSU010000419.1 coordinate 65,377, forward strand.
TCAATCCGGTTTTTCAACTCAAATACTTTTAAGGAATCAAGTCCCAGAGTGCTTAATGGTTCTTGAGGATTGATATCATCCGGTGCAATTGAAAGTACTCTCGCCAAAAGTTCAATCAGATATGATTCTAGAATCGGTTGACACTCCCTTGGGGAAAGCGCCAAAAGTTCCGAACGTTGTAATTGAGTTTCGTTTCTGGCAATATCACTAATCTTGAGAATGTCACTTTCAACTACATTCAGTTCACCATTCTCAAACTGAGCGCGAGTTGCACGACGTTGAATCTTACCGCTAGAAGTTTTAGGTATACTACCTGGTTTAATTAAAACTACACCATAAACTTGTACTTCATGTTCTTCAGTAATAGCTTGGCGAATTGCACTAGTTACTTCTGCTAAATTTGGCTTGGCGCGAAACTCTAATTCTTGTACAACTATAAGCCTTTCTTCGTTATTAACCTCTACTGTAAATACTGCATTAGCACCGGAACGTAAGGATGGATGGCTGCGTTGGGCGGTTAATTCTATATCTTGCGGGTAAAGATTACGACCGCGAATAATAATTAAATCTTTTGCTCTACCTGTAATGAAAACCTCACCATCCTCCAAAAAGCCTAAGTCACCAGTCCGTAAAAACGGCCCTTCTTTTGTGTCTTTCAGATAGGCGTGGAATGTTTCCTCTGTTTCTTCTGTTCGATTCCAGTAACCCTTACCAACACTCAGTCCAGATACCCAGATTTCGCCAACTTCATCTGATGAGCAACGAGTTAATGTTTCAGGATTAACGATGACAATCTGCTGTTGAGGAATAGTTTCACCACAACTGACAAAGCTTTGGATATCTTGACTCTGGGCGGTTGCTTCGACTATCTGGTTCTGTGAAAGTGCAGATTTATCTACAGTTTTGACTTGGGCTAAGGCTGTTTTGATCCCACCAGAAACTATCAAAGTTGCTTCCGCCATGCCATAACATGGATAGAACGCTTCCGAACGAAAACCACACTCTGCAAAAGTGGTTGCAAATAGCTCAAGAGTATCCTGCCGGACTGGTTCAGCACCGTTAAACGCGACGCTCCAACTACTCAAGTCGAGAGTTTCTTTTTGTTGTTGAGTAATCCTTTGAACACATTGTTCATAAGCAAAGTTGGGGCCACCACTCGTTGTGCCTTTGTAGTGAGATATGGCCTGTAACCAGCGGTAAGGTCGTTGTAAAAAAGATGCTGGAGACATTAAGATGCAAGGAAAACCACCATATAAAGGTTGTAAAATCCCACCAATCAATCCCATATCATGGTAAACAGGCAGCCAGGATACAAACTTGCTGCTGGGTGAATGTTCCATGAGTTGGTAAGTTACAGCGGCATTGTGCAGCAGGTTGTCATGACTGAGCATGACTCCCTTTGGTGTGCCTGTAGAACCCGATGTGTATTGCAGAAAGGCTAGGGTATCCCCATTAATTGCAGGTTGTTGCCAAGAATCTTCTATACCCTGTGCGATGTTGTCAGTTGTCAGCCAGTGAAAATTTCCCTGCTTTGTTTCAGGTGTGAGTACTGATTGTAATGTGGGGAGCATTGCTGTTGTGGTGAGAGCAACACTTGCCTGTGCATCTATGCTAATAGCTTGTATTCTGGGCGTTTTACGTTGATTACGAGGCGGATAAGCTGGAACTGCCACTACTCCAGCATATAGACAACCAAAAAATGCTATTAGGTAATCCAGTCCAGAAGGATACAGTAATATGGCACGTTCACCGCTCAAACCAAGAGCTTGGAGTTGAGCTCCCACAGCCCGACTGCGGCGATCCAATTCATGGTAAGTCAGTGTTAATTCCTGAGTCTCTCCATCTTCAAGGAAAGTAAAAGCTTGTGTGTGCGGCATCTTGAAACTGCGATCGCGCAGAATATCAACAATAGTCGCACACTGAGGGGGAATTTCTGGGAAGTTATTGATAAATTCAGTCATTATTATGCTTCAGGTAATCAGATGCACACAAACAATAGTGGCAAAATTAATCTCACACTCACTCCTGACTGAACAAGGGTTTGAGCAGTTGTTGTGGGTATCTTAATTTAAAAATCCACTTAAATACAGCTAACCTTAAACTGACATACCTCTTTCTGGCTCAAAGTGCTGCCTTTACAGGATTATTTAATTGAATTGGTAAAACTCAAAGAACACCTCAATGCTGCTCTAGGGAAGACAGGGCGAAATTAGTCAGTCAGCAATGCAAGCCTTGATATTGCTAGTTATTTTCATTTAGACTATCTTACATTACAAGGGATTATGGCATTTGGCAATCCTGTAATTAATAGCAAATTATTATCAATAGTTTAAATATGTGTCATTTTAGACTATTACCAAAATATTCTATGACTTTTGATAGATGTCAACGGCTGAAAAAAGTCGAGTGTTTCAACGACCTGATTTTGACTCAAGCATAGAAATTCCGTAGTCTAAGGATAGTCTAATGGCTCAGATTTTAATCGGGACTGTGCGTAGGCGTAGCCCGCCGCAGACATCGCCTGACGACAACGTTCAAGACTAGGATCTCCCGCAAAAACTCGCCGATTTAGCTGATGAGCGATTTCGATCATATCCCTACTTGGTAGCCAGGGAAAAATCACTATGTCCCCAGATGCCGAAAACATCTTGATTAGCTGTTCAATCATCTGCTCCTTTAAATCTGATTCTGGAAAGATAATCACAGTTTTCGCTCGTTCAACTAACCAATCATGATCCCAGTCATCAGAGGTAATGGCAATGGCAAGAGCTTTTTTTAACTTGCTCACAATTTGTCTAGACTACTTTCTACATAAAATTGATCATAGCCAATTATGATGTTGATTCTTATCTGTGAAAGTTTGAAACTAAGTATTTTTTGTCAATATGTCTAAATGTAGAAATAAATTTATTGAAAGCGGCATAGGGCACAAGAGGCAGAGAGGAATGGCACTAAGAAAAGCGTAAATCCCTGGTATTCCTAGCTTTTGGGTGTGGGGTGTGGGGAATTAAAAAGATGTTGAACTCCTTGACGCAACTAAAATTTAATTGTCTTAAAACTATCCCCTACACCCTACCCCCTAGACCCTGCCCTAGCGAGGTTTCACCTTTTCTTAGTGCCATTCGAGGCAGAGAGGAAAGACTTACTGCCTTAGACCTCTGCCCCCCATTCCCCTTTTGGACATGGTTTTTCATACAAGAAGAAGAATAATCACGCTCAAGAAGGACAAGGATGAGGGAAGACGTTAAGTAAGTAGCTTGATATTTTCTAAAATTAATGATAATCTTTATTATTAAGTAAATTTAGCAAGTCAAAACATCACCCTTTGGTGTCGGTCTACTTATGAAGTTTAATCATGGCAACTTGGTATCCCATTCAACTTTATACTGGTCTGAGGAGTGGATGCGATGCCTACGGCGGGCTACGCCTACGCAGATGTCTATTAGTTTTGCAGCAGAAAATCTTGTGAATTAGGAAGAACCTTTTTGCTTTATGATTCCTGATAGTATTGCTCTGACAGCTTGGCTTGATCCCTCATTAACAGCGCATCAGCAGTTAATTTCTCATCCCTTGGGTGTAAAAAAGCTAACGAGCGTAAAAATCACAATTAATAGCGACAAACATTTGACTGATGCTATGTCTCTGCTTTGTACACATAGTGCTGTCGCTGTTGAACGAGGGGAATCTCCACTACTAGAGTTGACCTTTGATGAGGGTATCAGAGAAAAAAATCTCGATGCACGACCAATTCTGCCAATTTTGTTGAAATATTAAAACATAGCCTGATAACATCACTGGCCAAAAGAATGTGAACTGAGGTATTACTATGGCAACAATGGGAAAGTATTGCAAAGCTTACTCTTTGAAAAAATTACGTGAATTTAGTCAGTGGACTAAGTATGCTGAAAATACAAGGAGAGAAAACAAATCAGTTGAGGGTAAGGAAGTCGAAAGTAATAGAGAGTTAACTGATGATGACTTTCTTTACCTACAGGAAAATTACGTAGTGACTGATGGGATTTTCAAGGATGAGAATATCATTTTTGACAATATAACACCCGAATGGAAGGAGTTTTGTCACAAGACCTTAGCATTTGAGATTCCAGTCTACGAACCTGTACTTGTACAAGCATCAACAAATCAAAACAAAAGTGATTCTTAAGAGGGAGACATCTGTATGAATGAATTAGTGCAACGTTTGTCAGAAGGTGAACATTCTGTTGAAGCAAGCTTACGACCGGAAAAAACAGCTATAGCACTGAAAGAAAGTATTGACCGAGGGTACGTACATATCAAATTCACAAATACTAGCGGAGGTACTGATTTAGGTGTCAGACTCGACCCAGAAGCATCTAATTTGCAAGAAGCTGACTTTGAGCTTCAAACAGGGAGGGTTCATCTGGTTGGGAACTTGACACTGAATTACGTGAAAGTTCGATGTATTGCAGATATTGAACTGGCAACTTTAGAAGGTAAGGGACACCTTCAACCAGTGGAATCGTGAGATTTCCCCGTGCAAATTATTGTAGAGTACTCCCTTATCAAAACAGCAATATTGGCGTCAGTCGCCAGAATGGGCTAAACGCACCGCTACCGCTAACAGAATCGCATTCTGTGCACCCAGCGAATGAATAAGTTTAAGACCCCGACTAAATCATAGATTTGGTGCAAAACAATTAGTGGTGGGTTCTAATCCTTCACTTTCTTGTTCTGAATTCTGTTAGCGCAGCGGGGCGTAGCCCATTCTGAATTCTTCTTCAATAAATCTTAGAAAACATAGCAAATTAAATCGCAGGAGACAAATTATGTATCAAGACGACAAAGAAGACACAACAATTTACAAAGTTGTAGTCAATCATGAAGAACAGTATTCCATTTGGCCTGCTGACCGAGAAAACGCACTCGGCTGGAAAGATGCTGGTAAAAGTGGTTTAAAACAAGAATGTCTAGATTACATCAAAGAAGTTTGGACTGATATGAGACCACTTAGCCTTCGCAAGAAAATGGAAGAAGCTGCTGGGGGGAAATCATAACGCATTTGATTTTTCGTAAAGGTTGTCCAAGGTCAAGAGTCAAAGATCAAAAAACTCTGGACTCTTGACCGAATGGCACTAAGAAAAGGCGAAACGCTTATCAATTAAGCAGTTTGCAATTGCTTTCTTAATTCATTCCGGGGTTTGGTCATCAAGGGGTAAATTTTTGGGCGACGCTTACGGACTCGTGGTTCATTTCTAGCAGGGCGGTCAGGAACAGCCTTGTGAGCAATAATTTTTAGCAAAGTGCGATAAAGAGAGAGACGTTTTTGAGAAGAAGCAGCCTCTAATTTGGGAATAAAATTAATTAAATGATGGCGAGTACCTTGCAAGGATAAGCGATTTGGAGGGGTATTATAAGTAGTTCCAGCCGACCACATTAAGCTACGAAGTAGATTGTAAGCCAGCAAATAAACGTAAATTTCTTTGCGTACCATCGGGGGTGTTTTACATCGTAGAACATCCATACCTAAGGTAGTTTTGAGATGTCTTAAATCTAGTTCAACATCCCAGCGTTGGCCATAAAGCCCAACAATTGCCAGAGTAGAATAAGTTGCTTCATCTAAAAGAGTAGTAATTAAGCTAACTTGTTGAGTCCGAAAACCAGGAATAACAATATAATAGTAAATCTCTCGCACAGTTATGGAAGGAGGTAAAGCATTAAATTCATCTTTATTCAATCCTTTTGGACAAGTTTTAGGCTTATACCAAGTCACTAATTTGTCGCAATCTCCAACAATTTTACCTTTTCGCATAGTTGTTGTGCGAGATTGGTGTTTACGGAACACAGCATCACAATCAAGCGTTTTAATAGTAAACATATCGGCGTAAGCACAAAAAGCTCTATCCCGAATGGCACATCATTAGGTTTGAGAAAACTGTACAGTTTTCTGGCTAATTTAATATCATGAGTGTTCATAACATCTATGCAAAAAGCAATAGCTGCTCCCGTTACTAAACTGAATATGACACCAATTTTGGCAATTGGGAATCCACGTCCCGGCTTTTGACTACTGGGTTGTGGGTATTCTTTTTGGTTTTCTTGTGTGTCAGGCATGGAAACTGTTGAGCCATCTATTACTTTCACATTTCGGCCACACCATAAATATTCTTCTACAACTTTTCCTTCTAAATTTTGTGCTGATTCATTGAAAACTTTCTCTAATAGCAATTCTGGCAATCTTGACCGTGCTTGACAGTAAGCACTCGTATCTGTGGAAGGAACTTCTACTTCTGATTCTGCCAAATGTGCAATTATTTTACTCACGGCATTATGACAACTTTTATCAGTATCCAAAACTTGTGACAAAAATGCCCACAAGGTTACGAACGGGTCAAATAACCGTTTTTTATATTTAATTTTTAGCTCAGACATTGCAAGTTTGATTGCAGATTCCGGCAATAATTCTTTAAAAGGTAGCCCTAAACTCTGGCTAAATTTATCCTTGAGGATTTGTACTCGTAGTGTCACAGTAGTATTTATAGTGTTGGCTTGCTCGTATCAAAGAAAGTATTTCATGAACGAGTAAGCTTTTTTTACCTATGAAAACTTTTTGGGCAACCCTCCACCGTTACCGCTTCCATTTCATAGTCCCTACAAAAAATAGCGGGAGCAGCCAAGCGTCCACTTCTATTAACGCATTAAGACTTGTAATGCTTATGCAGCATAGTTTATAGCTTTTCTTAGTGCCATTCGCTAAAGAACAAAGCTATCTCATAGAATCCCTTAGCGGAATTCGTACCGTCCGCTCATTGTCAATTGAACAGACTGTGCGCTGGCGTTGGGAGGAACTACTGAATGATTTGGTCAAAAAATCCTTTAATGCTCAGATAATTGGTAATCAGTTGCAAATTATCAGTGGCGTTATCCAAACTTTTGTAAATACTGCATTGCTGTGGTATGGAGCGACCCAGGTAATTAATGGCGAACTGACTATTGGACAATTAGTTGCTTTCAATATGTTGGTGGGTAATGTCTTGAGTCCTTTCCAGAGGCTATCTATGCTGTGGAATCAATTGCAAGAAATTGTGATTTCCACCGAACGCATAAATGATGTGTTGGAAGCAGAACCAGAAGAAGACTTAGAAACTAAACCCCGGAAGGTGTTGGGTAAGCTGCGCGGTCACATTAGCTTTCATAATGTCACCTTTCGCTATCACTCAGAAAGTGAGACTAACGTCTTAGAAAATCTTAACTTTGAAATCCAGCCGGAACAGATGGTTGCAGTGGTGGGGCGCAGTGGTTCTGGAAAAACAACGCTGAGTAAGTTGATATTGGGTTTATATCCACCAACAGATGGCAAACTACTGATTGATGGCCGTGATATCACTAGTGTTTCGTTGCGATCGCTCCGTTCTCAAATCGGCGTTGTAGACCAAGATACTTTTCTCTTTGGTGGGACTATTCGGGAAAACATTGCGATCGCTCATCCAAATGCCTCTTTAGAAGAAATTATCCAAGCAGCAAAATACGCTGGAGCCGATGAATTTATTCAAAAACTACCGATGGGTTACGAATCCGAAATTGGTGAAAGCGGCGGTATGCTTTCTGGTGGACAACGCCAACGCCTAGCGATCGCTCGTGCTTTGCTTGGAAATCCTCGGTTATTACTGTTTGATGAAGCCACCAGCCACCTAGATTCTGAATCAGAACGAATTATTCAAAACAACCTCAAAACAATTCTTCGAGGACGCACAAGTATAATCATTGCCCATCGTCTCTCTACAGTCCGCAACGCTGACTTGATTCTGGTTTTAGATCAAGGCATTTTGGTAGAAAGCGGTACTCACGACGAGTTAATCACCAAAAAAGGTCATTATTACTACCTGAATCAACAACAACTGGCTCAAGTTAGTTGAAATTGGCCATTGATCAATAATTAATAGTTCTTCTTTATTTACTCCCTCATAGCTTGCGGGGGGAGTGTCAAAGCAGTTATGGTCAAAGAAGGAGATACAGTCAGAGCCGGTCAGGTTTTAGTAGAACTAGAGACTGATGTCCTGCAAACGGAACTGCAACAAGTCCAGAGTAAATTGCAAGGGTTACAAAATCGGCAATCGCAACTGGAATTGCTCAAAAATCAACTCCTAATGTCAACTAATCTCTTAGAGCAACAAAATAAATCTCAAGAATTAGAAAAAATAGCTCAAGTTAACCAGGCCCAGCAAAACCTGGATGCCAAACTCAGTAGCTATAACCTGCAAAAGTTAGAAAAGCAAGCATTAGTTAAGCAAGCCGAGCAGCAGATTTATACCACTCGTGACGATCAGCAATCAGCTAAAACTCGTTTGAGTATAGATTCTAGGCAAGTTCAACGTTTTAGCAAACTCGTTCAGGATGGTGCAGTTTCTGCAACCCAAATTGATCAACTCAAAAAAGAAGAACAAGAAAGCAAACGACTCTATAGCAAGGCTATATCAGATATTAAACAAGCACAATTGCAGTTAGCAGGAGAGCTAAATCGTTATCAAGTAACTATCAATACGTTGGAGTCTGATATCAAACAAGCAAAACTGCGACTGCAAGAGGAACAAAGTAGCTATAAAAGTTTGATGCAAGCCGGACAACTGGCTGTAATGAAAAATCAGGAACAGCTAAAAGACCTACAGGCGCAAATAACAGCAATGCAATCAGAAGTGGCTCAGACTAGAAGCCAGATTACATCTATAAAAGTTCAGATACAGCAACGAGTGGTGCGATCGCCAATTAATGGGGTGATTTTTGAATTACCCACCACGAAGTCAGGAGCAGTAGTACAACTCGGTCAAAGGATTGCCCAAATCGCACCCAAGAATGCAGACTTCGTACTCAGAGCTAATATGCCTAATCAGGATAGTGGTTTTTTGAAGCTAGGAATGCCAGTTAAAGTCAAGTTTGATGCCTATCCCTTCCAGGAATATGGCATCGTGCAAGGGAAAGTTACTTGGATCTCTCCTGACTCGAAAATTACCCAAACTCCCCAAGGGAACGTCGAAAACTATGAATTAGAAATCACCTTAGATCAGCAGTATGTCGAAAATGGCAACAAACGTATCCCATTAGGTGCTGGTCAGACAGCAAATGCTGAAGTCATCATTCGCCAACGGCGGGTGATTGATTTTGTTTTAGATCCGTTCAAGAAACTGCAAAAAGGCGGTTTAGAGATTTAGTCAGAGCAATGCCTACGGCGGCAAGCTACGCACTGAAATTAGGAAATACGACAAAGGAGATAAAAAAATAAATAACTCCTAACTAACTTACACTGCCCCATGCCTTTAATAATTGGAGATATCGTGTTATGCCCCACAATCTGACAATTTCCAGATCAGATATTATCCACAGCCTTAAGCTCTCCTGTCAGATACCTGATGTAGTCGAGGCGATCGCATCGCAAAGCATCATTACCGAAGCAGCTCAAGAGCTAGGAATTACAGTCACACCAGAAGAACTACAGCAAGAAGGAGATGGCTTAAGGTTTGCTAAGAAGCTTGTCAAAGCTAAAGAAACCTGGACATGGCTAGAAAAACACCACCTGTCTGTGAATGAGTTTGAAGAATTAGCTTACAACAACATCCTTTCGCGGAAGTTAGCAAATCATCTATTTTCTGATCAACTCGAAAAGCACTTTTATGAACACCAACTAAATTATGTCGCCGCCGTTACCTACCAAGTCGTCTTCGAGGATCGAGACTTGGCTTTAGAGCTTTTTTATGCCCTAGAAGAAGGCGAAATCAATTTTCCTGAAATCGCTCGTCTATATATCTCAGAACCAGAACTCCGCCGTGCTTATGGATATCAAGGACTCCGATACCGCAAAGATTTTCGCCCAGAGATTGCAGCATCTGTATTTGTTGCTGCACCACCAAAAGCTCTCAAACCGATTACGACTCCCAAGGGAGTGCATTTAATTTGGGTGGAAGAAATTATTCAACCCCAATTAGATGAACAATTGCGCCAAAAAATCATTACAGAATCATTTTCTGATTGGTTAAAGCAACAAATCAACGCTATGAAAATTGCCACTCAAATAGATTCCGATGCAAATGTGCGATCGCAGGAGGAATTGCCAGATATGTCATTCACCAAGACTAAATAAGCCATTAAATTTATCTTACTAAAGGTAGATGCTTTTAAGTTTCAAAAATGTTATGGATGCTGGTATGCTTGCTTAGAATTTAATAATTTGTTCTCTTTAGTATTTTGTGAACATATCCACAACTTACCAGCTTAGTGCTTAAAAAAATTAAGTTTAATCTTCATAAGTCTTGCTGGGCAGTAACTAAGGTTATTAATGCCTAAAATTATTTTAGTTTTTTTAATATTAGCTAATAGTATATGCTCCTTTTTAAGCTTAAATACATTAGTTTTTTAAATCATAAATTTATCAGTAAAAATTGACTTTTCAAGGAAAAAACTGTAGTATTTGTATAACCAGTTACAGACTGGTTAAGACAAAGATTCATTAAAAAAAAAGTTACACTTTTCAGGAGAAACTCAAATGGTTATTTCTGATCTAAACTACTTGGAAAATTCCTTGGAAGAAATTTTCGGTGGTCGTGGTACTAACATCAACAACTTCTATACTGCAACCAAGACAGTTACAGCTAATGTTGATGAAACCTTCACCAATACAATTACCACTAACTTGGGTGGTTTAACAGGAAACGTTGCTGAATTAGTTGTTAGCGCTGATGCTACTGGCGAGAATACCTTCTCCAGCGTCATTGGTGGTGTACAAACCGAAGCGAATCGCTCTGAAACTTTCGTTAATGCTATTTCTGCTACCATTCAGAATCCTACCAACCAACAGGGAGGAGGGATCAGGACTCACTAACCCACATTTTTAAACGTGGGATTGAAAACTTGGGCACTGCAATTCTTCCGCTACGCGTCTTGAAAAACATCTTTTTTTTGAGTGAGCTTCAGACTCACAGCTAAAATTTAAAAATTCTTTCGTGTTTCCTGTTAAGACTTTTCTCTCGCTTTTTCGGTGAAAGAAATCATTGAACCCCAACGCGCCTCCAAAGTTCAGCATCTAAACAAATACCATACTCAGTAAACCAAAACATTTTTAGAAGTCTTACCATCTGAACATTCCAGCTAAAGCCAGGGATATCACAAAACTCACAAACCCCTATTATTACGTTAGTTTTCAATTTGTGGTTTACTGATACTTGAGCTTTAGTATCATAACAATCTGTCAAAGAAGAGGAAAGGGGGCAGGGGGCACAAAGCTTAGGAGAGAACGCCATAAATAAATTTATGTCTGCTGAAGCTTGGACGTATTATTTCCTGTCCTGATGATCTCGAAATAAATATTTAACATTAAGCATCAATAAATTTATTTGCTCTGAAACCCTTTTGGTAGGGAAATTACACCATCTTCTCCCCTGCTCCTTGCTCCTTGCTCCTCTCCTCTCTGGTCAAGTCGGTATTGTATATCTAGCCCACATTCCGCACTTCATCGTGTAATACACGAAGATTTCCAATGTCTGGCTAATGGTGGTTAAATAGCAATCACAAATTACCAACATTTGTCAGTATTAATACTTAAGCATTGAGCATTATCAGGAAATCTTCTTGAATATCAATGTGTTACATCTTGAAGTGCGGAATGTCGGATATAGGGTTTCAAATAACTCTAATCGCCCCAATCAATCTACTGCGAATATAGCGCTTCTCGCTTGAGTCGAATACAGACCTAACCCCCAGCCCCTTCCCTGAAAGGGAAGGGGAGCAAGATTCAAAGCAAAGCCTCTCTCCTTTTAGGAGAGAGGTCAATGAGTATGCTGAAATAACAAATGAGTACGCCGAAATAACAAATGAGTATGCCGAAATAACAAATGAGTATGCCGAAATAACAAATGAGTATGACCAAAAAACAGACGCGATTAATCCCGTCTGTACTGCTAACTTCTCAAGTTCACGCCGAATTTTTCCACCAAGGCTTCACGGACTTTATTGTGTACTGGTTCCACCTCTGCCTCAGTGAGGGTGCGATCGCTAGCCCGATAAATTAAGCGGAATGCTAAACTCCGCTGCCCTTCAGGGACATTTTCGCCCCGATATTCATCAAACAATTCCACCGATTCGAGTAAATCTTTACCCGCTTTGGTAATTACTTTTTGAATTTCGGCAACTGAGATTTTCACGGGTGCGAAAAAGGCGATGTCGCGATCGCTAGCTGGATAGGTAGAATAGGGCTGGAATGTTGGCACAAGAATTCCATCTTCTCCCAGAGATTCTAAAAGCACATCTAGATCCAACTGGAAAACATAAACGGAATCTGGTAAACCTTTTTCTCGCCGCAGTTGGGGATGGAGTTGTCCAAAAATACCCAGTCTGTTACCCCGAATCCACAGAGAAGCGGTGCGTCCTGGATGTAAGCGATCGTCGCGGCAATCGGGTTGGAATTCTACTTCCAAGGCAAGTTGCCGAAATACACTTTCTAAAATGCCTTTGGCTTCAAACCAAGTGATGGGTTCTTCGCGTCCACTTTTTGACCATTTCCCAACAGAAATATCCCCTCCCACAATCCCCGCAAGGGTTTCTGTTTCTTGCAAACCGTCTTCTTCTTGCCAGAAAATTTGCCCGATTTCAAAGCCGTTAAGGGCACCATTACCCTGCTCTAAATTGTATTGAAAGGCATCAATTAACCCAGATATCAAATCGGTTCGCAGCGCTGAATATTCGACAAATAAGGGGTTTGACAGTACTATATTTCTGTCTTCTCCTGGTTTGACTAAAGAATAGTGAATTAATTCTGTCAACCCTTCAGCCCGGAGGAAAGCTCGTAATTTGCGAATCAGTTCCTCGTCTAAAGGCAGATAGCCAGCTTCCGCTTTTTCTGGTAAAGTATCGCAGAATCTGTTGTAACCATAGAGACGGGCGATTTCTTCAATTAAATCAATTTCTCGCTCTAAGTCGCGGTAACGATAGGGTGGGACAGAAACTGACCATGTAGGTTGATGGGTGCTATCTTCTCCTGAAGGAGTCAACTGACAACCCAATGCAGTCAGGATGCGTTCAACATCTTGTTCTTGGAGTTCACCTGTGTCTTCTCCTAAATCGATTGGCCCCAATATTTGATTAACTCGGTCTAAACGCAGTGCAATGGAACGACTCCAGCTAGAAGGATCGGGGCGAGTGTCGGCAATTTCCTGCTGGACAAGAATTCCACTAGCCAATTCGCTAATTAAAGATAAGGCGCGGCGATTAGCTATTTCCAACTCAGCGCGATTAACTCCCCGTTCATATCTGCCAGAAGCCTCACTTCTTAAGCCTGCACTCCGGGAAGAACGGCGAATTGCTACGGAATCAAATAAAGCTGCTTCTAAAACTAGGCTTTGAGTCCCTTCATGGACTTCGGTTTCTTCTCCACCCATAACTCCCGCCAGTGCAACGGGTTTGTCGTTAGCGGTGATTAACAAATTTTGGGTTGATAGGGTGCGAGTTTGTCCATCCAGGGTTTTGAGGGATTCTCCCGCAGTGGCGAAGCGAACACCGATGGTTAAATTTTCGCTACTTGCAACAGATTGTATGCGATCGCAATCAAAGGCGTGCAGTGGTTGTCCCCATTCCAACAAAACATAATTAGTAATATCCACCACATTACTTATGGGACGTACTCCAGCAGCCCGCAAACGCTGTTGCAACCATTCAGGAGATGGAGCAATTTTAACCTGTTCAATTACCGTACCGATGTATGCAGGACAAGCTTGCGTATCGGCAATTTTTAAAGCTAAATTTCCTGTACTTTTGTTAATAGAGACTTCACCAGGTTCAGGAATGCTCAACTTTCCACCAGTTAAAGCTGCTACTTCTCTAGCTACGCCTACCATACTCAGAGCATCAGCACGATTGGCAGTTGCAGTTAAGTCTAAAATGACATCATCTAAACCCAACAAAGGACGCACATCACTACCCAATGGTAAATTTTCCTGGGTAAAAATATGAATTCCGTCTACATCGGTGGGCAAACCGAGTTCCTTTAAAGAACAAATCATGCCCTGAGATGGGACACCACGCAATTTTGCAGGTTTAATTTTTAAATCGATGTTGGGTAAGTAAGTACCCGTAGTTGCCACTGGCACATAGATATCTGCCTTCACATTGGCAGCGCCACAAACAATATTTAAAGTCTCATCAGCACCGATATCCACTTGGCAAACACTCAATTTATCGGCGTTGGGGTGGGGTTGACGCTCAAGCACTTTCCCGACAACCACGCCATTTGCCCAAGTGCGGCGATCTTCAATTTCTTCTACCTCAAACCCCGCCATTGTCAGGGTTTCGGCTAATTTTTCTGGACTAAGTTTTATCTCTACTAGTTCGCGCAGCCAATTTAGAGAAATACGCATGGAGTGTGCTTGTTTTAGGAATCGTCTTTTGTTCTCATTTTAGGGTGCAAGAAGCGATCGATGGCTACTCGCCCCGCAAGGCGTACCCTTTTACTTGAACAATCCTACTACGTTAGACTGGCAGAACAATATACTACAAACAATTTAGGACTCCTATATAATGCTGGTAATGAGTAGGGCATAAATAAAAATGTCATCAAAAACTTTCGATATTGCTGACTTATCGGATAATTTAGCTGATTTATTGTCAGATATCCAAAATCATGTTGAAGTGACGCTAACTCGGCAGGGTGTACCTTGGGCAAGGGTTTTGCCTTTGTCTCAACCCCAAGAACAGCCTGTAGTTTCCAAAGCGGGTTTACCTCTATATCATAAAGATCCCTTTGACCGAATGCTAATTTCTCAAGCTTTAGTAGAAGGTTTAACGCTGATTTCTATAGACAAGATATTTAAACTTTATGAGGTGCCATTATTTTCTGGTGATTTCGGAATCAGATAATAAATATAATGACTTTCATCCACTCCGGCGCTGTTGCTTGTAGTCATAATCATCCTCGTATTCAATCGTGCCAAATAGCTTCATAATTTTCAGTTGCTTTCGACGTTGTACATACTCTCGTAATGCCTCTTCAACAACCGCGTCCTTAGTTGGATGACCACCAAGATCGAGTAGCTCTCCTTAATTAAGTTTTCGTCAATTTCTAGATTAGTAGTCATGTGTAAATTATCGCATAAAGTAATGTGCAGAAAAAAGACTCATTGGAGTGGTGAATTTAAGTCAAATGCATAAAGACTATTTTCAGTAATTCGGCGCGGGTAAAGGGTTTTGTCAGATATCCAGATGCCCCTACTAATTTCGCTTTTACTTTATCTACAATCCCTTTATTCCCAGTGACAAAAATGATCGGAGTATTTTGAAATATTGAATTATTTCGTATAATTCGGCACAATTCATAACCATCAATTCCTAGCATGTTTAAATCCAACAAAATTAAATCCGGTTTGTGCCTTATAATTGACAAAACTGCCTTTACTGGATCGTTAATAGTCACTACAGAGAAATTCTCATTTTCTAAGAAACGGCTAATTTCTTTGAGAATTGTGGGGCTATCATCTACAGAAACAATCTTGTGGACTTTTTGTGCGGTTATAGTAGCAGAGGTTACTCTTTGGGAAGTAGGATTTATGTTATTTGATATTGTTGGTTCCTGAAAGTTCTCTTTTGGATAAGGAGAAATCTGTGGTAATTGTTGGACAGGAGCTATATTCTCTTCAGAAATATCTAGGTAAGAACTGAGGGTGGTATTTACTTCTTTTTTGGTGTCAACTAACTCTCTTATGAATTTTGGCAAAAGCGTAGGCGTAGCCCGCACTTCGGCTGCGCTCAGTGACCGTCGTAGAAATCGCTCTTCAAATATCTTTGGTAATTTATCATAAGGTGGATCAGCTTCATGCAAGATAATCGCACCCTTAAGTATGTAAGGGTATAAAGTGTGAGCCAGTTGGATTTCATCTTGATTCAAAATTACGGCTAGATGACACAGGCTAAAACCTTTCATCCAATTAGTTAAATCTGGCTGGAGTTTTGGTAAATCTTTTTCCTCAATTTTGCTGTTAATCAACAGATATGGACGTTGATATGGAGAACAAATTTGAGGAACAAAAGCTTGCCATTCTTTTAATCTTACTTGGCAATGTTCTAGAATTTTTTCTACATCTAACCTGCAAATCATTGGTATTCTATCAAGTGGTTCTGCTAATTCATAAGTACCTTCTTTGATTAGCAAAAATGATTCAATCACCTCTTGAACTAATTCTTGAATCAGCACTGCTGCTTGTGTAGAATGTAAATGTTGTTGACTAACAAGCCAGGATATAGCCTGATATTCAGGAGGGTGGCTTCTTAAATTGCTGTCATTTTCGATTAACTGAGTGTGTGAATCAGGTTCAAACATTAGACGTAATTGAACACGAACTTCACTGGTAAGCAGTGGAGTTTGGTGGCTGAGGCGACGCAAATGACGTTCTAGCCTGTCAAAGGGTTCCACTGAATGGGTAGCGTAGGTTATTCTTCCCTGTTCTAGGTAAATCGACCAAGAAACTGAGTTACTCAATGCTTGTAAACAAGTACTGTCGGAGCAATTGGATAACTGTCTTAACAAACTTATTGGACGTAGTTTGGTGAATACACCGGAATTATTCATATTTCTCAAGTTTTTTGCGGAATCAACAACCGAACATTTGTAAATTGAAAATATCAGCTATGAAATATTTTCTTCTTTGTAATATTTCTCTCCGTACAAAATATTCCTTTTAAAATATGTATATATTTTAATTAGAGCTTATTTGTTACATTTGGCACATTCTACTTAATTTATCTATCTCAAAAAAAAGTAGGTGGGTATGAATAAACGTAAACATCTATCATAGCTAGACTATCAGTAGATGTTAGTTACTTCTAGATTTTACTTACTACCGACTACTCTTGACTGAAGACCTTAATAATGATGTTTATTTATGCCCACTCACTTAAAGAGGTAAATTTGATTCCAAGTTTCCACAGTTACACTGGTATACTTTTAGAGCTAATGAGCTTAATTATGGTTAATTACTTTTATATAAAAGAACGATTCTTCTACATAAAATCTTTAAAAAGTTATATAGGAAAGTTTACGTATTTATTGTACTGTAGGGTTAATGGATATAATTTTTGGGTAGATACATTACAACGGGGAATGCTGCGTTTTGATAAACTCTTTTTTGCTAAACTAAGCTGTTCTCAAGTTCTTCTTAAATATGTAGAGAACTTCATGAAAAAAATTTGTTTAATAAAAATTAGAGCATCTACCACTAGCTACTATATTCTGTAAGCTGCTTCGGCAACTGTAATTATATACTCTGAGAAAAGGGAAATAAAGCTTTGAACTTTAACATAACACAAAAAGTTATGGATGATACATTAAGACTTGATGAAGTAGTAGAATTTGCTGAGAACCCAGAACCACGTTGTCCTTGTGTACTGTTACTAGACACATCTGGCTCGATGCAAGGAGACCCGATTGAGGCTTTAAATCAGGGTTTACTAAGTTTAAAGGATGAATTAGTCAAAAATTCCTTAGCTGCAAGACGGGTGGAAGTGGCGATCGTAACATTTGATAGTAATATCAATGTAGTACAAGACTTTGTGACTGCCGATCAATTCAATCCGCCGATTTTGACAGCGCAGGGATTGACTACAATGGGTGCAGGAATTCATAAAGCTTTAGACATAATTCAAGAGCGGAAATCTCAGTATCGTACCAATGGAATTGCTTACTATCGTCCTTGGGTATTCATGATTACCGATGGAGAACCACAAGGCGAGTTAGAAAATGTGGTAGAGCAAGCATCCCAACGCCTACAGGGAGATGAGGCGAATAAGCGTGTAGCATTTTTTACGGTAGGTGTTGAAAATGCGAATATGACTCGTTTAAATCAAATAGCTGTGCGTACCCCCCTGAAGCTGAAAGGATTAAATTTTATCGAGATGTTTGTCTGGCTGTCAACTAGTATGTCGGCTGTTTCCCATTCGCAGGTGGACGAACAGGTAGCACTACCGCCGATTGGTTGGGGGACTGTTTAATAAAAAATCGCAGCTTGATGTTTACACAGCTAGCTGCTGGAAAAAAATCTATGAACATATTGAAACAGATTGCTCAATGGCGGATTGTGGCTGCGTCTGTATGTGGTACAAGTCACTTAAAAAACAATCAGTTATGTCAGGATGCTCATCACTGGCAGGTATTATCAGATAACGTTTTAGTGGCGGCCGCAGCAGATGGCGCGGGTTCTGCTAGCCTTGGAAAAGTGGGAGCGATGATTGCTGTGGAGACAGCAATAGAAAACATTTCAACCATTGGACTCACCCGGAAAAGTTTGACTGATGATGCTTATGTGCGATCGCTCTTAAATGATGCCATACTAGCCGCCAAAAAAGCTGTGGATGATGAGGCGGCTACTTGTGACAAACAGCCCCAAGATTTAGCCACTACCTTAATTGTGATGCTTGCCACACCAGAAGTTGTGGCTGTAATACAAATAGGTGATGGTTTGGCAGTGGCAAAAGATAGCATGGGCAACCTCTTGGCACTGACTATACCTGATAGCGGCGAATACATTAACGAAACAACTTTTTTAACTTCTCCTACTGCCTTAGATACAGCGCAGATGAAAGTCTGGCGCACAGACATAGTAAATGTTGGCATCATCACCGACGGACTACAAATGCTGGCTTTGAATATGGTTGTTGGCGAACCTCACAAACCCTTCTTTTTTCCTCTGTTTGAATTTGTAGCTAATACCGAGGATAAGACAGAAGCGAAGGAGCAGTTGGTAAAGTTTTTACGCTCAGAGCGAATTACGCAACGCACTGATGATGATTTAACACTCATTATAGCTGCATTCAACAACTCATAAGCAAAAAATTTACAGGTTTCACATCTTACAATAACTCCGTTAGCGGTAATTTCATTATGCAGGTACTACGTTGTTCCCCTAGAAAAGAAATCCTCAGTCTCAATGTCAGTTTGGGACGTGGCGGTGAAGCTTGTGTTTATGCGGTGCCATCCGATAACAATTTGGTGGCAAAGATTTACCACAAGCCAACCATTGCCCATGCCGATAAACTCCAGGCCATGCTTGCCAACCCGCCAGAAAACCCGACGGCGAGTTTAGGGCATATCTCTATCGCCTGGCCAGAGGATTTATTACGGGCGGCAGATGGCAAAAATCCCATCCTCGGCTTTTTGATGCCACGCATTCAAGGGATGCGTCCAATCATCGACTTTTACAACCCCAGAACCCGTCGCCAACACTGTCCCCTATTCAACTATCAGTACCTGCTCCGCACGGCTCGTAACTTGGCGGCGGCTTTTGCTGCTTTACACGCTAGTGGATATTGTATTGGTGATGTAAACGAGTCAAATATCCTCGTCAGTGACACAGCACTGGTGACTTTGATAGACACAGACTCCTTCCAAGTACTCGACCCAAGCAGCAATGTTGTTTATCGCTGCCCAGTGGGTAAACCAGAGTTTACCCCACCAGAACTACAGAATAAAACTTTTGCCCAGCACGATCGCGAAATTTCTCACGATTTATTTGGGTTAGCGGTGCTGGTATTCCAACTCTTAATGGAAGGCACGCACCCATTTTCGGGGATTTTTCAAGGTGCTATTGAGCCACCGCCCTACGAAGCCCGCATTGCATCGGGTCATTTTACTTACAGCCAAAAGCGTTACGTACCCTACCTTCCTACACCCATTGCACCCGCTTGGGAAATTCTGCATCCCAGCCTACAAGAACTATTTGTCCGTTGTTTTGAAGACGGTCACAACAACCCACATCTGCGCCCCAGTGCCCAGGCTTGGCTATCAGCTATTGCTGAAGCCGAAGATTCCCTGATTACCTGCACGACAAACCCTCAGCATCGCTACAACAACCACATGCGTAGCTGTCCCTGGTGTGAACGTACCGTGCGATTAGGCGGACGCGACCCCTTCCCATCACATCGGGCTATAGAAGCTAGAGAACATCTCCAACCGCGAATCAAACGGAAAAAGCACTACACCCAGACACCGCATTTTCCACAGCGAACCATGTCACCGCACTCAGCTAATTATTGGCAGCCAGTAATTACCCCAAGCGGTGCATCTTATAAACCTTCCAAGAAGTCAAAGTTGTACCCGATTATTTGTTGCTTGCTGGGTTTTGGTTTATTGGGATATGCGGATGTAATGATTAAATTTACTCAGCCGTTGGTTACCCAAAATGCTTACACTCAACAAACACTGAAGTCTCGCCAGACAACTAACAAACTCAGCTTCGCTGATTACTATCAGCAAGGTTATACTGCTTACAAAGACCGAGATTATGAAAAAGCAATTGCCAGCTTTACCGGAGCAATTGAACAAGAACCGACACATGCCAGAGCTATTGTAAATCGTGGCAATGCTCGCTATAACATGAAAGATTACGAAGGAGCAGTTGTAGATTATAGCCAAGCTCTGAAAATCAATCCTAATCAAACCAAAGCTCTCGTGAATCGGGGTAATGCCCGCTATATGCTCGCCGAATATAGCAACGATCCCGATCTAGAGTATAACCTAGCGATCGCAGACTATAATCGCGCCATTGGTCTGGATAATAATGAAATTGAAGCTTATATCAGACGCGGGATTGTCCGCACCCAAATGGCTAAATATAGCGGTGAATCTCAACAAGCTTACAAAAGAGCGCTCACAGATTTTTCTCACGCCATAAAACTTAATGTATCCAAAGCAGAAGCTTACTTTCAGCGAGGTGTTGTCTATTATCAAATTGCTCAATATAGCAGCAATTATGAGCAAGAATATCATCAAGCGATCGCTGACTTTAACCAAGCATTAGCTATCAGCCCCAAACTAGCAAAAGTATATCTCAAACGAGGCATGGTTCGCTATGAACTAGCACAATATGGCGGTAGTGAATCTAACAAAAATCAGGCGAAAGCTGTCGAGGATATACAGGCATCTGCCAAATTCTTTCTTGAGCAAGATGATATGGATAACTATCAGCAAGCACTCAGTAACATGTGTGTAGTCGTAGAAAACAAATGTGACCCTTTATTCCAAAGCTCAAGTAATTTGGAAAAAACTAACTAAAAACAAGTAAGTTTTTTTACTGGTATATTATTGGTTTGAATTTTATAAATCAAGCCTAACTAGGGTTAGCTAATGCTAACCCTAGTTATTTATTTGGTAACATTTTTATTTAAAAGAGTAATTTATTTTCCTATTTCTAGATATTCATATAGCTTTTATATAGAAAAGATTTTAATTTATATTTACTTCATAATTTCGGGGAAAATAACAGTTAGATTATTGACGTAGAAAGAGAAAACAGAAATAAATTTTTCTCTATCTAAGTGCATCCTCTTCATGTTGATAAAGTCAAACAATTTTGGATTTTAGATTTTGGATTTTCTATTAAAAGAGTTTTTTTGTACATGCCCCACTATGATAATGGGCAGAGAAAATCTACTCATAGGCTCGTGACATTCGAGCATTAATCCCAAATTGTAAATCCAGAATCTAAAATTGGCACGGTCAAATAATAATATCCCTACAAATCTCCGAGGTAATTGCATGAAAGCGGTGATTTTGGCTGGAGGACTTGGTACACGCCTCAGTGAAGAAACTAGTATCAGACCCAAGCCGATGGTTGAAATTGGTGGTAAGCCAATTCTCTGGCACATAATGAAAACTTACTCTGCTCACGGCATTAATGACTTCATTATTTGTTGCGGTTACAAAGGTTACATAATTAAGGAGTATTTTGCTAACTACTTCTTACACATGTCAGATGTTACCTTTGATATGCGATTTAACCAGATGAACGTGCATTCTGGTTATGCTGAACCCTGGCGTGTCACCTTAGTAAATACGGGTGATAATACAATGACAGGCGGACGCTTAAAGCGAATCAGCGAACATCTGGGTAATGAAACTTTTTGCTTTACTTATGGTGATGGTGTAAGTAATATTAATATCACCGAGCTAGTTAACTTTCATAAAGAACAAAAGACCTTAGGAACACTCACAGCCGTTCAACCAGCCGGACGTTTTGGTGCCATTTCTTTAGGATATGAGCAAACTAAAATTACCAGTTTTCGGGAAAAACCCGAAGGTGATGGAGCTTGGATTAATGGCGGTTATTTTGTGTTAGAACCAGAAGTAATCAATATGATTGCTGATGACTCTACAGTATGGGAGCAAGAGCCATTAGAAAAGCTAGCTGATATGGAACAACTATCTGCTTTCAAACATGATGGTTTTTGGCAACCTATGGATACTTTACGCGATAAAAACTACCTAGAGGGGTTATGGAAAAGCACTCAAGCCCCTTGGAAAGTTTGGTAAGTAGAGACGCGATTAATCGCGTCTGTACAAGAGTATTGAGTAGAGACGCGATTAATCGCGTCTGTACAGGAGTTATGAGTTTTAACTCCCCACTCCCAATTTGATAGATTTACTGTAATTTAAAGTACAATAATCCTAATGTATGATTTTGCAATTATAGGTGGGGGAATAGTTGGACTCTCTACAGCATTGGCTTTAGGAAAACGCTATCCCAATGCGCGTATTTTAGTTCTAGAAAAAGAGAGTCAATGGGCATTTCACCAAACCGGCAATAATAGCGGTGTAATTCATTCTGGTATTTACTACAAACCAGGAAGTTTCAAGGCTAAATTTTGTCGTGACGGTTCTCGCTCTATGGTAGAGTTTTGTCAAGAGCATGGAATTGAGCATGAAGTTTGTGGTAAGGTTATTGTTGCAACTGATGAACAAGAGCTACCACGCTTAGAAAATCTCTACAAACGTGGCTTAGACAATGGCATAGAAGTTAAGAGAATTAGCCCCGAAGAAGTCAGGGAAATTGAACCTCATGTAAAATGTGTAGGTGGACTTCGGGTACTCTCAACTGGTATTGTTAATTACAAGCAAGTTTGTTTTAAATATGCCCAGCTAATTCAACAGCAGGGTGGGGATTTACACCTCAATACAAAAGTTCTGAAAATCTCTCCAAGTGGTAAAAATCAGGTACTGCAAACAAACAAAGGTAGCTTTGAAACACGGTTTGTAATTAATTGTACTGGATTGCATAGCGATCGCACCGCCAAATTAGGTCAAGTTGAACCCCAAGCAAAAATTGTTCCATTCCGGGGAGAATATTACGAACTCACCCCAGAAAAACGTTATCTCGTCAAAACACTAATTTACCCAGTTCCCAATCCAGATTTTCCCTTCTTGGGTGTTCACTTTACCCGGATGATTGATGGTAGCGTCCATGCAGGGCCAAACGCGGTTCTGTCGCTCAAACGCGAAGGTTACAAAAAAACCGACTTTGACTTACGGGATTTTCTTGAAGTCATCACCTATCCTGGGTTCTGGAAATTAGCAGCCAAACACGCTGATGAAGGCATCCAAGAAATCATTCGTTCCTTTAGTAAAGCAGCCTTCACCAGAAGCTTGCAAAAACTAATCCCCGAAGTTCAAGCAGAAGATTTAGTTCCCACCCATGCAGGAGTTCGCGCTCAAGCCTTAATGAACGACGGCAGGCTTGTAGACGACTTTTTGATTGTTTCTGGTCAAAACTCCATTCATGTTTGCAATGCTCCTTCTCCTGCGGCTACATCTTCTCTAGAAATCGGCAAAGCGCTTGTGGCAGAAATTCCCCAACTTTCGCATCTAGATATTGCAGTAACTGCATAGATAACATAGTTATTACTTCCGGGCTGCTGAATAAAAGGATGAATCTTGTATAGTGGGCATCTTTTCCAGCCTGGAAATACAAGAGACGGGTAAGATACCCATCTCACAAGAAAAAAGTGTAGTGCATCAATTAAGAACCGCTATAGAGTGCTGCTACCCAATGGGTTAGTCGGCAAACTATGTAATGAATGTTAGCCGATATATATAGCGCTTCTGGTTTTAGTCCAATGACCTAACCCCCAACCCCTTCCCTACAAGGGAATGGGAGTAAGATTCAAAGCCTCTCTCCTCTTAGGAGAGAGGTTTGGAGAGAGGTCGAGTTATTGCATATAAACGAAAAGTATAGCGGTTCCCTCTTGGATGCAACACCCATTAGGGCGAACATCTGTGCGCCCCTACTAAACGAAAAATTTAACTCATCAATACAAAGGTATTAACCACAATGAAAATATTAGTAACTGGAACAGAAGGCTATCTTGGTTCGTTATTACCCCCTCTGCTAATTGAACGAGGACATGAAGTTATCGGTCTAGATACCGGTTTTTATAAAGTTGGTTGGCTGTACAACGCTAATGGGGTGACACCCAAAACCCTCAACAAAGATATCCGCAACATCACCCCTGATGATTTGGAAGGTGTTGAAGCAATAGTTCACATGGCGGAACTCTCCAACGATCCAGCCGGACAATTAGCACCTAATATTACCTACGAAATTAATCATATAGGTTCAGTTCGTCTGGCTAGTCTGGCTAAGGCTATGGGTGTGCGTCGCTTCGTATATATGTCTTCGTGCAGTGTCTATGGTGTTGCTACCGCAGGTGATGTCACAGAAGAATCCCCAATTAATCCCCAAACCGCCTACGCAGAATGCAAAACTCTCGTAGAAAGAGATGTCACACCACTCGCTGACGATGACTTCTCTCCCACCTTTATGCGGAATGCCACTGCCTTTGGTGCTTCTCCCAGGATGCGCTTTGATATTGTTTTAAACAACTTAGCAGGGTTGGCATGGACTAGCAAAAAAATCAAAATGACCAGTGATGGTACACCCTGGCGGCCATTAGTCCACGCACTGGATATTTGCAAAGCAATAGTCTGCACCTTAGAAGCACCACGGGATATTGTACATAAACAAATCTTCAACGTGGGAGATACAGCAAACAACTATCGCGTCAAAGAAATCGCGGAAATTATTGCTGATATTTTCCCAGATTGTAAATTGTTCTTTGGTAACAACGGTTCAGATAACCGCAGCTATCGGGTATCTTTCGAGAAAATCAACACAATCCTACCTGGATTTAAGTGTGATTGGAATGCCCGACTTGGTGCCCAGCAGTTATTTGATTTATTCAGTCAAATACACATGGCTGAAGATACTTTCTTGTTTAGAGGATTTACCCGCTTAAGGCAACTAGAGTACCTGATTCGTACCGAGCAAATTGACAAAGATTTTTTCTGGAATAAAAAGTAGCTAGAGTAGCCTAGCAGCAGCGAACAAATAATCTAAGCTTCCGAATCAACCTATTTGATTCGGACTTATCCTATCTATCAAATTATTTGCAATTAGTGACTTAAAGCTTATGGCGATCGCAAAATGTCGTTTTAGTGGTCAACCCCTGCACCAAACCTTTATTGATCTGGGAATGTCACCTTTAGCTAATGCCTATTTAACAGCAGAACAGCTAAATAATGCAGAGAAATTTTATCCTCTCCATGCTTATGTCTCTGAAGACACTCTTTTAGTTCAATTAGAACAGTTTGAAACACCCGATCACATTTTCAGCGACTATGCTTATTTTTCTTCATACTCGGTAAGTTGGCTAAAACATGCCAAGGCTTACACGGAGATGGTGGTAGAAAAGTTTGGCTTTAATCACAATAATCAAGTTATTGAAATTGCCAGTAACGACGGCTACCTCCTGCAATATTTTCTAGAAAAGGGAATCCCTGTTTTAGGAATAGAACCAGCAGCAAATATAGCTAAAGTTGCTGAAGACAAAGGCATTCCTAGTATCAACAAGTTTTTTGGAGTTGAAACTGCCAAAGAACTAGTGACACAAGGAAAACTAGCTGACCTTTTGATAGGTAATAATGTTTTAGCTCATGTACCGGATCTAAACGATTTCATCGCTGGAATGAAACTCATCCTCAAACCGAACGGCATTTTGACGATGGAGTTTCCTCATATTTTGCAACTTCTTCAACAAAATCAGTTTGATACTATTTATCACGAGCATTTTTCTTATTTCTCATTCCTCACAATCGAAAAAGTTTTTGCAGCGCACAACTTGCAACTTTTTGACGTAGAGGAATTACCAACTCACGGTGGTTCACTAAGAATTTATGCCAAACATGACTACGCTGTTCATCTCAGCATTAGTCAACGAGTTAGACATCTGAAAGCTAAAGAAATTGCCGCCGGACTGCATCGCATAGAGACTTACATGACATTTGGAGAAAAAGTCAAAGAAACAAAGCACAAACTATTAAATTTTCTCTTGACAGTTAAAGCAGAAGGTAAATCAATCGTTGGTTATGGCGCACCTGCTAAAGGCAATACATTGCTCAATTACTGTGGGATTGCTAAAGATTTTATTGATTACACAGTAGATTGCAATCCTTACAAGCAGGGCTTATTTTTACCTGGCACTCATATTCCCATCTTTGAACCAGAGAAAATCCGCGAAACCAAACCAGATTATCTTCTAATTTTACCTTGGAATCTCAAGGAAGAAATTATGGAACAAATGGCATTTATTGGCGAGTGGGGTGGACAGTTTGTAGTGCCAATTCCTGAAGTAAAAATTTATCCGTCTCCTATTCCGGATCGGGTTTTAATAGCGCCGTAATTACTAATTATAAAAAAATCTGCCTATTACTTTACTTACTATTTTTAGTTTTCGGTATGATAATAGGTAATATTTAAGTGGTTTCCAAATAAAAAATATCCAACCATTTTTTTGAAATCGCTAAAGAGTAATTAAAAGGTGTATCTATTATAAATTCTTGCCGCCGAACCACAAAAAATTAGACTGGGAAGCAGCTTATGAATTACTAAGCTGTTCTTAGTCTTTATTCACTAAAAATTAGAGCTTAATATGAATAAACTGCTGACTATTGCTATTCCTACATTCAATCGTGCCCATCTTCTAGATAAGCAACTTAGTTGGTTGGCTCAAGCTATTAAAGGTTTTGAAGATGAATGTGAAATTTTAGTATCTGATAATTGTTCAACAGATAATACTCAAGAGGTGATCCAAAAATGGCAAGTCACACTTAACAATCTTACATTTAAATCAAATAAAAACTCGAAGAATTTAGGCGTGGTCAAAAATATTATGTATTGCCTAAAGTCTACAACAACAAAATATGTTTGGACAATCGGTGATGATGACCCAATTCAAGATAGAGCCATTGCTTATGTGATTAGCAAACTCAAGCAACATGAAGATTTATCATTATTGTTTCTCAACTTTTCCGGACGAAACCAAATTACTGGTGAACCAGTTCATCCACCAACAATTGTTGGTAATCGCTGGTTTGATGTAGATAGTGAAGATGGTAATGGCGATGGTAAAGCTATATTTGAGCATTGTTTCTCAAAAAGTGTTGGCGCAGTTATTTTTCTGACTGCTACAGTCTATCGCACTGACTTAGTAAAACGCGCTCTGCAAGATTGGCCAGATGCTGAGAATAACTGGATATCTTTAGCATATTTAGCCGGATATTGTGCTGCTAATGGCAGAGTAATCGTCACTCAAGATACTTATTTGGAATGTGTTGTTGGTGTGAGTTATTGGCAGAAAGAACCAAAATCTGCACTGTTAATGCAATACAAACACATACCCGAAGTGATTTTGAAATTAGAGAAAAGTGGATATTCTAAGCAGTTTTGTAGACGGATGCTTTTGCAGAACGGTAAAGAAGTCAACTTGAAGGTTTTCTTGGGTGCTTTAAGAAGATGGCCTATGTCCGCTATCAAAATAGTAGTTCCATTTTTGGCTTTAGTTAGCTTGTGTGCTTTTGACGTGATGGTTTCTAAAGAGTTCGGATTAGCAGAATCAAGTGAAATACCTACTCAAGAAGTGCGGACTTATAAGCCGTAAGCAATTAAATTGCTAACAAATATATATTAAAAATAGGAGAGATTTACGCCATGTTTAGCGCTATGAAACGCAAAATCGCTATACTATCTTCTGACTTTGAATATTACGTAGCCCGTTGGAAGCATAGCAGAAATCTGCCAGCATTAGAAGGAAGCGATCGCAACATCCTTAATACTCTCAAAAAAGACGGCGTTTGTGTCACAACATTAGCAGATTTAGGGTTCAACTCTAGCTCCGAACTGCTCAAAGCTGCTTACCATCAATTGTCTCAGATGGAGAATCTCAACAATAGCCATCTAGATGAAAGGTTGCCACAAATTTACACAGTTACAGGTTTACCAGAATTTTATGCCTGGGGGGTAGAGAAAAGGCTACTCAACATCATCGAAAATTATATTGGTCTTCCAATTGCTTTTCATGGTGTACATTTACGCAAAGATTTCAAGAGCAAACATCAGTTTGGGACGCTACTATGGCATAGTGATGCAGAAGACCGTCGCATTATCAAAATCATTATTTACTTGAATGATGTAGAACAAAAAACTGGGCCTTTTGAATATATCCCTCGCTCTTTAACTTCCTTATTTAGTTGGAATTATTTTCGAGT
This sequence comes from Nostoc sp. CCCryo 231-06, assembly GCA_023522315.1. Classification (GTDB taxonomy): domain Bacteria; phylum Cyanobacteriota; class Cyanobacteriia; order Cyanobacteriales; family Nostocaceae; genus Nostoc. The sequence goes on from JAHCSU010000419.1 coordinate 93,752, forward strand.
TTACTACAAACTTTGGAAGTCAGGTTATATGGGTATAGATGATGAACAAGTAAAACCAGTCATCCCCAAATCAGCTTGGAAATCCTGCCCAGGCCCAGCAGGTACAGTCATTCTTGTAGATACGAAAAATGCTTTGCATCACGGCACAGTCCGCACAGAAGACCGATCAACATTATTCTTGTGTTACACCGCCAATCCTCCCGAACGGCCAGACCTTTGTACCCAATATTGGGATGATACTTATCCTAGAGTAGAGTTACGTTCTGCATCAGATGCAGTTAAAGTTTCAACTTAAATTAATTTAATTAACCGCAGAGGCACAGAGAACACAGAGGAAGAGAATGAGCATTACTAAGGGAATGAGAATTGACACATCAATTCAGCAGCCCTGAAAAAGAGTTGCACACTATCAAACTTGTAGGTTTATGACTGACACAAAATATCTCTCAAACTCTCATATCTCTGTGTCCTCTGCGCCTCTGTGGTTCGTCTATTTTCTGTACTCAACATTCATCTTCAAGGAATCACATGATTTTCACCACAACCGCACTCAAAGATGCATTCATTATTGACTTAGAAGAAAAACCAGACCACCGTGGTTTTTTTGCTCGGTCTTTCTGCGCTCAAGAATTTGAAGCGCACGGATTAAAGCCAACTGTTGCCCAATGTAACCTGTCTTTTAACTATAAAAAAGGCACTATCCGGGGAATGCACTATCAAATTCTGCCAGCAGCAGAAACGAAATTAATTCGCTGTACTAAAGGTGCTATCTATGACGTAATTATTGATATGCGTCCAGAATCTCCTAGCTTTTTATCACACATCGGTGTGGAACTTACCCCAGATAACCGCCGTGCTTTATATGTTCCAGAAATTTCAGTCACATCTAGAGGCCAATCAATGGCAAAGAATGGGTCGTCATAGCGTAAACCTCTTTCATACCCTGGCGTGTAAAATTCGCCCACTTGATATATAACTTCAGTCTCATCCGTCAGTGCTTGGTAGCCGTGAGCAAACATTTCTGGAACATATAAAGCACGAATCTGGTGTAGATGTTCACGATTTTGGTGTGATTTTCGATAATCTTTCTGT